>DATFIX010000258.1:0-11557 GCA_035269625.1 Natrialbaceae archaeon
ACCAGTTCGGCCTGCAGCGCCGTGTCGCGGGTTCCCGCCTGCCCGCCGACGAGGACGAACGCGTTCCGTGGAATCCCCTGCGGGAGCGATCGATCGAACGCCGCAATGCCGGAACTGAACCGCCGGTGACCGTGGTATTCGGTGAAGACCCGATCGGAGTCCACCATCGCGTCCCGGCAGGTCTCCGAACAGAAGCCGTACTGCTCGCCGTCGAACTCGAGAGTGACGGGGTCCTCCGGGATCGGGAGGCGGCAGTAATCGCATCGATCGCCCCCGTCCTCGGCGGTCTCGGAATACGGTGACATGGGACACAATATGGCCCCGACGACAAAGAGGCTGGGCCGAGCTGGCGGGCCGAAGCCACACCCTTATTTGCATGGGATCCGTTCACACGGCCGATGCGAGTCCGAGACGCCGTCGAGGCCGACGCCGAAGCGATGGCGGCCATCGCCGACGCACCGGAGGACGTGATGCGACACCTGGTCCACGACCGGACCGTCCGGATCGCCGACGACCCCGACGCCGGGTCGGACCCCAACGCCGACGCCGAGCGGAACGGCTCCAGCGAGAACGTGCTGGGGTTCGTGAGCTTCGACGCCCGCGACGACGTCGTGTACGTCACCCAGCTCGACGGCACCCCCGAGGCAGTCGAGACCCTGCTCGCCGAACCGGTGCGGTTCGCGAAGCGCGAGGGCATGACAGTGGAGTTGCTGGCACCGGACAGCCATCCGCACGTCGAAGCCGCCGCGGAAACCGTCGGCTTCGCGAAAGCCGGCAACGGTCCCCGGTTCGACGGCACGCCCACGATCAGGTATCGGCTCGAGCCGTGAACGGGCGAAAGCGAGGCGACCGCCGCCCGATCAGGTGAACTTCCGGATCGTCACGTCGAGCGTGTCGAGGTGAACGATCGGGGCGAACCCGACGTCCGGGTCGATGTTGACCGATTTCTGGAAGGCGGTCTGGGCCTGCCAGCACCCGGAGTTGATCGCAGTGACGTTGTGGTACTTGCCGTACCCGAGTTTGTGGACGTGCCCGGTGTGGAACACGTCCGGGATCTCCTCCATGACCAGGTAGTCCCGTTCCTCCGGAGCCAGGCGCATGTGGCCGCCGAACTGCGGGGCGACGTGACGTTTCTTCAGCAACTGGTACATCGCCCTGTGTGGCTCGTCGTAACTGGCCTTCTCGTCGGGGAGTTCCGCGATGAGTTCGTCCAGTGAGACGCCGTGATACAGGAGGAAGGTGACGCCTTCGACCGTGACGAACGCCGGGTTCGACGCGAACCGGGCGTCGTGGGCCGTCATGATCTCCCGGAGTTCCTCGTCGAATCCGGGCTGGGGTTCGGCCAGTCTGACCGCGTCGTGGTTGCCCGGCACCATCACGATCTCCATGTCCCCGGGCACCTCCTTCAGGTACTCCGAGAACGCCTCGTACTGCTCGTAGATGTCGATGATGTCGAGTTCCTCGTCCTGATCCGGGTAGACGCCGACGCCCTCCACCATGTCCCCGGCGATCAGCAGGTACTCGACGTCGCTGGCCTCCTCGGTGTGCAGCCAGTCGGCAAAGCGGTGCCAGGCCTCGGCGACGAACTCCTGGCTCCCGACGTGGACGTCGCTGATCAGCGCCGCCTTGACCGGTCGATCGGCCGTCGACGGCGAGTAGGTCCGGGGCACGTCCGGGAAGTGCAGTGAATCGACGAACAGGATGCCGGCGTCGTCCGAGAGGGTGCCCTCGACCGCGAGCACCTCGTCCATGAGGATCTCGTCGACGGCGTCGGCGAACTCCCGGTCCTTCATGATCAGGCACGGGAAGGTCCCGGTCGTGTCTTCGAGGTCGATCAGCCAGTGGCCGCTGGCCGTCGATCGCACGTCGTCGACCATGCCGATCATGGCCGCCTCCTGGCCGCCGGCCATCGACTGGATGGCACTCGCCGGCCGACGGTTGACCCGCCCCTGGAGTTTCGCAGAGAGTCGCTCGTAGCGATCCCGGAACACGGTGACGAAGTCCTTGTACGTCCCCGTGCCCGTACTGTGGCCAGTCATGTCGTTGTCGATCCGGACCGACTGGCGAGCCTGATCTCGTCCAGTGCTGGACCCGACAGACGCCGCCGACCCAGACCCCTTCGTTTCAGGTGGAGACTGCCCGCTCACGTCACGCGAATCCGGTTCGTTGGTTCCACTTGAAACAGAGGGGTTGTCCACCCGGTTCGGTTCGACGGCTCCATCGACCCTCGTTCGCTCGACTGACGGCGCTTCGCCGGAAGAACGTGTTGCCTCGGCCCCAATTCCCTCGTCCGATTTTGGACGATCAGAATGGTCGTCGTCGTCCGGAGCCTGGTCGTCCACGTCCGCTTCGCCGCCGATCCCTGGAGCCTCCGTTGCCTCCGTTTCGTTTGCGAACCGTTGCCGGTCGTCACTCGATCCGGCCCCGTCGATCGGGTCGCGGGTTCCGTCGGGGCCGATCACTGACCGGACGTGGTCGGCAGTGATCTTGAGCGCGTCGTCGGGGGCTGCCTCGACCGCCCGTTCGAGCGCGACGGCCGGGTCGTCCGCCCCGGCAAGCAGGGTGACGGCCTCCCGTTCGGCGTTGTATCCGCGACTCGTGAGTTCGCTGACGATCCGGGCAGGGCCCTCGAGTGGCACACCCCGGACGATCGGTCGCCCGTCGCAAAAGCATAGCGATCAGAAGGTTGATTGCCCGGACCGGCAAAACGTCGCCCGATGAGCGACGGTGGCGACGGCGAGGACGAGCCCCCGGTCGATACCCCCAGCCGGGACGTCGGGACTCCCGACGGCCGGGACTCGGCGAGCCCCGAGGACGAGGGTTCCGGCGTCGATGACCACGATACCGACGTCGAGAACGACGGGATCGACGAGTTCGCGAGGGATCCGAACCGCCCCGGTCGAGGCGACGACCCCGATCCCGGTCCGGATGTCGAGCCCGATCGCCGGCAAGACGACGATCCCGAGTTTCGAGAGCAGGACGACGATTCCGAGTTCGTTTGGCGAGACGACGTCGAGTCGGAACGCCGGCCGGCCGCGGATACAGAGGCCAATGACGTTCCCGATCCGAGCGACGCCCCACTTCGCTGGGCACTCCGGACGAATCAGGGGGCCGTCGTCTTCCTCCGGGACGCGCTGTCGAGCGTGCTGACGGTCGTCGTCATCGCCCTGCTCCTGTTCGCGATCAGCGGGATCTGGCCGCCACTCGTCGCCGTCGAAAGCGGGAGCATGGAACCCCACATGTCCCGGGGGGACCTGGTATTCCTCATGGACGAGCAGCGGTTCGCGCCCGACGGGGCCGTTGCGGGAACCGGCGTCGTCACCTACCGCAAGGGCCAGGAAACCGGCTACTGGAGTTTCGGCGACTACGGCAACGTCGTCGTCTACAGGCCGGACGGTGGCCGGTCCACACCGATCATTCACCGCGCCCGGTTCTACGTCGAGGAGGGTGACGACTGGGTCGCGAAGGCCGACGACGACTACCTGGGTGGCGTCGACACCTGCGCCGAGACGTTCACCTGTCCGGCCCCACACGACGGGTTCATCACGAAAGGTGACAACAACGGTGAATACGACCAGATCGGCGGCCAAAGTACCGTCGTCAAACCCTCCTGGATCAAGGGCCGCGCGAAGGTCAGGATCCCGTGGCTCGGCTACGTCCGCCTCAAACTCGCCGCGTCTACACCGCCGGCACAGATGGGAGTCCCTTCGACCGTGGGCGCGGTCCTCGCCGGCGTGCTCGCTCGACTCGAACTTGCGATCGCGGCGCTCGCCGGGATTCAATTCGCGAGAACGGTCAACTGACCGTCGTCAACGACCGTCGAACGTCAACCGTCGAGCTTCAACTGTCGAACCGCGCCTGGACGAACGGCTGTGCGTCCTCGACGTCGCTCAGGCGCGAATCCGACTTGAGAACTGCCTCGGTTTCGTCGATCGGGACCGAGAGACTGATCTCCTTCGTCCGGCCGTACCGACCCTTGCTGACGACGACGGCGTTGACGATCCCGAGCATGTCCAGTTCCGAGATCAGGTCGGTGACCCGTCGCTGGGTCAGCACGTCGGCGTCGATCTCGTCACAGAGTTGCTTGTAGACGTTGTAGACCTCGCCGGTGTTGATGTTGTGGACGCCGTTCTTCTCGAGGGTGATGATCGAGAACAGGACGAGTTTCGACTGCGTGGGAAGCGTGCGAACGACCTCGACGACCCGGTCGAGTTCGATCTTGTCCTGGGCCTGCCTGACGTGGTCCTCGTCGATCCGTTCCGCCTGGTCGCGTTCGGCGAGTTCCCCCGCCGTCCGGAGGAGGTCGAGCGCCCGTCGCGCGTCCCCGTGTTCCTGGGCGGCGAACGCGGCACAGAGCGGGATGACCCCCTCCTTGAGCGCGTCTCCCTTGAACGCCACCTCGGACCGGTGCTGGAGGATGTCCTGGAGCTGGTTGGCGTCGTATGGCGGAAAGACGATCTCCTCCTCGCCCAGGCTCGACTTGACCCGGGGATCGAGGAAGTCGGTGAACTTCAGGTCGTTCGAGATGCCGATGATCGACACCCGCGAGTTCTCGAGTTCCGAGTTCATCCGCGAGAGATTATAGAGCGTGTCGTCGCCGCTCTTCTCGACCAGTTTGTCGATCTCGTCGAGCATGATGACGACCACGCGTTCCTGGTAATCGACCGCCTCGAAGAACACGTTGTAGACCCGGTCGGTCGGCCAGCCCGTCATCGGGACGCTCTCGAAGGAGTCTTTGTCCGCCCGGAGCTCCTCGATTCGGTCCTCGATTTCGGCTATCGACGCGAACGTTTCGTCGCCGCCGAGCCCACCGTTGTCCGACTCGTCCTCGTCCGAACCCGGAAGCAGTTCGTCCGCGGTCGGGCCGTCGGTATCGTCGCCGCCGAGGATCGTCGGATCGTCGGCCGCCCGATCGCGAAGCGTTTCCAGTTTCTCGATCCGGTCGTCGATGAGCGCCTCGTTCTGCTGGATGAACTTGTTCGCGAGCTGTGCGAGCACGCGATACTGGGTGTCGGTGACCTCGCAGTTGATGTGCTCGACCTCGCAAGGGACGCTATACTTCTGGGAGGTTCGCTCGAGTTCCTGGCTTACGAACTTCGCACTCGCAGTCTTGCCCGTCCCGGTTTTCCCGTAGATCAGGATGTTGGACGGGGTTTCGCCCCGCAGGGCGGCGACGAGGATCGTCGCCATCTTGTTGATCTGCTCTTTGCGGTGCGGGAGTTCGTGCGGCGTGTACGAGGGACGAAGCACCTCCTTGTTCTCGAAAATCGGTTCCCCGCTGAGCAAGTCGTCGAACAGCCCCTGTGACGACTCGTCGGACTCGTCGTCGAGCACCATCTCGTCGATGTCCACCTCGAACGACTGGCCGCCACCCGTCGCCTCTCCGCCGTTCAGTGGTGTATCGTCGTTGCCCATGGTTTGCCGTGGCCCACCCCTTTGTTTCGTGTGGAGATCCGCCCGCGAACCAGTAAATCCCTCCAGAGAGGGCCCAAATAGGCCGGGATCTGGAGAATCGGCCCGGAGCGACCGTCCAGTTGATGCAAACGAAGCACACGAATACCACCTTATTAAAACTATCCTTCCCCGGCCGAACACCGGGTAATGACCGATTATCCCACCCGCAATATGGCGATTTCGGGAGGAATCGTCCCCGAACACGACAAACCGGACCCCATTCGACCCGATACGTTGGTCGCGTTCCAATCCGAATCGATCGGGATACCTCAGTGCGACCGCCGTCGAGAATTCCTCAGCGCGACCGCCGTCGAGGATTTTGGGGTGTCGATCTGTTTTGAGTCGTCGACCGCCGTGGTCCCGTTGTCAACGAGGATCGGGGATCAACCTGGATCGGGGATCAACTGTGAGCCCGTCGTGAATGAGTTCCGTTAACGCTTCCATTGCGAACGCCTGTAGGTTTACTCTCGTGAGGGTGTTTTCTCTCGTGAAGGTATCTTCTCGTGCAGGAAGATCCGTTCGTAGCTACGTCGGTCCCCAACACCCCCACCCCTTCGTTTCAGGTGGAACGGGATTCGACCCCACCCTGACGGTTCGACGGTTGTACGGATTCGGCAGGAAGAGGCGTTGAGACGGATGAAACTCAATTATCGTAGACGACGAAACGAGAACTCCCTAGCACAGCCGATTTGCTAGTGGTACGGGTTTGGTTTTAATTAAATATTATTAAAGGTTTCGGTCTCTAGTTGGCGGTCCATCGGGGGGTGTGCCGTTCTCGTGTTCCACCTGAAACGAAGGGGTGGGGGGCGTCAGGGAGGTTTTCCAACCCGAAGGTAATCGACAATGCGGGTAGAACGCCGGTACGGTACCCCCGTCGACGAATACGGGCTCGCTCGGCTCCGGCCACCATCATCGACCGACACCTTCGGTTCTATTCGAACGCCCAGCTCAGGACGGTTCCTCCCGGCGGACATGGTCCGACCCCGTCGTTTCCGGTCGACTCCGAATGTCCGACCGAGAGAGAAAGGACGTCCGATCGAGAGAGCCCCACCGTGGGAGAAAATGTCGGATCTAGAAACGGACGACTGAAACAATTCGAATTCTGTCACGATCTCTCGCAAGGGTGTCAATCGCGACCTGCATGGTTCGAACCTGCTCACTGGTCGATTCTCCCCGAGAACGATCTGCCACGACTGACACCCATGGGGAATGATAACTCCCATGGTGTTTGATACGTGTCTGACGTAGGCTTAAGTGAATTCAGTGTGGTTGTATCCGCATAGGCACCCGAATCCCGGGTGCGGGAGGTCAGGATGGGACTGTTCAAAGGACTCAAACAAAGTATAACCCGGGTTACAGATCGGTTGTTCGCAGACGAAGACCAGAAACGTATCGGCATCTACGGCCCGCCGAACGCCGGCAAAACGACGCTCGCGAACCGAATCGCCCGCGACTGGACGGGCGACGCGATCGGCCCCGAGAGCCAGGTTCCACACGAAACGCGCCGGGCCCGTCGAAAGGAGAACGTCGAGATCAAACGGAACGGCAATTCCGTCACCATCGACATCGTGGACACGCCGGGCGTGGCGACCAAGGTCGATTACGAGGAGTTCCTCGATTACGATCTCGAGGAGGACGAGGCCATACGTCGATCCAGGGAGGCCACCGAGGGGGTCGCCGAGGCGATGCACTGGCTTCGCGAGGACGTCGAGGGCGTCATCTACGTGCTCGACTCGACGAACGACCCGTTCACGCAGGTCAACACGATGCTGATCGGGATCATCGAAAGCCGCGATCTGCCCGTGTTGATCTTCGCGAACAAGATCGACCTCGACGAATCGAGCGTCCAGCGCATCGAAAACGCGTTCCCCCAGCACGAGACCGTCCCACTCTCCGCGCTCGAGGGCGACAACATGGACGAAGTGTACACGAAGATCGCGGAGTACTTCGGGTGATCGAGATGGCGGAAGTCAAAGAAGCCGGCGACGGAGTTCGAATCGACATGATCAGCGGCGAGCGCATGCAGGGGCTCGCCAGCATGGAGAAGATCAGGATGATCCTCGACGGCGTTCGCGACGGCAACATCGTCATCCTCGAGCAGGGTCTTTCCCCCGACGAGGAATCGAAGCTCATCGAGGTGACGATGAGCGAGATCAACCCGGAGGATTTCAACGGCATCGAGATCGAGACCTACCCCCGCTCGCAAACGGACGACTCGAGTTTCCTGGATCGGCTGATGGGCCGCGAGTCCACGTCGAAACTGACGGTCATCGGCCCGGCGAACCAGATCGAGACGCTCCACAAGGACGAGAACCTCATCAGCGCCCTCGTTTCGCGTCGATAAAATGCCCCACCAGTGTACGGAGTGCGGCCGCGTTTTTCCCGACGGCTCCAAGGAGATGCTTTCGGGGTGTCCGGACTGTGGCGGGAACACGTTCCAGTTCAAACCGGACGGTGCTTCCTCGGCCGACGATCCAGCGAGTGACGACACGCCCCCAGAACCCCCGGGTGCGGATTCGACGGTGACAGAGACCGTCTCGAGGGCGACGAGGACGGTCAGAGAGTGGGTCACCGACCGGACCGAATCCGATGCCGGCCGGGATGGCGAGGACGACGCCCCGGTTTCCGGTGGAACCCCCACTTCGCCATCGGACGGTGCGAGGGCCGACACGAAACGGTCGGCGGATGGATTCACCGCCAGCGATACGGGCGAACGACCTGAACTCAGTCCCTCGGACGACGCCGAGTATCCGGAGTGGCCCAACCCCGACGGCGCTGACACCTCCGGCGTCGGGAAGGGACCCTCGGCCAGGCGCGAACGTGAATCCGAGACGTCAGCCGATTCGGACCGGTCCGAGAGCGAGTCGACTGCCCGTACGAGCGAATCGACCGCCCGTACCTCCGACCAGGCACGCGGGGCGTCCTCGGCCGACGAGTTCGAGTGGACGGAGGATCCGGCCGCCAGCGAATCGACGGCCGACTCGTCGTACGACCCGGACGCGGAACCCGACTGGACCACCGACGGAATCAGCGCACGGACGGAGGACCGGGAGGACGACGCGCAGGCATCCGCGCGATCGGACGTGGTCACGCCCGACGAACTGCCCGGGCCGATGGGCGTCGGCGGGGCCGCTCCCGAATCGTCGAGCGACCCCGACTCGGACGATTCACCCCACGACGTCGCGGAACCCCAGGGGTCAGAGGGTTCCCAGGGGACCGAGAGCCCCCAGGGGACCGCGAACCCGACGGCGGACGGTCCAGACGTTCTCGCGTCCTCCGAACGCCCAGAACCGGCGTCGGCGGAGGAGCCAACACCCTCCGCCGCTTCCGATCCGGAAACCCCATCCGAGGGCCGAGTCGTCGATACCCCGTCCAGTGAGGGCCGACCCGACCTCGACGAACTTCGCGAGGAACTCAACGACCAGTTCGAGAGCATCAAGATCGTCAGCCCCGGGCAGTACGAACTCAACCTCATGGAACTGTACGACCGCGACGAGTACATCATCTCCCTTCGCGAAGACGGCCGATACGTGATCGAGGTCGCCGAGTCCTGGCGCAACGACGAGTGATCGTGACTGTCACTGACCCCGAAGCGAGTTCCTGACCGCCCACCTCCCGATTTCTGATCGAACGATTTCGAGGCTGCTCGTCGTTTTATTCGGTGATCAGTCGATCCGCAACCCCTTCATTTCGTATGGAGAATATAACCAGTCTGTCGCTGTCGAGACGGCTCGTCAATCGAGGGTGACGGCGTCGAACCGTCGGACGGCGTACCGGTAGGCGAGGAACGGAGTGAAGAGAACGGGGACGAGGATGACGATTGACCCGGAGTACAGCAACCCTGTGGATACCGAGAGCCCGAAGGGGAGCGCCCAGGAGAGGAACGTCGCAGCCAGTTGTCGAACCTCCTGACTGTAGACCGCGGCCCCCGAACCGATCCCAAGGCCGAACGTCACCGAGTAGGCAAGGACAGCAACGGAACTCGGGAGGACGACCCTGGTCGAACGCGTGACACTCGTGGCGGTGAATCGCGGGAACGCCGTTCCGATGCCCACGGCCAGCGTGGCGCTGGCGACGATGACGGCGGGACAGAGGAGCACCACGACCAGCGCCGTCGCGGAATCGAGGGGACTGACGAGGACGGTCGCGATGGTCGCCACGAGGCCCAGCGGGAGCGTAACGAGGAGGGTGGCGAGGAGGTGCCCACGCACGAACTGTCGCCCGGTGATGCCGGTCATGATCGTAGCCGGAAGGGCCCGGCCCTGGTCGCCCAGGGGGTTCAGGACGAACAGGACCCCCGAACCCCAGGCGACGGCGATCAGGACGACGGCGGGAAGGGAGGCTGGCACGCCACCGGTCTCGATGACGTCAACGAGGATGGCACCGACGAACAGCAGCGGGTAGGCCACGTACACGAATTTCATCGGGGCGCGAATGGCGCGCCACCAGGCCACTCGGACGAGTGCCCCCATCGGTTTCCCGACGAGTGCAGGTATCACGACGGTGAGGATCCCCGACCGTTCGACGGGTACGGGAGGACCGACGCGCTCGGACGATGGTTCGACGGGAACCGACGGGTCCGAGAGCCAGTGGAACGCCGCCACCCGGCCACCGACGACCACCAGGGTGGGAACGAGGAGGGCCGCGAGACCGATCCAGCCGATCGCCAGCCCCGGGGACGGGTCCACGCCAGGCATTCCCAGCACCGACAGGTCGCCACCCCACCCGATCGGCGACGACCGCATCGCGGGCGCGAGCGACTCGAAGAGGAGCTCCAGCCTGTCGGTCGTGAGGAGCATGAAGTACGTCGCGATCAGGAGCAGCGACAGTGCGGCCTTGTGACGGACGACGAACCCGACTCGCGTGGCGAACTGCCGGAGGATGATCCCGACAGTGAATCCGATGACCACGGTGGACGCGATGACGACGGCGGCGGTGGCCGGCACGGTCAGGAGCGGTGAGAGCGTCCCGGCACCGACGGCGAACCCCACGCCGCTCGCCACTGCAAACGGCACCATCCAGATCGTGGCAAACGCCATCTCCGCGAGCAATATTCCGAGAACGACGTCGCGGACCGGAACCGTCGCGAGGAGGACTCTCGCCGTCGTGGGGTAGCCGCGGCCGCCGACGGTCCTGAAGGTCACGATCAGGAACGCGAAGGCCCAGACGAAGGCGACGATCGTCCGGAAGAGTTCAACGGTTTCGATCGACGCCAGGGACCTTCCCGCTGCCAGTTCCTGGCCGCCCAGGTACGCGACGTATCCGGCGAGCAAGCCGGGGACGCCGACGAGTCCGACGTACAGCAGGATTCGGATCCAGAACAGTCGGGTCGCGGTGTTCTTCCTGATTCCCCTGACGACGTCGATTCGGGCGATTCGTACGCCGTGTCGGATCGGCACGTTATCCCTCTCCTGGTGAATCGGTCGATTCGCCCGTCTTCGCCCCGGAGCCGTCGTTCCAGCCGTCGGCGTTTTCATCCCCGGTCACCGACAGGAACGCCGCTTCGAGCGATCGTTCATCGCCGCGCTGTCCCCGGCGTTCGAGCGACGCCGGATCGCCCTCGGCCACCAGTCGTCCGTCGTGAATGACGCCCACGATATCCGCGAGTTCGTCGGCGACCGAGAGCACGTGCGTCGAGAGGAAAATCGTGACGCCTCGATCGGCCAGTTCGACGATCACGTCTTCGATCGTTCGCGTCGCCCTGGGATCCAGGCCGGCGGTCGGTTCGTCGAGAACGAGCAGTTCGGGGTCGTGAAGCATTGACTGGACGAGTGCCAGTTTTTGACGCATCCCCTTCGAGTAGCTCTCGATCCGATCATCGGCCCGGGACGACAGACCGAAACGATCGAGCAACGTCGCGATCCGATCGTCCGCTTCGTGGGTCGGGATATCGCGGAGGTCGGCGACGTAGGTGAGCATTTCCCGTCCCGTCAGTTCCACGAACAGCGGCGATTCCTCCGGAAGATACCCGACGCGCCGGGCGATCGGGTTCCGGTTGGCGATATCGACGCCGAGAACGCGCGCCGATCCGGCCGTCGGTCGGGTCAGGGTCGTGAGCAGTCGCATGGTCGTGGTCTTGCCCGACCCGTTCGGTCCGAGAAAC
>DATFIX010000259.1:0-7247 GCA_035269625.1 Natrialbaceae archaeon
TACGGTTCCGCCGGGAACTGGAAGCGAAACCGGACTCCATGGCGATCCCGACCATCTCCGGTTACGCGCTGGAGCGCTTCGGTCTCGGTGACCCCGGAACCCGGGGGTTCGACGTCGCGTTTTGGTCGTTCGAGAAGGTCCGGGCTCACAGGACACGAGCCGGGAGTCGGATCTGGATCGAATGGAGATGGCGTTCCAGTAATCGTCGGCCCACCGGCGAACTCGGTGCCCCGTCCAGTCGTCGGTTGGCTCCGAATCGTTCGAAAACGTGATGGGCGCTGCAGGATTTGAACCCGCGACAACTTGGTCCGAAGCCAAGTACTCTGTCCAAACTGAGCTAAGCGCCCGCTGGTCAAATTTGAGACGCACTCCCGTTTAAACCCCTTGGTTTCGTCGGCCGGCGATCCGGGGGGTTTATCCGCCCGGCCGGGACACCCGACCGTATGGACGTGGCGGAGCGAGCCCGCGGGCTGGTGGAGCTGACTCGGCCGGTAAACGCGATCGTGGCGGGAGTGTTGACCTTCATCGGAGCCTTCGTCGTCGTTGGCGTTCCTGCAGACGGGCAGATGAAACCGATCGGTGCAGCGGTCGGGGCAACGGTTCTCTCGACGGGGGCCGGGATGGCCATCAACGACTACTTCGATCGCGAAATAGACGCGATCAACGCGCCGGACCGGGCCATCCCACGCGGTGCCGTCTCTCCCCGTGGGGCGCTCGCGTTTAGCGTCGTCCTCTTCGGAGCGGCGATCGGACTGGCCCTCACCCTCCCGGTTCTCGCTATCGCCATTGCGGTGATCAATCTCCTCGCCCTCGTGAGCTACACCGAGGTGTTCAAGGGACTTCCCGGCGCCGGGAACGTCCTCGTCGGGTACCTCGGGGGAAGCACGTTCCTGTTTGGCGCAGCATCGATCGGGGAACTCTCCACGACTGCCGTCGTCCTCTTCCTGCTGGCTGCCGTGTCGACGGTCACCCGGGAGATCATCAAGGACGTCGAGGACGTCGAAGGCGACCGGGAAGAGGGGCTCCGGACCCTCCCGATCGCGATCGGCGAGCGACGGTCCCTCACAATCGGTGGCGTGTTCCTGGTCGCGGCCGTCATCGCCAGCCCGCTGCCCTGGATACTGGGGACCCTCGGCACGGTGTACCTCGTCCTCGTCGTCCCGGCAGACGGCATCATGCTGTACGCGCTGGCCGAAAGCTTCGAAGATCCGACGGCCGGGCAGAAACACATCAAAATCGGTATGTTTGTCGCCGCCGCGTCGTTCGTCATCGGCCGTACAGCCCTCGTCCTGTGAGGCGGTCCGGAACGCGTCGCCTCGTGGATGTTCGCCGGCCGGATCGCTGTAATCAAAAGGACTTTATGCATATTGGCTCATCGTACGAATAGACGAGGGAATGAGGACCAACCTTGTCCCCACCGGAGGACACCCAGTCGCGCAGGAGGGACTCGATGTACGATCTCGCTAACGTCGTTCCGGACGCCGATATCGGTCCGGGGACGAATCTCCTGATCTCGGGCCCCCCAATGACTGGCAAGCGTCGGATTGCCTTCGAGATCCTTTCGAGCGGGACGAATAGTGGCGACGGCGCGATCGTCGTGACGACGAAGGACAGCGCCCGGAAGGTCCTCTCCGAATACGAGAGTTTCGTCTCGAACCCGAACGACGCCGACATCGGCGTGGTCGATTGCGTAACCAAACAACAGGGCGGGAGCAACGTTGAGGACGACCGGCGCGTGAAGTACGCGTCCTCTCCCGTCGACATGACCGGCATCGGGATCAAGCTCTCGGAGTTCTTAGAAGAGTTCTACGAGGTTCGCGGCCACCACCAAAACCGCATTCTGCTTCACTCCGTGTCGACGTTGTTGATGTATTCCGACCTCCAGACGGTGTTCCGGTTCCTCCACGTGTTTACCGGTCGCGTCCAGAGCGCGGACGGCCTGGGGCTGTACGTCATCGACTCGACGGCCCACGACGAGCAGACGATGAATACCCTGAAGCAACTTTTCGACGGCATCATCACCGTGGAGGAAGGCGACGGCGACGACCCCGCCATCTCGTCGATGGGGATCCCGACCAGCGCCGACTGACCTGTTCCCGACACATCCGAGGGACCTTTCCCTGTGCCACTCCAGGACCCCCTATGCCAGTCACGAGCGACGACGCGATCCGTACCATCCTCTCGACGGCCGAAACGATTGCCGTCGTCGGGTGCTCGGGCACGCCAGGCAAAGCCGCCCACGACGTCCCGCGGTACATGCTCGATCACGGGTACGAGGTGATCCCGGTCAATCCAGTCCGGGACGAGGTACTGGGGCGGCAGGCCGTCGACTCGTTGTCGGATGTCGAAGACAAGGTGGACGTCGTCGACGTTTTCCGGCCGAGCGAGGAGGTGGCCGGTATCGTCGATGAAACCCTTGCTCGCGACGACGAGCCGGTCGTCTGGACGCAGTTGGGGATTCGGGACCGCGAGGCGACCGATCGCGCCGAGGCGGCCGGGTTGACCGTCGTCGAGGACCGGTGTATCAAGGTCGAGCACGCCCGACTGCTGGGGTAACGGGAAACCGGGTTGAATCGACGGATCGACGCGGTCAGGCGACCTTTTCGGCCTCGGCCCTGATGAGTGCCGCGTCCACGTTTGCGTAGTCTTCGAGGTGGTCCAGGGCTCGCCCGGTGCCGATCTGTCGGAGCGCCCAGGCGGCGCTCGCCCGGACGGTGTCGGGTTCGTCGGTGTCGTCGAGGAGGTCGGCGAGCGGGTCGATCGCACGCGTGTCACCGATCAGCCCGAGGGCGCGGGCGGCATTGCTCCGGACGGTGTCGGATTCGGCGACGAGCTGGTTCGCGATCGGTTGGGTGGCCTCCTCGCTGCCGATTTCGCCCAGTGCCCGCAGGGTCACCTGCTGGAGTTCCAGGTTGTCGCTGTCGACGTGGTCGATGAGGGTGTCGACGGCCTCCTCGCTACCGATCTTGCCGAGGACTTCGATCGGCTTCGTGTCGCGACGGCTCACCCGATCGAGCATCGGTTCGAGTGCTTCCTCGGCACCCATTCGCATGAGGGCGTCCATGCAGTGTTCCTGCATGAACTCCGACCCCATCAGTTCCAGGGCCACGAGGATCTTGTCCGGGCGATCCTGCTTCTCGAACACCTTGACGGCGTGCCACTCGGGCGGGAAGTCCTTGCGATGGTCGAGCACGTCGTAGAAGCCGTGGCGGTCGAGGCGTTCTCGAACCTCGAGGTCGGTCCATTCCGTCGCGCTACCAATGGCGCCGGAGAGATCGTCCGTCGCTTCGAGGAGCGCGGCGATCGTCTCCGCGTCGTCGTCCGGGTCGAGACCCGCGTCGATCACACCGTCGCTCGCCTCCTCGAGTGGGGCAGTGAGGCCGTCGAGATCCGCCCCATCCACGGACGGATCGTCCTGGTCGGCGTCGTAATCAGCCGACGCGGTCGGGAGGTCGGCGTCGATCGTCTCCTCGACGGTGGCAAGGAAGTCAGCGACGGGATCCTCGAGCGAGTCGGCTCCTTCCGGCGCCCACTCGGTGCCCGTGATCGTGGCCGTCGAATCGCCGATGGCGTCGGCGACGTCCTCGGCGTAGGGACCGCGCTGGTCCTCGAGGTCGTCGCGGACGTCGTCGATCTCCCCCGCGAGTTCCTCGGCCGGTGGCGTTTCGTCCTCGTCCTCCGGTTCGGGGAGATCCGCGGTCTCGACGTCCGCCTCCAGTTCGTCGATCGCGCTCTCGACGTCGTCGAGGTCACCCTCGGTCTCGGCGGCGTCGAGCCGGGACGCCAGCTCCTCGATTCGGTCGCGAAGGGCGTCGACGGTCGAGGCGGCTTCGCCGGTGGGCTCCTCCTCGGCCCCGTCCTCGGCGGACGGTTCGTCGGCCGGTTCCTCGTCGTTCGGGTCGGATTCCTCGTCGCTCACGGGAACATCACCTCGGACGGTCGGATCACGGCGGCCGACGGGGTCGGGACTTTCATGTAGCTAACCTGCAGCCCGTCTGTCCTAAGCGTTTTCCTTTCCCCCATCGTCGCCGGATCCGAACAGTCGCAGCAGGAGCCACTCGCCCCGCCAGTAGAGCCAGGGGCCCAGCGTGAGATACGCCACGCCGAGGGTGAGCAGGGCGTAGGGGAACGTTCGGTCGATCGCGTAGGGGAACAGCACTGCCAGCACGTGGACGACGCCCATGAGGAGCGCGTCCCGGGCAAGCAGGTCCGGATACCGGATCGTCGACACCATGAGATAGACGAACGCCCAGACCCCCACGACGAGGATCACGGGCTCGGAAATCCCGGCCAGGACGGCCGCCATGAGGATCGTCGCCGCGAGCGTGGACGGCACGCCCTCGGTATACTCGTCGCTGGTGTCGAAGGCCGTGTACAGGCCGAGGCGGGTGACGGCCATGGTCACGAACAGGGCACAGCCGGCCAGCGCGAGGATCGTTCGAAACGTCGGGTCCGTCACCGACAGCGACCAGCCGTCGCGAACGACCACGTACACCACCGTCGCCGGTGCGACGCCGAAGGAGGCGACGTCCGCGAGGGAGTCGAGGTACTCGCCGGCCGGTGACCCGCCGAACGCCCGCGCGACGACGCCGTCGAGGCCGTCCGCCACGGCAGCCAGTAGCACCAGTCGCGCCGCGAGTTCGGCGTCCGAGAACGCGATCACGACGGCCAGAAACCCGGCTCCAGCGTTCGCCAGCGTGATCGCATCGGCCGGGCCGAGTCGCCCGACGAACCGCGGCTTCATATCGGCCCGGTCGCGTACCCACGCCTTACGTTTTTATACTCGATCCACGGTTCGCGCAATACAGTCCTGCCGCTCGGGGGACGACCCCGGGAAAATCGATCCGAAATCGCGAATTCAGTCTTCGACGTCTTCCTCGACTTCGACGGCGGCCTCTTCCTCGGCGGCGACCTCTTCGGGGTGGGCCTCGAGGGTGGCCTTCTGGATCTCGACGCGGCGCAGCGGGTAGATCGTCTTGGCCTCGTTGTAGATGGCCGAGGAGAGCCGCCCCTGGACGACGCTGTCGACGTACTCCTCGAAGGTCCGGTCGCGGGCGGACTCCTCGACGAGGTCGATCATCGTCCGGCGGATGGCGCGCTCCTGGCTGTGGTCGGCCT
Organism: Natrialbaceae archaeon; assembly: GCA_035269625.1. Taxonomy (GTDB): domain Archaea; phylum Halobacteriota; class Halobacteria; order Halobacteriales; family Natrialbaceae; genus DATFIX01. Next base: position 5,119 of record DATFIX010000259.1, read on the forward strand.
TCTTGGTGGTGAACGCGACGGGCTGGACCTGCAGGCGGTAGTCGTCCGCCGTCAGGACCGTCACGTAGGCCTCGACCTTCGAGGCACCGCGGCGCACCAGGCTCCGCAGGTAGTCGCGGCTGAGTTCGTGCTTGACGAACTCCGTGTAGGCCGTGTCGCTGCCGACGTCGTTGACCTTGAACGTCAGCTTGGTGTTGTTCTCCGAGGCGTCCCGCTGGAGGTCGCCCAGAGTGGTTTCGATCGTTCGGTCCAGTACCTTCTCCGGTTCGTCGGCGGGGGTCTCGCCGAGCTCGGCCCGGTCGAACTGTTCGGGGGCGAGCACGGTGTACCACCGCTTCTCTTGCTTTGCGCGTGAAACGCTTCGTTCGCTCATTGGTTGGTGTCGGTGTTGGTGTCGTGGTCGGTTATCAGCTGTGCTACCTGGGTGGCGACGTCGAGGTTGACGACGTAGTCGTCGGCCGTGGACCCGAGGCCGCCGGTCGTCTCGCGCTCGATGGTCGTGACGACCGTGCCGTCCTCGACCCGCGTGTCCATCTCGGCGGTGTTGTCCGGCGCGACCGCGTTCGCGATCAGGGCCGGATCCTCGTGGGTCGTGCGGACGGTGACGCGGCGAGTCGTCGCGTCTCGTTCGGTCTCCGGGGGTTCTCGGGTCATAGTGCCTCCCTGACTGCCGTGACGACGTCCGTGACGTCCGTTTCGGGGTCGAACTCGATCCTGGCGCGGCGACCGATAGCGCCCGCACGCCCGCCGACCGCTTCCGCGGCGGCCGTCGCGACGGGGGCGAGATCACGCTCCTGCGGGCCGGCGAGGGTCGCCTCGCCATCGCCCACGGCGAGCGCGACCGGTTCCGGCGACCGGTAGTCCCGGAGCAGTCTGGCAGCGGTCGCGGTCGGCCAGTCGTCGTGGCGGGCGACGAAGACGCCGTCGTAGCGACCGGTGTGGGCCACTCGGAGCCCTTCGTGGACCCGGCGGGCGTGCTCGCGCCACTCGTCGAGCGCGGTCGCCCGCACGTCGTGACCGAGCGCCAGCGCCACGCCGATTCCCGGCGCGGTGGCCGCCAGCGCGTCGAGCACGTCGGCGTATCCGCCGAGCGTCTCGAAGGGACCGGCCGGCGTCGCGTACGGCCGCAGGAACCGTTCGACGGCCGTGCCGGCCCTGGCCGGGGCGTCCTCCGTCGCCTCGATGGCGACGAGCGACGCGACCTCGCGACGGGCGGATTCGTCGAGCTCTGCCGGGAGCGAGAGGTCGGCGAGCGTCGCGCCGGCCGCGCTCTCGTCGCCCGAGAACCGCGCGTGGACGAGCGTCGAGTGGGCGAGGCCGTCGGCGAGGTCGGCCGTGGGGAGGGCCACGCCCGGCCGACGATCGAGGATCGCGTCCTCGAGCAACGCCGGGGTGCCGTCGGCACCCGGCGTGCTTCCGGTCGCGACGGCCCCGGCGAGCGCGAGAAGCGGATCCGGTTCGCTTCCCAGTTCCCGGGCGACTTGCCAGGCGGTGACGCTGGTCGGGGTCTCCGCGGAATCGACGACGGCGTCGGCGTGGTCGCTCTCCAGTCCGACGGCGAGGACGCGCTCGTCCGGGCCGTCGGTTTGCCAGGCGCGGTCGTCCGGCGTGGCGATCAGGCGCACCTGGAAGGGCACGTCGTGATCGTCGAGCGCACGCGCGAGGACGCCGCTGGCGGCGAGCGCGTCGCCGTCGGCGCTCGCGACCACCCGCACGAAGCGGGCTTCCGAGAGCACCGCGACGACGTCACCGACCGCAGTGGCGGCCGATCCGGTTCGACCCGTCGTGGACATCGGTGGCTAGTCCAGGAGTTCCTTGGCGGCGTCGTAGGAGTACGTGAAGTCCTCGTCGATCGCGTCGCCGCGGTAGTAGTCCACCATCCGGCGGACCTTCGACTCGGTGTTCTGCAGGGCGCGCTTGTTCTGGTGGTCGAGCGGGTTCTCGTTCATGTGCTCGCGCAGGCGCACGGCGCGCTCCATCAGGTTCCGGAGGTCCTCGGGGAAGTCGGGATCCGCGTCGTGCTCCTCGAGGATTTCGGTGACCTTCTTGCCCGTCACCAGTTTGACGTCCGGGACGGCAGTGCCCTTGACGCCCTCGTCGCGCAGTTTCAACCCGATCACGCTCGGGTC
>DATFIX010000260.1:0-6207 GCA_035269625.1 Natrialbaceae archaeon
CCCGGACGCCGCCGAGAAGGCCGCCGAGTTCATCTGGAAGTCGGACGCGTTCAACATCCCGCTGCTGTACCTCTGTGACACGCCCGGATTCATGGCCGGGTCCCAGGTCGAGAAGGAGGGCATCCTCGAGGCGGGCAAGAAGATGATCTACGCGACCTCCTCCGCGACCGTTCCCAAACAGAGCGTGATCGTCCGCAAGGCCTACGGGGCTGGCATCTACGCCATGTCCGGCCCGGCGTACGATCCCGAGTCGACGATCGCTCTCCCCTCCGGCGAGATCGGGATCATGGGGCCGGAAGCAGCCATCAATGCCGTCTACGCCCGGAAACTCGGCCAGATCGAAGACGAGGAAGAACGCGAACGGCGCGAGCAGGAACTCAGGGAAGAGTACCGCGAGGACATCGACGTCCACCGGATGGCCAGCGAGGTCGTGATCGACGAGATCGTCCCGCCGAGCGACCTCCGGACGGAACTCGAACGCCGGTTCGAGTTCTACGAGGGCGTCGAAAAGGACCTCCCCGACAAGAAACACGGAACGATCCTGTAGTAGAAAACGCCCGGATTCGTACGTTTCGGCCGCAGGTTCCGTCCCGAGATCGGTGACGTACCGCCGACGAGCTCGACCCAATCCGTATACGGATCGATACAATTCCACCAGTTTCTGGAAACACGGAAGGTATTTTTGCCCATATTCGGTCGAATTCTACCGAGACTGGAATGGGGTCCCCCGTGACAGACGCTACGAGCCCTCGAACTGATGGATACGGTCGGGTCGAACAAGGAATTCCAGCGCGAGCACTCGGGGTTCTCTCGCGCCACGAGACCAAGCTCTGGATGCTGGTGATCGCCGTGACCGTCGCCGACGGCGTCCTGACCCACGCCGGGTTGGTTCATGGACATCCCGAAGGAAACCCGTTCGTGCGATCCGCGATCTCGCAATTCGGGTACCTCGGGATCTGGGCAATCAAGGTGGGCGCGCTCGCCATAGCCTTCGGAGTCCGAAGCACTCTTTCGAACCGGCGCGGTCCCGTCGTGCCACTCGCCCTCATGGTTCCGTGGACGAGCGCGACCGTTCTCAACGTGATGACGCTCGCCGCTTGAGCGCCCTTTCAGTTTTTCCCACGGGAGACAACACCTCGTTTGGGCGTCCAACGGGGCGTTACCCGATCGACCGTGAACCGTAACGGACGCTTGCCTATGTGGCTGGATAACGAAACCCGATCAGCACGCGGGCCCAGCTGTGCTCGGTGTTTGGGGGAACACGAGATGGGGGTTCGAGACCGGCACATCAGGAGCACGAACGCGGAGCAACGATCGGTGATCGACGGGTTTCTCCACTGCACTCGACTCTTCGAACCGGAGCTCTGGACGGCCCTGTTCGTCGTCATGGTCCTCGACGTCGTCCTGACGATGTACGGCCTCCATCTCGGTCTTGCAGAGGGGAATCCGATCGCCAGGGTCGCCATCGATCAGTTCGGCGTCCTGGGACTGGTCCTCCTCAAAGCGTTCTCGATCGGGATTGCCGTCCTGGGCTGGGCCCGGGTGGAGCGTCGGTTCCGCGCGCTGGTCCCGCTCGGCGTTTCGATCGTCTGGGGGTTCGCCGTTGCCGTGAACGCGACGTTGATCGTCGCCGTCATTGCGTAGCGGCCCCGGGGTCACTCCGCCTGCTCCGCCACTTCCTCCCGTTTCAGCGAGAGCACGGTCCGGTCGAACGAACAGACGAGGTCGTCGTGCTGGTTGTAAACCTCGACGTGCATGGTGACGATTCCTCGTTCCCCATCGGACGTTTCTCGTTTGTCCGTCACCGTGGACTGGACCTCGATCGTGTCCCCGTGAAAGACCGGATTCGGGTGTTCGACGTCGTCGTAGGAGAGGTTCGCCACGATGGTCCCGTCGGTGGTCTCGGGAATCGTCAGCCCGACCGCGAGCGACATCGTGTAGAGCCCGTTGACCAGCCGCTCCCCGAACTGGGTCCCCTCGGCGAACTCGGCGTCCAGGTGGAGGGGTTGCTGGTTCATCGTCAGGTCACTGAAGGCCTGGTTGTCCCGTTCGCTGATCGTCCGACGTTTGTCGTGTTCGATGGTCTCGCCGACCTCGAACTCCTCGAAGTAGCGCCCGGTCATGGCCCCGGAGATGCCCGCCAGCGGCAAAAAAGCCGCGTCGGAACGCGACGGACACAAGTATCCCGGCGTCATATCACGCCTCACCATGAGTTCGGACGCCGACGAAATGCCAGGTGAATCGAAACCGAAACGGCTCGAGGACGGCGACGACCTCGAGGACTTCGTCGAGGAACACGACGTCGCACTCGTCGAGTTCTACACGAAAGGCTGTGCCGTCTGTCAGTCGATGGAACCGGTTCTCGGGACCGTCTCGAAAGTCAGCGACGTCCCCATCGGGATGGTCAACCCGGGCGACGACGTCGGACTGCTCGACGACTTCGTGATCAAGAGCGTCCCCGCGCTCATGCTGTTCGTGGACGGCGAAGCGGTTGCCCAGCTGGCGGACGGGTTCGTGGGAGTCGACGGCGTCATCGAATTCGTCGAGGAAAACGCGCCGGATCGCTGAGGACGATGGCCCGACGGAGTCTCCTGTTTACCCCGGGTGACAGGCCGGAGATGCTGCGGAAGGCTCCGGACGCCGGCGCGGACGTGATCGTCTTCGACCTCGAAGACGCGGTCGCGCCGGAGCGCAAGGACGAGGCGCGCGAAGTCGTCGCGGACGTCCTCCGGGACCCCGATTTCGACCCCGAGCCCGAAGTCTGCGTCCGCGTCAATTCGGTCGGTGTAGCCGCCGCGGTGGACCTGGACGTCCTCGCCGACGCGCTCGCGGGCGTCGACGCCGTGATGGTGCCGAAGGTCCGTCGCCCGGACGACGTTCGAACCCTCGCCCGCTTGCTGGACGAACGGGACGTCGACGCCGACGTCCTGGCGTTGATCGAAACGGCCGCGGGCGTCCTCGAGGCCCAGGACATCGCCGCCATCGACGCCACCGACGCACTCGTTTTCGGGGCCGAGGACCTCGCGGCCGACCTGGGGGCGACACGCACCGACGAGGGGACCGAAGTACTCTACGCCCGCGAACACGTCGTCCTGGCTGCCAGCGCGGCCGGGATCGATGCCATCGACACGATTCACGCCGACATCGAGGACATGGAGGGACTTCGCGACGCGGCTCGGTTCGCCATCCAGCTCGGGTACGACGGCAAACTCGCGATTCACCCCGGCCAGGTCGACCCGATCAACGACGCGTTCACGCCGGACGAGGACGAAATCGAATGGGCCAACACGGTCCTCGAAGCCAAGGAAGTGGCCGACGCCGAGGGACGTGGCGTCTTCACGGTCGACGGCGAGATGATCGACTCGCCCCTCGTCGAACGAGCGAAACGGACGCTCGAACGGGCCCGTGCCTCGGGCGATAGCGACAAAAATTAATATCTCCTTAAATGTGTTTTATTAATCAACCTGATACGTTTTTCTCCGGAACGCTCGCTATCCCGGATCGGGTCAATCTCGATAGATAAGCCCCGAGAGGTGTGTACAGCAAACCATATTAATATCCTTAATGTGCTAATATCCATCAGATTGGTCCGAATTCCGGCACGTTTATCCTTATGATCTGCGCACGTCTAGTCGATGTCCGAGGAAAGCAACCCCTACGAAAGCCTGCGGGAGCAGATCGACGACGCCGCGGAGTTCATTGATATCGACCCCGGCGTCCTCGAGCGACTCAAGGTGCCCGAGCGCGTACTGAAGACGAACCTGTCGGTCCAGATGGACGACGGCAGCATCGAGGTCTTCAAGGCCTACCGGTCACAGTTCAACGACGACCGAGGTCCGTACAAGGGCGGCATCCGCTACCACCCCGACGTCAACGAGGACGAGGTCAAGGCCCTCTCCGGCTGGATGGTCTACAAGTGTGCGGTCGCCGACATCCCGCTCGGCGGCGGCAAGGGCGGCATCGAGATCGACCCGAGTGAGTACTCCGAGAGCGAGATCGAACACGTCACCCGGTCGTTCGCCCACCAGCTCGCCCCCTTCATCGGCGAGGACCGCGACATCCCCGCGCCGGACGTCAACACCGGCCAGCGCGAGATGGGCTGGCTCAAGGACACCTACGAGATGATCAACCACACGAGCGCGCCCGGCGTCGTCACGGGCAAGCCGCTCAAGGCCGGCGGTAGCGAGGGTCGCGTCGAGGCCACGGGCCGCTCGACCGTTCTCGCCGCGCGCGAGGCCTTCGACTACTTCGACCGCGATCTCGAGGGCGCCACCGTCGCCGTCCAGGGCTACGGGAACGTCGGCTGGATCGCCTCGAAGCTCATCGACGAGATGGGCGCCAAGGTCGTCGCAGTCAGCGACGTCACCGGTGCGCTCTACAAGGAGGACGGCTTCGACCCCGTCGCCGTCAAGGAACACGAGCGCGAGACCGGCGGCGTCGCGGGCTACCCCGACGCCGACGAAGAGATCACCAACGAGGATCTCCTCACGATGGACGTCGATCTTCTCATCCCCGCCGCGCTCGAGAACGCTATCGACGCCGACGTCGCGGAGGACGTCAAAGCCGACATCATCTCCGAGGGTGCCAACGGGCCGTGCACGCCGGAGGCCGACGAGATCCTGGCCGAGAAGGACTGCCACGTCGTCCCGGACATCCTGGCGAACTCCGGCGGCGTGATCGTCTCGTACTTCGAGTGGGTCCAGAACCGCGACCGCTTCTACTGGGACGAGGAGCGCGTCAACGAGGAACTCGAGGACCAGGTCGTCGCGGCGTTCGATGACGTCATCGAGGCTTACGAGGAGTACGACGTGCCGAGCCTCCGCACCGCCGCCTACGTGGTCTCCATCGAGCGCGTCCTCGACTCCTACGAGCACGCCGGCAACTGGCCCTAAAACGCGGAACCGCACCGAGAGCGCGTCTCGATCACGAGGTCTTTTTCGTTGTATTCGACCCGGAGAGTGTGCCGTGTGGGGTGCCAGTGGATGGGAATCGGATGGTCGGAATGCAACAGTCGGGATCCAGCGTCCTCGCTATCGCTCCTCGATCCGTCGCTCCGAAGAAAACCGCCAGGAGACGGTCGGCCGTTCGGATCAGTACCCGCGTTCGATCAGGTAGTCGGCGATGTCCGCGAGGAGATCGCGCGCCTCGTTGTCGGGCAGTACCGAGAGCGAGGCCTTGCCGCTGTCGATGAGGTCGCGGGCCATCTCGTTGGCGTATTCGATGCTCCCGGCCTCGTGAAGCCGTTCGACGGCCGCGTCGATCTCGGCCTCGGTCACTTCCTCGACCGTGTCCGAGTCGACGAGTTCGTCGACGTCGACGCCCCGATCGCGGGCGTGGACCGTGATGATCGTCTGCTTGTTCTCGACCAGGTCGCTTCCGCGCTGCTTGCCGAGTTTCTCGCTCGGCACCGTCAGGTCCAGCACGTCGTCCTGGATCTGGAAGGCCCGACCCACGTCGAGGCCATAGTCGTACAGGGCGTCGACGGTTTCCTCGTCGGCACCCAGCAGGATGGCCGGAAGGCTCGCCGATGCGGCGTAGAGGACCGCCGTCTTCTGCTCGACCATCTCCAGGTACTCCTCCGGTAAGACGTCCGACCGGTCCTCGAAGGAGACGTCCAGAGCCTGCCCCTCACAGATCCCGGTGCAGGTGTTCGCGAGGACGTCCAGCGCTTCGACCGTCCGCTCGGCCGGGGCGTCGGTGTCGTGCATGATCTCGAACGCCTTCGAGTAGAGCGTGTCACCGGCGAGGATCGCCGTTTCGAGGTCGTATTGTCGGTGGACCGACGGCACGCCGCGCCGGAGGTCGTCGTCGTCCATGATGTCGTCGTGGATCAGGGTGAACGACTGGATGACCTCGACGCTGACGGCGGCCGTCATGAGGTCGATCGGGTCGCCCTCCAGCGCCGGGAAGTCGCGATAATTCCGGGACAGCGGTGGCGTGTCGGTGAGGGCTTCGGCGACGACGAGCAAGACCGTCGGTCGGAGGCGCTTGCCCCCGGCATCGAGGAGGTAGCGCGAGGCCTCGTAGAGTCGCTCGGGCGACTCGATCGGGAGTTCCTCGGGGATCGCCTCGTTGACGCGTTCGCGCCGCGCGGCGATCGCCGACAGGACCGCCTCCTCGCGTGCTTCCGCGCCGGTCGTGTCCTCTTGGCCGGTCATGTCACTCGACGAGCTGGATCATCTTGCCGTTCCGGGTGACGTGCAGGTC
>DATFIX010000261.1:0-5241 GCA_035269625.1 Natrialbaceae archaeon
TTTTTTTAATTCCTTGGGCATTCCTATCGGATACGGTCGTACATGACAAGGAATACGAATCGTCGAACGTTCCTTCGCACGGCTACCAGTGGTCTCGCCCTTGCAGGCGTTCCGTCTCTCGTCCTTGCATCGAACAATCACGGTGAGGAGGACGTGGTCGAGAATTATCCCGGAGAATCGTGGTCTGAGCGTTTCAGCGTGAAAATCGACCCTCGCCCCGACGTCGTATTGGTGACAGTTATCGATCGGTGGAAAGACGAGTCCTACCATTATGTGGCAAAGGTCACGGAAGAATCGATTCGTCCCAAGAGGGTTGATGTCGATGATCATCAAGCCCTGATCCAATCCGTGGAAAATGAGGGGGGTATCGAACCCGCAAAAATCCACATTCCGGACCTCCCTGACTTCGTAGAACGATGGGACTCCTATAGTAAGAAGATCAGTAGTGGCTGTGGCTCGGTATATTCAGCACATTATATGTGTGGAGTGACGTTGGAAACCGAAGCCCCAATTTCGAAATACGCTGGACCCACCTTGGGAGCAGCACTCGGGGCTATTCTGGGCGCCCTGATCGGCGGTGCACCCGGAGCTGTCCTGGGTGAAAAGGCCGGAACTGGTGCTGGTTCTGTTCTCGGTACAGTGGTAGGGGCGATCGTATCGGAGGGCTACGACACACACTATTTGACAGTTGCGTGGGTGGATCGGGACGCCGGACCATCGTGGGCAACGATTCCGTACCTAAACGCACAGTATTCCGGTCGGTGGAACGACCGACGTCCAAACCAAATGTACACGATTCCGGATCAAAAACCAGGTGTTCATCTGTCACCAATTGCTGACGGTTTCGACGTCTGAAATATTAAAAATTTTATATAGTACTCATTATTGTTAGAACATGGTTGAGAGACGTGCCGTTCCAGAGTGGTGCATTATTATCGGGCCAGCGGTCACCGTCTTGAGCGCTATTTTGCTCTACCGGCTGGGTCATCGCCCGACGTGGACCTGGACCGGGATGCTCCTTGGAATTCCATTCGGAATGGCCACGTATGCGTCATTTTGGATGTTAGAAATGGAATCGAAAACGTATGGTCAGCGCGTCTCTCGATACGGCGTCTTCCTCCTCTTCGTCCTCAGTTTGACGGTTTATGAGGTTACTACTGGATCAGCGGGGATAACAATGGGTTTGGCAATGTTCGTATTGGGCGGCATAGATCATTTACAACTGCAGTAGCGGAACCCATCCCTAGCACAACGGATCCTCGCCCTGCACTCAATCGTCGTCCGGACGACTCTCATTCCCCTGTGGTGATCCCTCAATACGGTGGGAACCCCGGTCGAGCGACGTCGGGGATCGTCCTGGCGTCGAGAACCAGTGGCGTTTCCGTATCCTTTTCGAGGAACGAATCGAGAGCGTCGAGGTCGTCGACCGAACGGACGGTCGCGGCCTGGGCCCCGAACCCCTCCGCAACCGCGGTCAGATCCGGGCTCTCGTAGGTCGCCGCCGTCTCCCGATCGAACGTCTCGTTCTGCCGGTGTCGGATGATCCCGTAGCTCTCGTCGTTGTACACCACGACGATCACAGGGGTTTCGAGGCGACTCGCCGTCTCGATCGCCTGCACGACCTGCAGGAGAGCACCGTCGCCGGTGTAGCAGACGACGGTCCGGTCAGGGGCCGCGATTTGGACCCCGACGGCTGCCGGGAGGGCGTAGCCCATCGTTCCGAAGTTCCCGTTGACGAACCATCGACCACCCTCGCCCAGCGGGTGATAGACCGCCGGGAAGCCCGTGTTGTTGCCCGAATCGACGGCGAGGAGGGCGTCGTCGGGGACGCGCCGGGCGACCTCGACCGTGAGTTCCCGGGGATCGATCCGGTCGGGATCGGTCTCGAACTCGATTTTCGAGGGGTGGTCTGCGTCCCGAATCCGCTTGCGGACCCGGTCACCACGTTCCGGGTTGGAAGGAACGCGGTCCACGAGGGCGTCCAGGGTCGCCGCCGCGTCGCCCACGATCCTGACCGCGGGATCGACGTCGTGGCTCCGGGCACCGGGATCGAGGTCGACCTGGATCACGTCGGCGTCGGCGTACAGGTCGCCGTACCGGGTGGCCTTCCCGGAGAGGCGCGCCCCGACCGCGAGCACGACGTCGGCGTCCCACAGGAGGGCGTCGCTGGCCGGGGTCATGAACGTCCCCGCGACGCCGGTGACGAGCGGGTGTGAGTCGGGAAGCAGTCCCGCGCCGAAGAGCGTGGTGGCGATCGGCGCGCCGATCCCTTCGGCGAGGCGCTCCACGACGCCCGCTGCACCCGATCGCATCGCCCCGCCGCCGACGAGAACCGCCGGGGTATCCGCGTCTTCAAGAAGCCCGACTGCCTCGGCCACTCGCTTCTCGTCAGGGGCAACGCGCTGGGGCGGTCGGTCGATCGGGTCGTAGGGGCGGTCGGGGGCCGGGGCCTCCTGGACGTCCGTCGGGAGCGAGACGACGACGGGACCGCGACGGGTTCGGGCAGTGTCGAACGCCCTCGATAGGGTTCCGGGGAGGTCGTCTGGCGTCTCGACCCGCATGGCCGCCTCGGAAATCGGATCGGTAAAGGCGCGGTGGTCGAGGTACTGGAGGGCGGTTTCGGCGTCCGGGCGTCCGGCGTCGCCGACGAGCACGACCAGCGGGACGTTGTCGCGGTCGGCCGCAGCGATGCCGGTCGCCGCGTTCGTGGCACCCGGGCCGTGGGTCACGGTACAGACGCCGACGTCGCCCGACTGCCGGGCGTAGCCGTCGGCCATCGTGACGGCGACGACCTCGTGGCGCGCCCAGGTGTACTCGATCGGGTGGTCGTTCGTCCGGTCGATCAGGTGGCCGTTCCCCTCGCCGACGAACCCGAACAGGCGGGATACTCCCTCGCGTTCGAGCGCCGACAGGACGTAATCGCTGCCCGTCGCCGGCGCGTCCGATGGGTCGGTCATCGTCTAGCGGTCCGCGCGAACGCCCCTAACTGTTCACCTGGCGGTCGTTCGGGCCCCTTTCGCCGGGAGCGGTCACTGTTCGGGTGGCCCCTCCGCCACTCGACCCGACAGCGAATCGACGTCGAGGGCGTACCACTCCCGGTCGGGCCCCGCCGCCGAGGATTCGCGGACGGTGGTGGCGGTGTCGGCGGCCCGCCGGAAGAAGATCGCCGCCGCGCGGGTCGACACCGCCTCGTCGGACAGTTCGACGATCGGCCCGGTCGCGATCGCGCTCTGCCAGGACCCGTCCTCGCCGCCGTAGTCGTAGACCGTCAGGGTCGCTTCCTCGGTGGCCTCGAGGAACCGCCCCTTCCGACTGTTTTCCACCGCCAGTAGCTGGAAGATACAGCGGTGTTGCCCCTCGTCGTAGCCGTACGAGAGCGGAATCCCGTAGCTGGTCCCCTCCTTCGCGAGCGACAGGATGCCGTGCCCGTGATCGCCCAGGAAGGCCCGCGTTTCCTCCCGTCCCATCTCCGACCCGATACCGTACATGCCCCGTCCCTGAGGACCCGACCGGTATCAAGGTTCTCCCGGATCGGGGGTGCGTCGAGTCGTGAAAAAATCGGTCGGGAACGCAAGATGCTTAATACCACCAGGTACAACTACCAGGTAATGAAACGGCGAACCTACCTCAGGAGCGTCGGCACCGGGGTGACGGGGATCGTTCTCGCCGGGTGCGTGACGACCGACGGCGGTGGGGACGGCGATGAAACGACGACGGAGCCCGGCGAGACTACGACCCGCGAAACGACCCGCGAGGGAACCGAGACGACGGCCGGGACGAAGCCGGGGACGACCGACGAAGCGACGCCCACGACGGCCCCCGAACAGGATGTCGAGGGCACGCTGCGGGTCGCCACCTACAGCGCCTTCGTCAGCGCGCCGAGCACGAGCCCCGGCGCCTGGATCAAGGAGGAGTTCGAAAAGCAGTACCCGAACGCGACGCTGAAGTACGAGACGCCCGACAGCGGGATCAACTACTACCTCCAGCGTCGCCAGCAGGGCGTCGGGATCGACGCCGACGTCTACGTCGGCCTCAACACGGACGAACTCATCCGGATCGACGAGAAACTCCCGAACAAACGCCTCTTCCGGCCGATCGACGAGAATCGGCTCGAGAACGCCTCGCACGTCCTCCCGGAACTGCGGATCGATCCCAAGGGCCGGGCGCTGCCATACGACACGGGCTACATCAGCCTGGTCTACGACGAGCGCAAGGTGACCGCGCCCGGGACGTTCGAGGCGCTCACGAAGCCCTACTACGAGGGGACGCTGCTGGCCCAGAACGCCCAGACGAGCGACACGGGCAAGGCGTTCCTGCTGTGGACCATCTACACGCTCGGGGAGGACGAGTACCTGGACTACTGGCAACGACTGGTCGACAATGACGTCCGCATCCTGGAGAACTGGGACAAGGCCTACGCCGCCTACGGCAACGGCCAGCGCCCGATCGTCGTCTCCTATTCGACCGACCAGGTGTACGCCAGCCGCTACGGCGAACCCATGGAGCGCCACCAGGTCGGCTTCCTGAACGACCAGGGCTACGCCAACCCGGAGGCGATGGCCGTCTTCGAGAACACCGACCAACCGGACCTCGCCCGTGCGTTCGTCGACTTCATGCTCTCGAAGACGGTCCAGTCGAACCTTCCCGTGCTGAACGTCCAGTATCCGGCCACCGACCACGCCGACCTCCCGGCGGAGTTCGAGAAGTACGCCTACACGCCGGACGAACCGGTGACGTTTACCTACGACGAGTTGAAAGGCAAGGTCGAAACGTGGGTCGACGACTGGGCGCGCCAGATCGCCACGAAGTGACCGCCTGGAGGCACCGGTAGCCGTGTCGGAAGCGGGCGCGAGGGACGAAAGCGGCGGGGACAAAGACGCCCCCAACCGCAGATCCGAATCCGGGTCCCGGCCGATCGCCGTCGTGACTGGCTGGCTCGAACGGCACGGCCTCGGTCTCGCCAGCGTCGTGACCGCGCTGGTCGTCCTGGTGATCTTCTACTTCCCCGTTGGGCTGGTACTCCGCGAGGCGGTCTTCGCCGACGGCGGCCTCACGTTCGACCCGATCGCCGCGGTCCTGCTCGATCCCTTCTACACCGGCGCGCTCGCGGACGTCCTGGCCCACCCGATGGCCGTGGGACGCCACCTCGGGGCGGTGTGGGGCTACGTCACTGGCATTCGGGTCGTCGTTCGTCGCCTCGTCGTCCTCGGGTACGCGACCCCGCTGCCCTGGCCGCACCTC
>DATFIX010000262.1:0-4875 GCA_035269625.1 Natrialbaceae archaeon
GTCTTCCTCGTCGAGATGGACTTCGACGAGATGCAACACGCCCCGAAGGCACCCGTGATCCGGGAGTCCGCCCGCCAGTACTACCGGGCCGCCCGGATCGCGAAGACGATGGCCGCGGTGCTGGCGGCGGCGGGTTACGACGCCGCTCCACAGTACGACGCCCACTACGAGGTCGTCCTGCCGCCCCTGGCCGTCGAGGCCGGCCTGGGCGAACTCGGCCGGAACAACGTCCTCGTCGCCGACAGGTACGGCAGTCGGGTGCGGATCGGGGCGGTCACGACCGACCTTTCGCTTCCCGACGACGACCCGATTTCCCTCGGCGTCGAGCGGTTCTGCCGGCACTGCAAGCGCTGTGCGACCCAGTGCCCCTCGCAAGCGCTCACGACGGGCGAGAAGGTGGACGTCCGCGGCACCGGGAAGTGGCCGACCGACGACGCACGCTGTTACTCCTTCTGGCGACAGGCCGGGACCGACTGCGCCATCTGCATGGCCAACTGCCCGTTCTCCCACCGGAACACCCCACTGCACAACGCCGTCCGGCGAGGGATCGAGTGGGCACCGTGGCTCGCGCCGGTCTTCCTGTACTTCGACGAGTTGCTCTACGACCGCGAACCGTCGATGGGTGGGTCAAGGTCACGTGGCGGGGCAAGCGATCGAAAGCGACAGTGATCGCGCCGGCAGCGGTTTCAAAACATACAACAACCCGAATTTCGTCGTGGCGAACATGAACGCGGACGTGACGACGGCCATGCTCCCCGTCGCCGGGCTGTTCGGCCTGCTGGGATACCTGATCCGGGAGCGCGAAATGCTGCACCTCATCGCGGGCTACGACCCGTCGACGGTGACCGACGAGGAGGGGCTGGCCGACTTCTTCGGGACGTACATGTACGTCCTGGCGCTGTTGACCCTCGGGAACGTCGTCGCTGACCTGACGTTCGGCTACGACGCCCTCCGGTGGACCGTCTACTGGATCGTCTTCGTCGCCCTTTTCCTCCGAATCGTCATGGGGTCGAGAGCGTACGAAGACCGGTAGGTCGACCCTGCAGGCGCTGTCGTTCGGTACCACGGCAGGACGAAAGGAGTACGAATGGGAACGCGCAGTCGCCACATACCGCCCCACACGTACACGCTGTGGGAGGCGGTGCGCCAGGTGTGGCGGCCCGCCCGAACGTCGACAGCCCAGACGGCGGACGCGACCCGATCGCCCGGTATGCGACGACGTTCCACGGTTGTTGCTGCACCTATAAGCACTTTCTGCCCACGTGGGCGGTCCCCGAAATTCCCCTCGGTGATTCCCGATCCCCTCGTCACAGTTGTCGGCTACGAGAACGCCCCGAGATGGCCGTCCTTGCGCTTGCCGAGCGCGTCCTCGATACGCTCGCGATCCCAGCCCAGCGGCGCGAGGACGCTCCGGGCCGCCCGGAGCGTTCGCTCGCGGTAGAACCCCCGGTCGTAGGTCGTCGGATCCTCGGACAGCAGGCGAACCCGCTCGCGAGAGTCCTTCGCGTCGTCGACCACCACGTACTCGACGTCCTGACCTGGGAAACGGTCGAGCCCGAGCGCCGCGGAGCGCTCCAGCGCGGCCGCGTTGCGAGTGTCCTGGCTGTACTCCGCGAGGCGCTTCGAGACGCGGTTCGTGATCGCGAGGCGGGTCGGATCGACCTGCCCGGTCTCCAGGGTCGTGAGGTGCGACCGGAGACGATCGCAGACGGCCGCCGGGTCGCGGGTCTCGTCGAGGACCGCGACCAGGTCCTCCTGGACGGTCGCCACCCACTCGGCGGTGCTGCGCTGGCGACACTCGATGCCGCGGTACTTGAAGCGCTCCTCGTCTCCGCCGGGGGGCTCCGCGTAGCGGCCGAAGTACGACGTGAGCGCGCCCTCGTCGCTCGTGCGGAGCGGGACGAACGCCACCCAGTCGTAGGACGCCTCGTATTCGAGGCCGATCCCCACCTCGTCGGAGATCTCCCGTGCCACCTCCCGGAGCGGACGCGAGCGCTCGTCCTCGCGGGCGGTCACCCACAGGCTGTCGACGATGCCGTGCCGGAGCCGCCAGCCCGCCGCCTCCAGGCGCTCCTTGGCGGTCAGGAGGACGTCGCGGGCGTCGGCGTTGATCGCCTCGTGAGCCTCGATCCGGCCGAACTTCGCGTTCGAGAACCCCTGATAGCCGAAACAGGAGACCAGGATCCACTTGATGGCGTCCGATTTCCCCTGCAGGGCGGCGCGCCGGTCGGGGTCGTCGGTCTCTCGAATCTCGGCCTTGATCGCCGCCCGGTCGTCGATGAGGGGACCCAGCACCTCGGGGAGGTAGCCGTCCTCCTCGCAGACGGTGTAGCCCAGTTCCGGGACCCGGTCGTTGTCGTGACACTCACACCGGATCGTCTCCGGGCTGACGTTCCGGGTGCGGATGATATTGGGATACAGCGACGCGAAGTCGAGTTCGTGGACGTCCTCGTGAAACCCCACGTCGGGCGAGAGGGTGTGCCCGCCACGGTCGGCGTCGTGCAACTGCCCCATCGTCTTGAAGCGCTCGTGACGCCAGGAGCGCCAGGGGACGAGGACGTCCCGGTCGCGGGCCTCGCGGATCTGCATCGCCGTGAGGACGTTCCCGATCGAGGCCCACGCGAGTTCCTGGAGAGGTTTCCACGAGCGCTCGACCAGGTCGAGACAGCCCGCGAGGTTCGTCTCGCCGTAGAAGAACGTGTTCGACTCGTCGATTATCGCCCGCCCCGGGACGCTGTAGCGGGCCGGCGAGTGCCCGACCTGCCCGTAACTCTCGTAGGTCGATCGCCCGGCGAGTTGCCGGTAGCCCGGTCGCCGCCCGAGCGCGACGTCCCCGATCCCGTGTTCGTCGGCCGTCTCGAACAGTTCGGGCACGATCCGGGCCGTGCTCAGGACCAGGACGTCCGGATCGCGCTCGTCGATTCGGTCGAGGACCGCGTCGAGCACGCGGACCGGGTGGCCCGAGACGTGCTCGCCGCCGATTCTCGCCCCGGTGATTCCCGGGTCGTCGTCCGCGAACGCGGTCGGCGGGACGGCCAGTTCGAGCGTGGAGAGATCGCCCGTCGTCGCCGGCGGCGTGTCGGTGTCGAGGCAATACCGGAAGCCCGGCGAGAAGTCCACGTCGTAGAGTCGAAGGGTGCCGGCGCGCTCCCACGCCGCGATCTGCCGGGCGACGGTCCGGACGGCGTCGACCGTCTCCACGTCGACCGCCAGTGCGCGCTCGGCGTCGTGGCGGAACCCTCGACGCCACTGCTCCACGCGCGTCGCCACGACCCGCGGGTGGGCCTCGAACTCGGCCCGGCGATCCGCGACGGTGGGCCACGCCTCGGCGTCCTCGGCGCTGACGTAGATCGTCGGAACGTAGTTCTCGTCGCGTTCGATCGTCGCGCCGTCCTCGGTCGACGACCACCGCAGGACGTCGCCGTCCTGGAAGTCGAGCACGAACACGGTTACTCCTCGTCGGAGTTTGCGGAGACTGCAGAACCCTCGGCCCGCCCTTCGAGGTCCGCGACGCGATCGCGCAACTCGTCGATCCGCCGTTCCTGTTCGAGCGCGATCGAGAGCAGGATCGCGTCGATCGGGTCCCGAGGGTTCTGCACGCCGCAGGCGTCGGCGTGTCGGCGGCCGTATTGGAACAGGCGGTCGAAGGCCGGGCGCTCGTCCCGGCGGAGCGCCCGTCGGTAGTCGCTCCAGCGGTTCTCGATCCGGCCGAGCAGGTCGCGGAACGTCGGGTTCGTTCGGCCCATCGGGATCACCGTCCCGGACCGGCGGCGACCGCCGGCGACGCCGGTTCGTCGACCGGTCCGTCGGCCGTCGCGTGGGGATGTCGCGCCCGGAGCACCTGCGCCCAGTAAGCCAGCGTCGTCTGGACCGTCCCGTCCGCTGCCCGGGGATAGACCAGCGTCTCGACCTCGTCGCCGACGAACCGCGGACCGAACCGGGTGTGCTCGACGCCGATGGTTCGACTGGCGGCGGCAAGTGGGGCAGCGAACTCGTCCGCCGTGGTCCGCGTCACCAGCACCGGCAGGTCGCGCTCGCGGGCGATCCCGGCGACGATCGAGAGCGCCCGGAGGAACAGGTCCCGGCCCTCGGTTCCGGGCAGGTCGTCCTCGCGGTACATCGCGTCGAACGCCGGGACGACGAGCATCGAGGCGTCGGCGTCGAGGGCGTCGATCGTCCCGGGAAGGTCCTCGATGATGGCGTAGTGCTGGTGGGCCGTGAACCCCCGGGCGAGACGGATGCGATCGAGCGTCCGCCTGCTGGGGGCGATCCTGGCGAGCGGTCGCGTCGTCGCGTGCCCGTTCGCGTCGACCCACAGGGCCGCGCCCTCCTCGAGCAGCAGGCGATCGAGGACGAGCGACTGGAGTGGACCGGTCGCGGGGGCGTTCCCCTCGACGTCGAGCAGCTGGATGCCGGGGTCGAGCGACGGGAGCGTCGGTGCGGCGTCGGGTGGACGGTCGGGATGCATCGTACGCTAGGCTCTCGTCGGCAGGCCCGTAAGCGCCGGCGTGTGATTTCCGGAAATTCACGAAAGGCGGTCGAAGCCAGAGAACGGGCGAAAGAGCGCTCGACGCTTGCGAATCGCCGTTTCACGAAACGGGATCGACGACTGGTTCTCGCCCGATGAGAACGACGGAGAATAGCTATCCATCCGCCCACCGATAGTGCCACATGGCATCCTTTGTCGAATCCGCCAGTAACGCGGTCAGCTTCCCGTTCGTCCGCCGGTTTTCGCCGCTGACGAAGGCACTCGTGGCCCTCGGCACGTACGCCGCGTGGACGGCGATCACGTGGCTCCTGGAAGGGCGCATCGAAACGTTCCTCCGCCCCGACGCGGTGGCCGACCGCCTGGTGTACACGGGCGTCGCGAACCTC
>DATFIX010000263.1:0-23768 GCA_035269625.1 Natrialbaceae archaeon
CAGGACCAGGTGGACGTCGAGCGAGGCGGCGAGAAACGCCAGGTCGCCCGGCGGGAGGTCACCGTGCACCTGGAGGACGTCCGGATCCGCTCGCTCGACGAGTTCGATCGCCCGGGCCGGCGTATCGGGCATCGTCACGAGGACGGACGCGACGAACGGCGGCACCTCGGCGAGGAGGTCGGCCGCCGCCTCCGGGGCGACCTCCCGGTGAGTGTCGACGGGGACGTCCGAAATCACGCCGACCGCGTCCGCGCCGGCGTCGACGGCCGCGCTGACGTCCTCACGGGTGGTGAGCCCACAGATCTTGACTCGCGTCATGCTCGGATCAGGCCACGATCGCCGATCTGAGGTCGTTCAACCGGGCATCGGCAGCGCCCGAGTCGATGGCGTTCCGGGCCATTTCGACGCCGTCCCGGAGGTCGCTCGCCTCGTCGGCGACGTACAGCGCGGCACCGGCGTTCGCGAGAATGATATCTCGTTTCGCCCCCTCGCACTCGCCCGAGAGGATGGCCGCCATGTCGGCGGCGTTCTCGGCAGGCGATCCGCCCGCGACCGCCTCGACGGGTGCGGAACTGAGGCCGAGGTCGGCCGGCGTCAGGGTGTACTCCTCGACCGAATCACCTCGAACCTCCGCGACGGTCGTCTCGTCGTGGAGGCCGATCTCGTCCAGGCCCGATCCGTGGACCACCAGCGCACGGTCGACGCTCATTCGGGCGAGCGCGCGGGCGAGGACGGGAACGAGGTCCGGATCGTAGACGCCGACCACCTGCGCGTCGGCGCCGGCCGGGTTCGTCAGCGGGCCGAGAACGTTGAAGACGGTCCGCATGCCGAGTTCCTTGCGCGGGCCGATGACGGCCTTCATCGCCGGGTGGAACACCGGCGCGAGCATGAAGCCGATGCCCCGGTCCTCGATCGCGCGTTCGACGGCCGGCGGTTCGGCGTCGACCTGGACGCCGACTTCCTCGAGGACGTCCGCGCTCCCCGACGACGAGGAGACCGAGTAGTTGCCGTGCTTGGCCACCGGAACCCCGGCCCCGCTGGCGACCACGGCGCTCGTCGTCGACACGTTGATCGTGTCGTAATCGTCGCCGCCGGTCCCGCAGGTGTCCACCAGCGGGTTTCGGTCCGGATCGATCGTCCGGGCGGCCTCGCGCATGCCCTCCGCGAAGCCCGCGATTTCCGTCTCCGTTTCCCCCTTGGCCCGGAGCGCCGAGAGGAACGCGCCGATCTGTGCCTCCGTCGCGTCCTCGAACAGGGCGTGGGCGGCCGTCCTGGCCTCCGCCTGCGTGAGATCGCGACCCGCCGTGACGGATTCGATGAGGTCCTGCATTGTGGAACACCAATGTATGGTTTCGTACTGTAGTGTACAAATTAGTACACCACCATAAACGTATCGGAGTCAACAACCGTCGGCATCCAACCGCGAGGCGGCCACCATCGTCCGTCTCGCCAACGCCCGAACGGTCGTCGGACGCGGCGCGGGCACTCGAACGTGGATGTCCCTCACACGGCGTCCGATCCGAAACGTTCAATTACCAAGGGGCGGTACGATGGAGTGCAAGCAAGTCAGGCCGGGTTCGTGGTCTAGTCTGGTTATGACACCTCCTTGACATGGAGGAGGCCGGCCGTTCAAATCGGCCCGAACCCATATTTCAGTTTTCTTATAATTCTCTGGGAGAACAGATGCGCAGGCGTTTATGGATGTGATATCGGCAATATAGATATGACAGTATTCATATTACACGCCGATATAGATCCCAGAAATCGCGGTTGACCGCCCAGAATGGCGATTACTTCCTCGTCCCCCTCCAGTTCTGGTCCAGATACCGCTCTCATCCCGTCGGAAAGAGCAGCAGTCGCGTGGTCACGAAGACGAAATACAGGACCACGAGGGACGCGCCGTCGCGCCGCGAGAGCGAGCGGTTCGTCACGAAGCGAACGTAGGCCAGGAGACCCAGTGCGACGACGATCTTGAACGGGAGGTCCCAGAGAACGACGCTCCGTGGCACGTGGTAGGTCGAAATCGTCCCGCCGAGGCCGATCCCGACCAGCGGGTTCACGAGGTTGCTGCCGAAGAGCGTCCCCAGGGCGATGTTCGGGGCGCGACGCCGGACGGCGTCCATGACGGTGGACAGTTCGGGGAGCGCGGACGCGACGCCCAGCGTGATCACGCCGACCATCGATCCGCCCAGTGCGAGGCCGTCGACGACGACCTCGGCGACGGCCAGCAGGAGCGACGCGGCGAGGACGACGAGCGTGAGGGCGCCGACGGCGACGACCGCGTCGCGCCTGACGTTCGTGCTCGCCGTCTCGGGGACCGAAAACGACCGTCGACGGCGGGTGTAGCTGTAGTAGGTGTAGACGACGAACGCCCCCAGCAGCACGAGGCCGTCGACGTGTGACACGCGGCCGTCGGCGACGACGGCGAGCGTGAGGACGAACCCGAGAATCATCGGGATGTAGCTCCCGCGGAGGACCGAATCGCTGAGCTGGAGCTGGCCGAACCCCACGACGAAGATGCCCAGGAGGAGGGTCTGCTGGAGCGTCGAGGAACCCATGTTCCCGCCGAGGACGATAGCTGACGCGATCTGATAGTCGAGCGTCCCCGAGACGATGCCGAGCGACGCGGTGACGTGGGCGGTGATCTCCGGCAAACTCGTCCCGACCGCGATGACCGTCATTCCGATCAATTCGTCGGGGACGTCGTAGTACCGCGCGAGCGAGAGGAGGCTGTCGATCGTCCGTTCGGCAGCGGTGATCAGGGTGTACAGCGCCACCGCTCCGATCGCGAACTGCGGGAGTAACTCCGGTGGCGCTACCACTGTGGATTCCCCCCGTTCGGAGCGCCCTTCGAGGACGACCAGACCCAGCGGAGCGTCATGGCGCGGGACCCGTACTCCACCATCACATTCTCGCGAGCCACGTGTCGTCCCAGTCGACCTCCTCCTCGGGCGTCAGCCCTTCCCGGGTCCACGCCGGGCAGTGTTCGCAGGCCCACACGCGGGTCACGGTCCCCTCGATGACGGTCACGCCGATCGACGCCCAGGCATGTTCCGTACACCGTTCGGTCATAGGTGACGTTCGTCAAGGACGACAATAAAGGGACACCTGGCCGGAACGAAACGCCGACGTTCACGAACCGGGCAACAGGGTCGATCGCGTTCTCGGAGCGCCGGTCAGCGTCCCGGGACCCCACGCGAGGACGACGAGAACCGCCGCCAGGGTGATCAGCCCGAACTGGAACAGGCGAGCACGATCGCCCAACCCCATGAGTTCCCCGCTGAAATTGGTCATGAAGTGAAACAGGATCGCCGACAACGTGCTCCGGTTCGTGTTGTTGTAGATCCAGGTGTACAGGATCGACGAGACGACGATGGTGCCGGTGTAGTACGCGGACTGTGGCGTGAACAGGCCCAGTTCGGCCTGAAAGGAGCCCGTCATGAAAAACAGCGGCAGGTGCCACGCGGCCCAGAGCGTCCCGAGGATCAGGCTGGCCGCCAGGGCATTCCACCGCACCTGGAGGCCGTCGAGCGCGTAGCCACGCCAGCCCAGTTCCTCGGGCAGCGGGCCGAACAACAGGATGAATCCCGCGTACGGGAGGATCGTAATCGGATCGGCGAGCAGGTCCGTCGCCGTCTCGAACGCCGGGAGCGACCCGCCATCGAGGACGACGAGGCCGAGCGCGATGCCGTTGACGACGGGGAAAAACAGCAGAACGACGAGGCCCCACCGGAGACCGATCCGGCGGTAATCGAGTACGCGCTGCCTGTAGTCCTGCACGTATACCGAATCGGCCTCGCGGAGGATCAGCACGAACTCCGCCGCCGCGGGGCCCAGTCCGCCGAGGGCGAACAGGACGATGCCTGGCATCGAGAACGGTTCCAGGCCGAGCAGGGCGATGGGCGTCCAGAAGAGCCAGGACAATCCGAGCGCCAGCGCGAAGAACCGGCGCGGGTTCGCGTACTGCAGGAACTCCCGGGGCAGTAGGCCGGATGCGTGCGTTTCCGATCCGGCGTCCGGCGACGTCGATGGATTCATTGGTCTCCGAGATTCGTCGGGAGGGCTAATAGGTGTAGGCGAACCGAGACGCCGTCCGTTCGCTTAAATAACCCCCTACGATTAAGCCGATACAACTACTACCACGCCCTCGGTTCACACTCCTGGAGCAGGACGGGATCACCCCATCTCTGTGACCTGTTCCGCCGAGGGTGGTGAGTGCACGCCTCGAAACCACCTCTTGTCCCACACATCTCGTTTCGACGACTTGCCAGAGGAACGCGGGGGTGCCGAGAGAACGTTCCTATGGTTCCGACGGAATGTCGACCTCGATCGCGTCGAACTCCGTGGGCATCCCGGTTTCGTCGGCCGTCACGTCCCGGACGACCACCCGAACGCCCTGTTCGTGCTCGTCGGGGAGGTCGACCTCCCGGGCAAGGTCGAAGTACGCGAACACCCGGGACTCGTCGATGTCCACGTCGATGCCGTCCTGCTCTAGTCGGACGACGCCTTCCTTCCCGTAGTGACTCTCAGGGATTTCGAGGAAGACCTGCGTCCGGTCCTTGCCGAACCCGTACGCGTAGAGTCCCGAGTCGTGGACGTTCCGGACGTATCCATCGGCGGCGAGGTGGTCGAGACACTGCTCGACGGTCTCGCGGTCGTATCCGGTCCAGTCGACCAGCGCAGGGACGGTACACCGCCCGAGGCGGAGTTCGTGGAGGATCTCCCGCTCGGGATCGTCGAATTCGAGAATGGGATGTTCGACGGCCATAGACCCTCTACGTTCGATGGCGACATGAAGGTCACGCGAAACGTGCTGGGAATGGGACGGCAACCAGGCATCCGAATGTCGCCGTGCGAGGAACTATCACTACACCTTTATTTACAGGAGAATCATATATCTCGTATGAGTGAGATCACCACGTCCATCGAGATCGACGCGCCCGCGGAGACGGTGTGGGCGGTCCTGACCGACTTCGACCGCTACGACGAGTGGAACCCGTACACCCGCATCGAGGGCGACCCCATCGAGGGGACGATACTTCGCGTCGCACCCGGTCCCGACGCCGGACGGATGCCGACGTTCCGGCCCCGCGTGCTCAGCGTCATCCCGAACCAGGAACTCCGATGGCTGGGTCACCTGTACGTTCGGGGCCTGTTCGACGGCGAACACCGGTTCCGGATCGAATCCATCGACGAGGACCGGTCGCGATTGATCCAAGACGAGACGTTCTCCGGGATCCTCGTGGGGCCGATCAACCGGCGGTACGGCAAGGGGACCGAACGAAACTTCCACGGGGTCAACCGGGCGCTCAAGGAGCGGGCGGAGTCGATGGTCGGCGTCGAAGGTGCTGGCGTAGCGAGCGTGGACGATCACGATACCGGCGAACCGACCGCCGCCTGAGACGAGCCGAATCGACGAGTCGTTTTCGCCCGATTCAAACTGTATAATCCGATTCCCGCACCTGCACGTAGCGGCCGTCCCGGAAGCCGTACTTGTGCCACTTGTACCGGAGCAGCTGGCGCAGTCCCTCGAATCCGGCCGAGAGTTGCCACCGGAGGAGCTGGTCCGACCCGTCGGGCGCGAGAAGTCGGCGCGTCGCCTCGAATGCCCGGTCCCAGTCCGCGGGCCGGAAGTCCTGCACGATTTCGGCGAAGGAGACGTTCCGGAGGATCTCCTCGCCGATGGCGTCCTTCCAGGCGTCGTTGTACCGGGTGAGGCGATCCTCGGCCGCAAGCTGGCCGGCGATCTTGCCCGATCGGACGGCGACGTGATAGCCGCCCTCGTGGAACGCCGAGGTGGTGCCCATCGCGCCGCCAGCCACGGCAACGCCGGCCCGCGTCGGCGATTCGATCGGGCGCGTCGAGGAGATGGCGTAGGTTTCCGTTCCGCCGGCCTTCCCCCGATCCTCGACCAGCGGGAAGTCCGCCTCGACGTCGTACTCGTCGCCGAACTCCATCTCGAGCAGGCGACGGAGGTACTCGTTCGGTTTCGGGAGGCGCTCGTCGTCCGGTCCCAGGAGCGTGTAGTCGGTCGGATTGTCCACGTTCTCCATCGACATGCCGATGGGCATCGTCAGCCCGACGCGGGCGACGGGGTCGTCGTTCGGGAAGATCCAGGGGTAGGCCGTCTCGCCCGGAATCGCGCCCCACCAGAACTGGATCCGGGAGGCCTCGAAGACCTCCGCGGGGAACCGGCGGTGCTCCTGGTAGGCGACGTGGTTGGCCCGGGTCGTCCCCATGTAGTCGGTGATCGACTCGCCGGCGGGCATGAACCGGTCGAGCACCCGGTTCGTCACCCGGCGCTGGGGACCGTCCGCGAGGATCAGGTACTCGGCCTCGATCTCGTCGCCGTTCGACAGCGTCAGGGTGTGGGTGTGCCCGCCCGAGAGGTCGGTCGCCACGTCCCGGACGCCGTCGCCGACCCGGTAGGCCGCTCCGGCGTCCTCCGCGCGCTCGCGGAGCCAGTCGTCCATCCGTGCGCGGTGGAAAGTATAGCCGAAGCCGTCGTACGTCGCGTTCATTCCGGTGGTGTCGATCGACACGGACTCGGTCGGCCCGAAGAAGTCGGCCCCGTCGAGTTCCTGGAGGATCACCTCGTCGGGGATCTCCTCGGGATCGAAGTCCATGATGTCGATCCAGTAGTCGAGCATGCCGGCGGCGTCCGTCGAGTCAGGCCCCAGGTCCGCCCGGTCGGCCCGGGGGACGCCCTTCTCGATCACGACGGCGTCGGCACCAGCCTCGGCTGCGTCCGTCGCCGCCGACATCCCGGCCGGTCCACCTCCGACGATGGCCACGTCGACGCGTTCCATACACCCAGGGCTGTAGTGGACTTACCTTAAAGGGTCCGGAGCGAGGCTCGGTCGTCGGCCATGTGACGAGCGCGGGAACCGCCGCCTCAGTCGTCGGACGACCCCATCCCGACTGCCTGCCCGGCCCCCGCGTCGGCGGGCCGACTCTCGGTGAGCGCGACCGCCGCGAGGACGGCCGCCGCGAACGACAGCAGGCTGGCGACGCCGACGGCCAGTTGGATGCTCGTCACGGTCGCCAGGCCGCCGATGATCGGCGGGCCGAGGACGCCACCGACGCCCTTGGCGGTCGAGCGCAGGCCCATGAGTTCCGACTCGCGCTCGGGCGGCGCGACGTCGCCGATGAACGCGAGTGCGCCGGTGGTCATCGCGGAGAACGAGGCGGCGATGATCACGAACGCGACCGCGATCACGAGGATGCGGAGGATCGAGCTACTGGGAATGGCCGAAAGCGCGGCGACCACGGCGAACAGGCCGCTGCCGGCCATGCCCGCCACGATGAGGGGTTTCCGGCCGGCCGAGTCCGCGATTCGACCGAACAGGTACATGAACACGATCTGGCCGGCCGGGTTGAACGCGAGGATGACGCCCATCAGGACCTCGGTCATCCCGAGCGGGCCCGTGATGTAGATGGCCATGAGGCTCATCGTCCCGAGGACGGTCATGTTCCGGAGCGCGAGCGCGGCGTAAAGCCAGCGCAGCCCGTTGGTTCGCAGGTGGCCGCGGTCATCGACTGCCGGGAGGAGCCGGTGGCGGACCTCGCTCGCGATCTCGCCGAGGGTAAAGTCCCCGTCGGGCGTCGGCGTCGGATCGTACACGAGTGCGGCCGCAATCACCGACACGAGACTGACGGCCGCGACGACGACGTACATTTCGCTCGGCAGGAGGATTCCGAGCAACACGCCGACGACCAGTTGTCCGCCGGTGAACCCGATCGCCCGGGCGCTGTTGAAAAAGCCCAGCGAGCGACCGCGGCCCTCCGGTCCACCCCTGGCGCTGACGATCGTGAGCATCACGGGAATGAACCCGACCGCGAACGCGGCGTACAGCGCGCGCAAGCCGATCGGGATCCAGACGCCGTCGATCGTCAGGAACGGGAGGGCAATCGTCGGCCCGGCCTCGCCGACGAGGGCCAGGGGAACGACGGCGGCCGTGCCGAGGAGGCCGGAGACGATCATCACGGCACGGCGGCGCCCGGTCACGTCCGCGATGGCGCCCCATATCGGCGAGAAGACCATCATCCCCAGGAAGTACGCGGTGAGGACCATGCTCACCGCGAACTCGGAGCCCCCGGCGTCCTCGACGTAGAGGGCCATGCTCGTCCCCATGAGGACGCCAGCCATGAACCGCGCCGAACCGGCGGTCGCGATGATCGTCTTCTGGACCGTGTCGTTCTCGCTGCTGAAAGCCACTACGGGAACCTACCCGACCGGCGTATTTACCTCCGCCGACCACGGTCGCGTTTTCCCCTTTCAAACCCCAAAACGGGGATCGTCGGCCGGAGACGACGGGTTTCAAGCCGCGGCGACCGAAGGGAAAGACATGAGCCCCGACGTCCTCGTCCTCAGCCGGAACGTCCACGCGATGCCGATGGCCGACTACGCCGACCTCCTGCGCGAACGCCTGCCGGACTTCGACGTGGTCCACGCGCGAACCCCCGCCGAGGAAGCGGAACTCGTCGGCGAGTCGAGGGTCGTCACCGGTCACGCGCCGCCGGACGGACTCCTCGACGCGGCCGACGCCATCGACATGTTCGCGTGCACGTACGCCGGCACCGACCACCTGCCGGTCGACGAACTGGAATCGAAGGGCGTCATCGTGACCAACGCCTCGGGGGTCCACGGCCCGAACGTCAGCGAGTACGCCATCGCCATGCTGCTCGCGTTCGCCCACCGCCTGGACGAGAGCCAGCACCGACAGGATCGACGCCTCTGGCAGTCGTTCCCGACCGAGGAACTCTACGGGTCGACGGTCACGGTCGTCGGCATGGGCGCCATCGGAACCGCCATCCTCGAACGTCTCGAAGGGTTCGGCGTCGACACCATCGGCGTCCGCCACACGCCCGAGAAGGGCGGTCCCGCCGACGAGGTGATCGGGTACGACGAGGCGGCGCTCATGGACGCCTTCGTCGAGACCGACCACCTCGTGCTGGCCTGTCCCCTGACCGAGACGACCGGCGGCCTGATCGACGAGGCGGCCTTCCACGCGCTCCCGCCGGACGCCGTCCTCGTCAACGTCGCCCGCGGGCCCGTCGTCGACACCGACGCGCTCGTGTCCGCGCTCCGGGCCAACGAACTCCGGGGCGCGGCACTGGACGTGACCGACCCCGAACCCCTGCCGCCGGAGCACCCGCTCTGGACCTTCGAGAACGTCAGGATCACGCCCCACAACGCCGGGCAGACGCCGGCGTACTACGAGCGCCTGGCCGACATCGTCGCCCGGAACGTCGAGCGCGTGTTCGGCGATCGGGAGGACCCGATCGAAAATCGGATCGTCTGAGACGGGGAAACGGGCGTCCTCCCCTCAGGGCCCGGCCCGCCCCAGGACGAACACGAAGGCGGCGAGCAGGCCCAGGGAGCCGCCGACGTAGGCTGCGATCAGCGGGGTGGCCCAGAGTACGACGACCGACAGCCCTGCGAGACCGAAGAGCAGGACGGCGAACACCCCGGAGAGGAGTCGCGTCGCGTGGTCCACCCGGCCGGGGTCCACGTCGGCCTCGACGCCGCGGTCGAACGTCTCCCGGGACCGCTCGGCCACCTCGACCGGCACCACCAGCAGGGTCGGGGTCCGGCCGGTTCCCGCATGAAACCGGCACCACAGCAGGACCGAATTCCCGATCGAAAACCGGCGGACTGCCGCGAGTTCGTCGAGAAGGAACGCCTCGTCACCGTAGCGCAGAATCCGGTTTTCGACGTCGATCTCGCCTTCCGAAGTGAACAGGCCGGCCGCCGCGAGTGGAACGCCCAGGCCCGCGAACACCGCGGCGAAGAACCACACCGATCCTGCCCATGCCGCGAGGACGACGAAGCCGGCCCCGCCGATGGCCGCGACGACGAGCCAGGTGAGCCGGAAGCCCTCGAAGGACAGGTCGGGGGTCGCGTCGGGCATCACGACGAACGGATTCGCCCGCCGTGCCAGCACCGCGGCGGCGACGAAGACGAACGCGATGGTCGCGACGAGGCTGTACCGACCGGCCTCCACGGCGATCACGCCGATGCGGCCCAGGAGGACGACCGCGACGACCGCCACCCCAAGTGGAACGCCGCCACCGACGTACACCAGCACGCGCACGCCCCACGAGTCGTCGATTCCCTGTGACCAGGAGACCCCGTCAGGCATCATTCGAACGTCCCGTCCGAGGGGGCATAAATCCGTTCGCCGATCCCTAGAGCCAGCCCTCGCGAACGAGCAGTTCGCCGTTGAGAACGCTCGCCCCCGCAGCGCCCCGAATGGTGTTGTGGGCGAGGCAGTCGAACTGGATCCCGTCGGACGTTGCCTGCACCGGGCCGACCGCGATGCCCATGCCGTCGTCCAGCGTCCGGTCCAGTCGCGGCTGCGGTCGGTCCGGATCGTCGAAGACGGTGATGGGGTGCTCCGGCGCACTCGGCAGGTCGATTCCCGGGGTTTCGCGCATGGCTTGCTCGGCGTCGGCGGGCGAGGGGTCCTCGCGCGTCTCGGCCCAGACGTTCTCCAGGTGGCCATCGATGGTGGACACGCGGTTGCACGAGGCCGAAACGGTGACGTCGTGGTCCGTCACCGTCGCGCCGTCGAAGTCCCCGAGCAGTTTTCGGGTTTCCGTCTCCATCTTCTCCTCCTCGCCCGCGATGTGGGGCAGGACGTTGTCGATGATCTCCATCGAGGTGACGCCCGAGTAGCCCGCGCCGGAGACGGCCTGGAGGGTTGCGACATGAACCCGTTCCAGCCCGAATTCGTCGAGTGCGGCGAGCGGCGGGACCATCGTGATCGTCGAGCAGTTGGGGTTCTTCACCAGCGCACCATCCCAGCCGCGTTCGTCGCGCTGGACCTCGATGAGGCTGAGGTGGTCGGCGTTGACCTCGGGGATGGTCAGCGGGATGTCCTCGTCCATCCGGCCGTTCGAGGAGTTCGACGAGACGACGTACCCCGCCTTTGCGAACGCGGGTTCGACGCGCTCGCCGACGCTCGACGGGAGCGACGAGAACAGCAAGCCGACGTCGTCCGGGACGGCATCCGGGGCCGTCTCGCGAACGGTCGTCCCGGCGACGGCGTCGGGGATCGGCCCCTCCGCGCGCCACTTCGCCGCCTCGCGATATTGTCGGCCGGCGCTGTCCTCGCTCGCGGTCAGCGCCGCGATTTCGAAGTCGGGATGTGGATCGAGCAACTGGACGAGACGCTGTCCGACGGCGCCGGTCGCGCCGAGGACGCCAACCCGTACGGTCATGCTCACTCGTAGCGTGACTGGAGGGCTAAACCGTTGGGGTCGGGACCGGGTTTGCCGGCTGGAGGGGATGGCGCTCGAAAACGCCGCCGCTCCCGGTCACCACCGCGTGCGTCGAGAACAGAACCGATCAGGCAGCGTCGGTGCCGGCGTTTTTCTTGTGGGTCACGTAGCCGGCGATCCGATTGCGGACGCCCTTGGACTCGATGTTGGTCAACTCCGCGACGCTCTTTTTGTTCGTCTCGAAGTCCGTCGAAAACGCCTCCGGATAGCGCTCCAGGAGGATCTTCCCCGTCTTCTTGACGTAGTCGGGTTTGATTGCCATGCCCGGTCGTTGCCCTGACTCGTCCTAAAAGGATTCGTTCTGCCCCGAGGGGTCGCCGTCGACATCGAAGGACTTCCAGTCGGTCAGCGCCGTCAGGCGCGCGAACGCTCGCCGTTCCGGATCACCCCCGCACCGATCCACGACCGAATCGAAGTACTGCAGTCGGCCGACGAGAGTCGCGGTGTCGTAGGCGTCGACGTCCAGGCGCGATGCTGCGACCGTCGCCTCGACGACGGCGTTGTAGCCCCGGTTTGTCGTCGGGACGACCCGACGCTCCACGTCCGACGCGACGGGACGGAGTGCCCAGCGCTCCCGTCGCGTGCCCTCGACCGTCGTGGCGTCGATCCGATCCACCTCGACCTCGACCTGGGCGTCAGCAGTGTCGAGTCGCGGGCTGTCGACTTCGTGGACGTCGAGCGCGGCCGTGACGAAGAGTTCGGGGTCGCGCGCGAAGTGGACGAATCCGGCACCCTCGCGCTCGAAGTTCCGCCGGGTCCGGGTGTCGCCCCACGTCACGGCCGTCACCGGATCGCCGGCGTGCAGGCCGAGCGCGGCCACGTTCCAGCGCCCGTTCGGTCCGCGCGTCGTGACGATAGACTCGGTGACGCCCCGCAACTCGACCGGCCAGGGGGAAGTCCGATCCGAACCCGCGTCCGTCATATCTCGATCCCGTCCCGTTCGAGCGCGACGAAACACCCGGCGGCAGCCACGTCGGCAGTGGTCCCGGGGTTGATCCCCTCCTCGACGAGTGCGTCGGCGAATTCTTCGACGTGACCGCGGTCGCGGGCCGACTGTGCTCGCACCATGACCCGCCTGGCGACCCGTTCCCCGTGAGTGGTCGCGACGTGGGTGTCGGGACGACGCGAGAGCAACCACAGGAACGTCTCGGCCACCCGGTCGGGCACCGGTCCGGCCCTCGCCGCGATCCGGTCGGCCGCCGCGAACGAGCGCTCGAACCCCTCGATCCACTCGCGGGCCACGTCGTCGCGGTCCGCCGCGGCCGCCATGACGTCCTGCAGGGTCAGTCCCGCCGTCTCGACGTCCGCGACGGCATCGGAGCCGCGCCGAACGTCCGGAACGTCGGTATCTGCTGGCGGATCGTCCACCGTCACCGCGACGTGATCGAAGGCGCGGTAGAAGTCGGCGGCATCCTCCACGGTCGTGTCCTCGACGACCGACCGAACGGCGTCCCCCATCAGTTTCCCCTCCGTCGCGGTCGCAACCAGCGGCACGAGCAACAGGAGCGCGCCGAACTGGGTGTTCCCGCCGGACTGGTCGGCCATGCCCACCACGGCCGTCTCGAAGGCGTCTCCGACGGGCCGCCCGTCGCTTGCGGCCCTGAGCCCCGGCCCGGCCCCGACCGACCCGGCGAGGAAGTGCTCGAACCGCAGGTCCGGCAGGTCCCGGCGACGGTCGACGTTGCCCGGTTTGGGCGTCCCGGCGACCTCCAGCAGGAGCGCCAGTTGCGCGTTCTCGGCCGGCGTTCGCATGCCCCGGGATTGCCCCTCCGGGGGCTTGAATGGTCGGCCCGGTTCGCGGCGCTGCCGTAGCGGCGTCCCTTGCCGCGGGCGGAAAGCTCCACGGGTCGGGGACCCGAGGGAGGGCCATGCCAGACGCGAACCGCGAGTGGTACTTCGTCGAGCGACCCGATGGGGAACCGGACCTGGACAGCTTCGAACTCCGAGAGGGAGCCGTACCCGAACCCCGGTTCGGCGAACTCCTCGTCCGCGTTCGCTACCTCTCGGTCGACCCGTACATGCGCGGACGGATGCGGGACTCGGATTCCTACGCGGACCCCTGGGAGGTCGGCGACGTCCTGAAGGGCGGAATCGTCGGCGAGGTGGTCGAAAGCGAGAGCGAGGAGTACGCGGCGGGCGACCTCGTGACGGGGATGGGAACGTGGGCGGACTACAGCGTGGTCGAGGCGGGCGACGTCGCGCCCGTGGATCCCGAAATCGCGGCCCTGCCGGCGCACCTCGGCGTCCTCGGAATGCCCGGCCGGACGGCGTACTTCGGACTCCTCGACGTGGCGGAGCCCAAACCGGGCGACACCGTCATCGTCTCGGGCGCAGCGGGCGCGGTGGGCTCCACCGTCGGCCAGATCGCGAAACTGAGCGGCTGTCGCGTCGTCGGTTTCGCTGGCTCGGACGAGAAGGTGGACTGGCTCACCGAGGACCTCGGGTTCGACGCCGGGATCAACTACGAGACGACGGACGACTACCGGGCGGCGCTGGACGACGTTGCGCCGAACGGCGTGGACGTGTACTTCGACAACGTGGGCGGCCCGATCACCGACGCCGTTTTCACGAAACTGAACGTCGACGCGCGCGTCGCCGTCTGCGGCCAGATCGCCCACTACAACGACGAGGGCGTCCCGACCGGTCCGCGGAAACTTCCGCAACTCATCGCCACGCGGGCGACAGTCGAGGGGTTCCTCGTCGGCGACTTCGCGCCCCGGTTCCGCGAGGCGAGCGAGCAACTGGCCGAGTGGGTTGCGAATGGGAAGATCGACCACCGGGAGACCGTCGTCTCCGGGCTCGAAAACGCGCCAGACGCGTTCCTCGGACTCTTCTCGGGTGAGAATATCGGGAAACAAGTCGTAAAGGTCGGAAACGCGGACTGATAGTGGTTCGTCGGTTGGGTCGGACGATGACCGATCCACTCGCTGTTTCTGGCTGGCGTCACCGTTTGGGAGTGTGATCGACCACAGAGCTATCGGGTTGGAGAGCTTAAATTAGCGGATGGCAGATGACAAGAGCGGTCGAGACAAGCAAGCAGACGACGCTGAGAGACGCCAGCGAGAGCGTGAGATCGCCACAGAACTTGAGCGCGGCGACGAAATCGAGCCACCGGTGGACGCGGAGGAACTCGCAGATTTCGAGGCAGAACTCGAATCGCTGACGTTCCCGGCGACTGGGGCCGAGGTCGTCGCGGCAATCGGCGATCGCGAGATCGAATCGATCGACGGGAACTACCGTGTCGAGGAACTAGTCCCGGAGACAGACGAGGAGACGTTCGATTCTCCAGTTGCCGTCCTGGTGCAGGTAGAGCGGCCGACCGTTGCTGCAGCCATGAAGCGGGTCGTGGAAGCCAGCAAGACGCTTCGGAATGCGGATTTCAGTTGGACACAGCGCAAAGCGTACGAGAAGACCTTCCAGGAACTCAAAGCGATCGACGCCGATGACGACGACGAAGGGATCCAAACCATCACCGACTGGATCGTCGAGCAAATCCGCGACAAACAAAGGCTCCCGACGTCCCGGGCGGTACGCCGAGAAGCGGCGAAGTTCTGTCGGGCAAACGGCTATCGGGTTCGAAACGACGAGTGGCTCGGGATATAGACCGACGATCACGGGCGACCGTGGCCATGACTGCTGTCACGCTCCACGCGTGACCGATACCCGCCCTCGAAGCAGTAGTGGGACGGTCTCCCGTGAGAGGCGTCCGACTCCGTCTCGGTGGGAACTGCTATGGACTTTATTGTGTCACGAGTGGAACCCCTAGTATGGCACTCGATATTGAGGTTCCGGAACCACCAGACCTCTCGAACCGAGGGATGCCGCGCGAGTTCGAGTGGCAGGAAGAGACGCTCGGGTCGGAGGACTTCTACCGTGAGGACATCGAAGACCTACTCCAGGAGGGTGCGTGGGAGGAGGGCTTCAACGAGTGGACCGAGTACACGAACCTCGAGGAAGAGCACGTTCGAATCGTCAGCGACCTCGGTCTGTTCCAGGCGTTCGATTTCTACTGGGACCCGACCGAAGACCGTCTTCGCTTCGACGCCCCGGTGATTTCGGACGACTGGCAGGAGCGAGACGCGACTGAGTCGCTCGATTCGAGCACGGTTTCAATGATCGATGGTGAGTTGGACGACCTCGGCCGAGCGGTACAGGAGGTACTGGAGGACTACCTCACACAGAAACACGAAGCGTCCGACTATGGTTGGGGTGGGGAAACGGACGACAAACGTGAGGAGTGATTCCAGGCACTACAGCCCGGTCGGTGGTGTCCGAGATACAGATGGTTTCTATAGGAAGCACTTGCCCCTGCTCGTCCATCGGAATCTCTGCGAATCCCGCTGAGAAGAGAGGACTACACCGGCGCGTTCAGCGCGCCGAAGTAGACCTGCCAGGCCAGCAGGGACTTCGCCACGAGGCTGAGGAGGATGTAGACCCGCTCGCCGAACAGGTAGTCCTCCCACCGCCAGGTTTCGCGGTACTGGAAGACCATGTTGAACGCGAAGAGGTTGAACAGGATCGCGATGGAGACGTAAATCGCGATCACGAAGTCGGGGACGTCGCCCTCCCCGGCGCTGGCGGTGAAGAGGATCGTGATCGCGATGACGATCCAGGGCACGATCCCGGCGATGACGCCGATCCAGTACGACGTCCAGTCGACCCGCTCGGTCGTCTGGTTGTGAATCTCCATCATCAGTCCCATCAGGTTCATCACCGCGACGAGCGCGAACAGCGAGATCAGCGTCCCGAGGTCCCAGATGCCCGCGAGCATCGCGATGACGACGATCATCACGGACGCGCTGATCGAGTACTCGTACCACCGGTAGGGGTTCATCCCCCGCTTCAGATACGCGACGTAGGAATCGTACAACACCGTGGCGATCAGGAGGTGCGCGAGCGCCGAGAGCAGGAGGAACGACGCCACGAGATAGGATAGCTGTATCTCGATCCAGGTGTCCATCACCGGGATCAGCGTCTCCGTGGCCTGCTGGAACTCGAGGTGCGTTTCGGTGATCTCCCACTTGCGATCCGTGCTCAGGTAGACCATCAGGGCGCCCTGGACGAAGTGAAGGACGGCCATGATCGCGTTGAACCGCCGCAGGTTTCGGTAGGGTTTGTCGGCGTCACTCATATCCAATAATTGTGGCCCATATATAATTATAGTTCCGCTGATAACCGTCGAGCGGAGGAAAATCGTGAAATCCCACACTATCGAGTGGTGGTCGACGCGAAAATGAAACCTAACCAACATGAGATGGTGGTCACGACCGAAGATTCCGACGGATCAAGTAGGATCGGTAACGAGAACCGGCCGACAGCGAAGGCGTACATCACACGGTTTAATTAGGGTCGGTGGACTAGTCTACGGTGAATGGTACACGATCACGAATGTCATTCAGCTGACTTCGTCGCAGACCGAAGGCCTGGTCGTCACATTCGCGTTCCCCCCCATCCATCGAACCCCTAACAATGTCACTGCTATCAGTCCAGAACCTCGTTGCCGGGTATGGTGACCTCGAGATTCTCCACGGCGTCGACCTGGAGATCGACGAGGGAGACTACGACGTCGTCATCGGTCCGAACGGTGCCGGGAAGACGACGCTCCTGAAGTCCATCTTCGGGTTCACGAACCGGATGGACGGCACGATCACGTTCGAAGGAGAGGACATCACCGAGCGGGATCCCGAGGACCTCGTCCGGGACGGCATCGGCTTCGTTCCCCAGGAGGAGAACCTCTTCCCGAACCTGACGGTGATCGAGAACATCCGGATGGGCGCGTACACTCGCGACGAGATCCCCGACCGGGTGCTCGACGACATCTACGAACGATTCCCCAGGCTCGAAGAGCGGACCGAGCAGCGGGCGGGGACGCTGAGCGGTGGCGAGCGAAAGATGCTCGCCGTCGCGCGGGCCCTCGTGACGGAACCCGACCTCCTGATCCTCGACGAACCGAGTTCCGGCCTGGCACCACACCTGGTCGACGAACTCTTCGAGCAGATCGACGCGATCAACGACGAGGGGACGACGATCCTCCTGGTCGAACAGAACGCCGAAGAGGCCCTCTCCCGGGGCGACTACGGCTACGTCCTCACGCAGGGGAAGATCCAGCTCGAGGACGAGTGCAAAACGCTGCTCGAGATGGAAGACGTGCAGGAGAACTACCTCGGCGGATAGTCACAGGGCCGAATCGCTGATTTTCGCGACAACTGGTGACCAGCCACTGGTCTCGTGAGTTTGCGTGACGGACGTCCGTGTCCAACTCGCGACGCTCACCATCGACTATCGACGAAGCGTCAAAAAATCGATAACAGAGGGATATCGCGCTATTCGATCGACGAGGCGAGGTAGACCTCGATGACCTGTTCGTCCCTGACGACCTCCTCCGGGTCGCCGTCGGCGATGACCGCACCGTTGTGGAGGACGACCAGGCGCTCGACGAGTTCGACGAGCGCTTCGAGGCCGTGCTCGATGACGATGAACGTCATGTCCTCTTCCTCGTTCAGCTCCCGGACGTAGTTCGCGATCCGGTCGACCATCGACTCCTCGACGCCCGCGTAGGGTTCGTCGAGCAGGAAGAGTTCGGGGTCCATCATCATCCCGCGGGCGACCTCCAGCAGTTTTCGCTGGCCGCCCGAGAGTTGCGAGGCGTACGTGTCGGCCTGGTCGACCAGGTCGAACCGTTCGAGCAGTTCGTACGCCCGCTCCTCGACGTCCTGCTCGTAATCGAGCATCTCGTCGGACTGGAGCAGCGCGGGAACGATGTGCTCGCCCGGGTGATCCAGCGCCGTCAGCTTGACGTTGTCGAGGACGGTCATCGAGTTCATCGTCCGGGACTGCTGGAAGGTCCGGACCATGCCCTCGCGGGACCGCTCCCAGGGCTCCAGGTCGTTGACGTTCTGGCCCTGGAAGTGAACGCTGCCTTCGGTCACCGGATAGAACCCGGTGATGCAGTTGAAGAACGTCGTCTTGCCGGCACCGTTCGGCCCGATGAGGCCGACGATCTCGCCCTCGTCGATTTCGAGGTTGACGTCGTCGACCGCCGTCAGCCCGCCGAACTGCTTCGTGACGCCGCGGGTTTCGAGAATACTCATGGTTAGAGCACCTCCCGTTCTTCGGGGTTACCCCAGATGCCGGACGGCCGGAACCTGATGATGACGACGAGCAGAAGCCCGACGATCATCAGGCGCAGCGCCGCGAATTCGCTCTGGGAGACCGGGAACGCGTCGTTGGCGAACCGGGTGAACAGCTGCAGGCCCATCACGATCGCCAGGCCGAAGACGGCCCCGCGGTTGCTCCCGGCAC
This sequence comes from Natrialbaceae archaeon, assembly GCA_035269625.1. Taxonomy (GTDB): domain Archaea; phylum Halobacteriota; class Halobacteria; order Halobacteriales; family Natrialbaceae; genus DATFIX01. The sequence goes on from DATFIX010000263.1 coordinate 18,589, forward strand.
CGCCGATGAGCATCCCGATCCACACCAGGACCGTGACGTCGAGGGTGATGAAACCGGGCGACACCGCGCCGTTGTAGAGCGCGAGCAGGCTCCCGGCCAGCCCCATGATGATGGCGCCGTAGACGAACACCAGGATCTTGTACCGGAAGGTCGGTTTGCCCAGCGCCTCGGTCGCGTCCTCGTCGGACCGAATCGCCTTGAGGACCCGGCCGTACGGAGAGAACGTTATCCGTTGGGCCAGCGCATAGACGAATACCACGATCCCGGCGAGGATGAACGTCACCGCCACGTCCGTCATGGGGAACGATCCCGCCTCGAAGATCCGGGGCACGCCACCGATACCGGTCGCGCCGCCGAACCCGCCGACCTTCTCGACGATCCCGTAGAAGATCTCCGCCGAGGCCAGGGTGACGACCGCCAGGAAGTCACCGCGCAGTTGCAGGGTAGTGACGCCCAGCAGCAACCCGACCAGAACCGCGAGGACGACCCCGACCAGGACCGCGAACGGCCACGGAAGACCGAACGTCTGACCCTGGTAGGAACCGGTCGACGCGAGCATGGCCGTGGCGTAGCCACCGATCCCGAACCACAGGACCGGCCCGAAGTTCACCAGGCCGGAGACGCCGAACTGGACGTTGACCGGCAACACCAGCAGGGCGTACAGCAGGAAGAAGATCCCGACCTCGATGACGATCAGGATCGGCCCCGACAGGCCGGGAGCGATCCCGCTCATCATGACCGCGAGCCCGAGCAACACGAGGACGAGGCCGGCGATCCACAGGAGACGATCCTGTCGCCCTTCCACGCTTGGCGTTTCGGCGCTCATGCTTCCACCTCCACGTCCGCGAGACCACTCGGCCGGACGAGCAGGACGATGATGAGGACGAGGAACGCGAGCGTCTCACCCAGTCCCGAGATCTCCGTCGGGAGGTACGCGGTCGTGAACGTGATCACGAACGCGATGATGTACGCGCCGATGAACGCGCCGTACGCGCTCCCGGCACCGCCCAGGATCGCCGCCGCCAGCACGAGCAGGATCTGGTTGAACCCCGTGAGCGGCGAGACGAACGTCGTCGTCCCGATCAGGAACCCGGACACGCCCGCGAGGGCCGACGCCACGATCCACACGTTGCGCCGGACCTGCTTGGTTCGAATACCGGAGGCCCGCGCCAGCAGTTCGTTCTGACTCGTCGCCCGCATCGCGATCCCCGCCTGCGTGCGCGTGAGCAGCACGTGAATCAGGGCGAAGATGATGAATGCCGAGGCGATGATCAGGATGTGCTGGGTGCTGATGAAAAACCCACCCAGGACGTCGAACTCGAACTGCGAGGCGCCGATGTCGACGAACCGCACTTCACCGCCCGCGATGAGCTGGTAGAAGTTCCGGAGGAACATCCCCAGCCCGATCGAGGCCATCAGCATCGGGATCGCCCCCGTCCCCTGCATCGGAACGAACACGATCCTGGAGACGATCCAGCCCAACCCGGCCGTGACGACGAGCGCGATGAACAGGCCGACGATGGCCGGAAGGCCCCACTGATTGACCGTGATGAACGTCATGAAGGCCCCGATAGTCATGTACTCGCCATACGCGAAGTTGATGAAGTTGACCACGCCGTAGATGAGCGTGAATCCCACGGCTGCGATGGCGATGTACGAGCCAAGCTGCAACCCGAATATTACCGACTGTATGACTCCCATAATTCGAATAGTGGGGAGGGTTTATTTGCCGTAGTTCGGGTCGGTGAGGACCTTCTTGATGCGCTCTTCCGAGACCGTGTCGACCTCTTCTGCCCCGCCCGGGGTAACCGCTTCGACGACCGTCGGACCGACGACGTTGCCGTCGCCGGTGAAGTTGACGGTCGACCCGGCACCCTGGAAGTTGATCTCGTCGCCGTTGTCGAGGGCCTTCTTGCCCGCTTCGTAGGTCTGCACCTTCTTGCCCGGCCCGCGAGCGACCGGTCCGATGTTCTTCTCGATGTCCTTCGGTTTGGTCGATTCGGCCCGATGGGCTGCCAGGGCCGGAACGATCGTGGCCTCGTAACTGGACAGGCCCCACGGGTTCAGGTCGACGTCGGGCCAGCGGTCCTCGAACCGGGACGTGACCGTCTCGGCCACCGGCCCGGAAGAGGACGGTTTCGCGACCTTGACGTCCACTTTCGAGAGCTGGTCTCCCAGCGTGTTGTACACCTCGGCCTGTGCAAGGGTGTCCTCGCCGATGAGGGGCCTGCCGTAGCCGCCCTCGATCCAGTTTTTCATCAGCGTGATCGCGTCCTTCGCGCCCAGCGCCAGCGCCCAGGCGTCGAAGTCGGACTCGAACAGTCGGCTGACCTCGGACTGGTAGGTCGTTTTCCCCTCGGCGACCTCCAGGGTCTTCGAGATTTCGAGGCCGTCGATGACCTCGACGGCGTCCCCGAACGCTTCAGCCCACCCGGTTTCGCCGGCACTCGATCCGTGGACGACCGCGACGGTGTCCGCCGTGTCGGCCGCCGTGAGTGCGGCCCCGGCCGTGTGGACCGAGTCGTGGATGATGGTCCGCCAGACCCATTCGTCGTCGCTCAGGTCCTCGGGAGTACCCTTGTCGCCGCCCTTGTTGTCGAGGAATCGGCTCCCGGGCCACGGCGTGATGATCGGCGTTTCGAGGCTCTGGAGATAGTCCCACAGCGGGACGATCTCGCTCGAGTACAGGCCCAGCAGCGCGACCGCGCTGTCCTGGTTGATGAGCTGTTTCGTGACGGTCCGGGCCTTCTGGGGGTTCACTCCCGTGTCACGTCGCGAAATCTCCAGCGTCTTGCCGTTGATACCGCCCGCGTCGTTGATGTCCTCCTTGGCCATCCGGGTGACGCGAGTCACCGACTCCTGGAGGTAGTCCCACTTGCCCGTGAGCGCGGCCGGCTGTCCGAACACCACGTTTCCGCCGCCACCAGTCAATGAACCAATACATCCGGACAGGCCGGCCGCCGCTCCGGCCCCGCCCATTACTTTTAGATATTGTCGTCGATTGATATTTGGTTTGTTCTCACCAGACATACCATACGGGGATAGATCATACCACCCTATAAAGCTGATCCATTATACTGACCATACTAAATAGCCCCGAGGAACCGCGTTCGGGGCGAAATGGGCACAATTCCTTATATTAATGATTTATTTTATGATTTCCAGTCCGGTAAATATACGAAATGCTATACGTCGTTCGATCACGCTCGAAGAAATCGGTGCGATGAGGGCCTCTCGAATCGGGGACCGGTGAAGGAAAATTGTCTTAATTGACATTATCGCGGAAACGCTGACAGGAGATCGGGACGCGGGCCGGTACCCAGCGCCGAACGAGTACCCCAGCGATCCGCCTGACGGACAAACCTTCATGTCGCTTCGTGTCCCCTATCCAACCATGCAACCGAACGGACCCACCGCGGGAGGGGGACGCTGATGCAACTCGCGATGATCGGCGTCGGCCAGGCCGGCGGGAAGATCCTCGACACCTTCCTCGAGTACGACGATCGAACCCGCGGGACGACCGTCCGGGCCCCGCTCGCCGTCAACACGGCGACCGCGGACCTCATGGGCCTCGAGTACGTCCCCAAGCGAAACCGGATCCTGATCGGGCAGACCCGTGTCAAGGGCCACGGTGTCGGCGCCGACAACGAACTCGGCACGGAGATCGCCCAGGAGGACATCGACGAGATCCAGGGCGCCCTCAACGACGTCCCGACCCACGAGGTGGACGCGTTCCTGATCGTGGCCGCGCTCGGTGGCGGCACCGGTTCCGGCGTCGCACCGGTGATCGCGAAGCAACTGAAGCGCATCTACGCCGAACCCGTCTACGGTCTGGGAATTCTCCCCGGGAGCGACGAGGGCGGCATCTACACGCTCAACGCCGCCCGGTCGTTCATGACGTTCACCCGCGAGGTGGACAACCTCATCCTGTTCGACAACGACGCCTGGCGCGAGACGGGCGAGTCCGTCGAGACGGGGTTCCAGACGATCAACGAGGAACTCGTCCGCCGACTGGGACTGCTCTTCGGTGCGGGCGAAATCGGGAAGGGACCGACGCCCGAGAGCGTCGTCGATTCCAGCGAGATCATCAACACGCTCGGCAGCGGCGGCGTCTCGTCGGTCGGCTACGCGGTGGACCGGGTCGATCGATCGAAGGGGAAGGGACTCCTCGCTCGCTTCGGCAAGGCCGAAAGCGAGGGCATCGACGACGTCGACACGACCAACCGCATCACCAGTCTCGTGCGCAAGGCGACGCTCGGCCGGTTGACCCTGCCCTGCGAACTCGACGGCGTCGAACGGGCGCTCGTCGTCGTCGCGGGACCGCCGGAGTACCTCAACCGCAAGGGAATCGAGCGCGGGCGGCGATGGGTCGAGGAGCAGACGGGATCGATGGAAGTCCGGGGCGGGGACTTCCCGCTCCCCGACGAGGACGCCGTCGCGGCGGTCGTCCTCCTCTCGGGACTGACCGACGTCCCGCGCGTCAAGGGACTCCAGCGGGTCGCGATCGAGGCGATGCGGAACCTCGACGAGATCCGCGAGGAGAGCGACGCCAACCTCGAACGCCTGCTTTCGGAGGGCGCCGACGACCTGTCGCCGCTGTTCTGAGGGGGTAGCGGTGCCCGTTGGAGCCCTACACGCCCGCCGACGTGACGCGGTCTCCGCTCCGCCCGACCGCCGAAACGGTCGCAGATCCCGTCTCGGGGGGCTATCGAGGACGCTGCGGCCGTCGCTGCGGTCGAAAAGGGGACGCTTAAGTGCCTCGATCGGATACGCTCGGGTACTATGGCAAACGGCAAGTACGCGGCGCGCAAGCTCAAGAAGGACCGCCAGAACCACCGGTGGTCCGACTCGGAGTACGCGCGACGTGAGCGTGGACTTCGCGAGAAGTCCGACCCCCTGGAGGGTGCCCCCCAGGGTCGCGGCATCGTCCTCGAAAAGGTCGGCATCGAGGCCAAGCAGCCCAACTCGGCCATCCGGAAGTGTGCCCGGGTCCAGCTGATCAAGAACAGCAAGCAGGTGACCGCGTTCGCGCCGGGCGACGGCGCCATCTCGTTCATCGACGAGCACGACGAGGTCACCATCGCCGGGATCGGCGGCGCGAAGGGTCGCGCGATGGGTGACCTGTCCGGCGTGAACTACAAGATCGAGAAGGTCAACGGCGTGTCGCTCATCGAACTGGT
>DATFIX010000264.1:0-4757 GCA_035269625.1 Natrialbaceae archaeon
CGGAGTTGTCGGGGAGATAGCTGATGAGTTGGGCCACCAGTTCCCGGGCGTGTTCCTCGTCGTCGGCGACGAGGTCGGCGCTACCGGAGTACCGGGAGTGGACGTCCGGGCCACCCAGATCGTCGAGACTGATCTTCTCACCAGTCACCATCTCGACCATCCGCGGGCTGGCGATGGCCATCGCGGACATCCCCTCGACCATGACCGTAAAATCGGCGAAAACGGGCGTGTACGCTGCCCCGGCGATGCAGGGGCCGTAGAGGACGCAAATCTGGGGGACTCGCCCCGAGAGCATCGAGTGGTTGTAGTAGTACTTCCCGATCCCGTCGCGATTGGCGAAAAAGCCGGTCTGCTGGTCGATCCGTCCCCCGGAGGAGTCCATCAGGTACAGCACCGGCTGGCCGGTCTTGAGCGCCCGCTCCTGCATGCGGAGGAACTTCTCGACCCCCTTCTCGGCCATGCTCCCGCGCTTGACGGTGTAATCGTTGGCCATGAAGTGCAGGTCGCGACCCTCGAACTCTGCTCCGCCCGTGATGAGGCCGTCGGCCGGGAGCTGGTCGTCGGCGTCGAACTCGGCGAACGTGCCGTCCTCGAAGAGGAACCCGTCCTCGCCGAACCACAGGTCGATCCGGTCCCGGACGAACAGTTTCCCCTCTTCCGGCAGTTGCTCCTTGTACTTCTCCGGCCCGCCTTCGTGGATCGCTTCGATCTCTTCCCGGAGTCGATCCTCGCGCTCGGTCGGTTCGAGGTCGTCGGTCGGGTGCCCCGATTCGCCGTCCGCAGCGACCTCGTGGACCGTCGTCGGTTCGACGGCGTCACCGACGAAGATGGCGACCGTTTCCCCGAACCGCTTCGCGAGCGCGGCGGCGACGGCGGCGGCCTCGTCGTCGCTCGCGCTCTCCCCGATACGCACTTGCATGGCACATGGATGAGTGGTCGGCGGTGAAACGTTTTCCGTTGGGGTCAATATGGCGTCCGGACCGGGCGAGCACCGATTCTCCAGTTGGATGTGAAACGTTTTCCTGCTGGGCGCTTTCGCCACGAACGTCCATGTCCGCCCGTTCGAACCCTCGGTCCCCGTCAATCGGGGTTCACTCTCCCGAACCGGCATCGAACCGATTCTCCGCTCTCCAGGAATCATGACGTTCCTCGACCGTCTCGGTGCCGCCTGGCCGCGAATCAGTCGTCACCTCGAACTGGCACTCGTGCCGGCCCTGACGAGCCTCCTCGCGATCGAGAACGTCGATCGCGTCGTCGGAGCGGAGGGGTTCACGATCGGGGCCACGTTCCGGTTCCCGGCCCCCATCATCGACCTCTGGACGTTCGTGAGTCTCCCGGCCCGGCAGACCGGCGGCCTGTACGTGTCCCCGTTCCTTGCCGTGCTGCCGCTACTCCTCGTCGTCGAAGGGGTACTCGCTGCTGGCTATCTCGGCAGCGTCGAGGCCGCACTTCGAACCGGGTCCTACGGGTTCTTCGCCAGCGTTCGACGGTACGGCGTCCGAATCGTCGTGTACACGTTCCTCTGGAACGCCGGCGTCTTCCTCCTCGGCGTCCTGGCCGTGATCAATCCCCTCTTCATCCTGGTCGGAATCCTCCTGTTCCTCTGGCTGTCCTACCGCCTGTACGCCACGCCGTACCTGATCGTCATTCGTGATCTCCCGCTCGGCGTGGCGCTCGAACGGAGTTGGCAATGGGGCCGGCAAGGCGGCGAGTACTTCTCGTTCGGCGTCGGGTATCTCCTGACCGTGGCCGCCATCTCGATCGGCGCGACCTTCTTCGTCACCACCACCGGAGTCGTCGGCGTGATCGTCGGCATCCTCGTCGCCGCGCCGCTCGGTCTCGCGCTCACCGCCGCGGCGATGGCGTTCGTCCGCGAGTACTCGATCGTCGGTCCGATAGAAATATCGTCTCCCTGACAGTAGATCTGGTCAGTAAACGATCGAAAAACGGACCGCCGGATCAGTCCTCGGCCAGCGTGGCTTCGAGACGCTCGATCAGCGACTCGTTGCCGACGTGGACCGGAACGCGCTGGTGGAGTTCGGTCGGGTCGACGTCGAGCAGCGACTGACCGCCGTCCGAGGACGCGCCGCCAGCAGTCTCGACGATGTGGGCGATCGGGTTGCCCTCGAACTGGAGGCGGAGTTTGCCTTCCGACCGGGACTGGAGTCCGGGATACGCGAAGATTCCGCCGTAGGTCATCACCTGGTTGACGTCGCCGATCATCGCGCCGCCGTATCGGAGTTTCAGTTCCCCCTCGATCTCGCGGGCGTACTCGGTGAAGCCGTCGGTCCAGTCCGGGACGCGCCCGCCGAAGCCGTAGACGACCGGATCGCCGGGCAGGTCGACGCCCTCTTCGATCGTCCGGCGGCCGTCCTCGGTGATTTCGTACTCGGTAACGGTTCCGTCGCGGGCGACCATCATCGTCGTGATCGGGCCGTAGAGGACGTAGGCCGCGGCGACGAGGTCACGGCCCTTCGCGGGCAGCGGGGCGTCGTAGATCCCGACGATCGTGCCCATCGAGTTGTTCGACTTGAGGTTCGAGGACCCGTCGAGGGGGTCGACCGCGACCGAGAGGCCCTCGCCGCAGTCCTCGACCGCCTCGCGCTCCTCGCTGGCGAACTCCCCGATACCGTCGATCGCCGTGATTCGCTCTCCGAGCAACTCGTCGGCCCAGAGGTCCGCCGCCATCTGAGTTTCGTCGCTGGGGTTCTCCTCGTCGACCCGTTCGCGTCGTCCGCGCAGGCCGGTGCGGATCTCCGGGGCGGTCTCGACGACCGCCTCGAAGACCGCGTCGACGACGTCCTCGGTCATTCGAACGCGGTCAGGGCTTCGTCGACGCTCGCTTCCTCGTGGATGAGCAACTGGAGGGCGTCGAGCATCTCCTCGGCGTTCTCGCGCTGCCAGACGTTCCGCCCGACGGCGAGGCCGGCACCGCCGACGTCCAGCACGGTCTTGACGCTCTCGAGGAACGACCGGTCGTCGGTCTTGGACCCGCCGGACATGATGACCTTGACGGGGCCGGCGGCGTCGACGGCCCACTCCATGGCCTCCTTGCTACCGGGGTACTTGATCTTCGCGACGTCGGCACCGAGTTCGAGGGCCAGTCGGGAGGCGTAGGAAATGACCCCGTCCTTGGTGTCGTTCTTGACGCCCTGGCCGCGCGGGTAGGACCACATCACGACCGGCAGGTCGTTGTCGCGGGCCCCTTCCTGGGCGTCGCGGAACTCCTCGGCCATCTCGACCTCGTTGTTCGACCCGCCATAGAGGGTGAACCCGATGGCGTCGGCACCGACGTCCACGGCGTTCTCGACCGTCCAGTTGACGGCGCTGTCGTACTCGCCCATCCAGAGGTTCGACGTGCCGTTGACCTTGGCGACGAGGTTGACGTCGTCCTCGTAGGACGGATAGTACGCTTCGGCGACGCCCTTCTGGACTGCGAGTCCCGTCACGGCCTCGTGGGTCGCGTAATCGAAAACGACTTCGGGGTCCATCGTCGCGGGGACCGGGTCGAAGTCCGTCGGGCCGTGTTCCAGGCCGTGGTCGTACGCCAGGATCAGTACCTTGCCGTCGCGGGCGATCGGCGAATCGGTGAGCGGTTGCATGTCGTTCGCCAATCCGTCAACGATCACTATATCTCTGGTGAAAGCGGTGCAACTGGTCCGCACCAAATAACGCGGCCGATCAGCGGCCGGAATAGTGGTCGCGGGCCTGGTGGCGCCAGAGGCGAACGAGTCTGACGTCGAAGTCCAGCGCCTCCGCGACGAACCCAGCGTCGAGGAACGTGAGTTGTTTGACGGAGGTCACGCCGGCCTCGGTCAGGCGCTCGGCGTGACCACGGCTGATGCCTGGGAGGGTCGTGACGGGCGTCGGTCGATCGAGTTCGTCCCAGAGATCTCGCCCCTCGCGGGGGGTGGCGATAGAGGACTCGACCCTGGTTTCCTGCCAGTCCCCGTCGCTCAGTTCGACCCACTCTCGCTCGTGGGAACTCAGCGCGCCGACCGCGCCGGAGCGCTCGGAGAGGTCGCTCCCGAGTTCGAACGTCCAGGGCAATGAGAAGTGACGGCGGAGTTCGGTCGCCACGCCGGCGTGGACGCCGGCGTCCACGAGGTCGCGGTAGGAGACGGCCTTGTTCTCGAGGTCGTCGATCGAGATGCCGGCCTCGACCAGTCGTTCCGCGGATTCGTGGTCCAGCGACTCGTCGTCACGGAACAAGCCCTCGACCTCGGATCGAACCTCGTCCACGCTCACGGGTATCGGGCCCCTCGTATTCAGTCGTTTTGTGCTTCCACCTTGAATGTTTTCGGGCTTGACGGGTTCGCCGACCTGTGTCGGACTCTGATTGTAGATCCGAAACGTAGTCGGGATATTGGCATACTGAACCCGATATTTTATAATTTTTAATGTGGTACTACCGGTTTGAGTGGGTTTACTTGTTGGGTTTTCTATTTTTCTCGCGGCGGCGTGTCGCCGCCGGTCCGTTCCGCTATGCTTACAGTCCAACCCCGTGCAGGTGGTGGCATGCGCGAACTTGACACGATCGATCGAATCGGCGTCGTCGGCGCGGGGACGATGGGCAGCGGCATCGCACAGGTGGCCGCGACGGCCGGTTACGACGTCGTCATGCGCGACGTCGAGGCGGAGTTCGTCGAGCGCGGGTTCGACACCATCGAAGGGAGTCTCTCGCGATTCGTCGACCGCGATCGGTTCACCGAGGACGAGGCCGACGAAATCGTGGGCCGGATCGAGGGCACGACAGA
>DATFIX010000265.1:0-4749 GCA_035269625.1 Natrialbaceae archaeon
GGTGTTGACGAAGATCAGGGTCGACTCGTTCTCGGCGACCAGATCACGGATCGCCCGGACGTGGCTCGCCGTCTCGGGGTCGGTCACCAGTTCGCCGGCGAGTCGCTCGTCCTCGTCGGTGATCTCGGGTTCCCGGACGGCGACCGATACCTTGCTCCCGACCTCGACCTGTCGGATCGCACAGCCGCGGTCGCCGGTGAGAAAGCGCCCGACTTCGGCCGGGTCTCCCACCGTGGCCGAGAGCCCGATCCGCTGGAACGGCCCTGCCAGGACGCGCAAGCGCTCGAGGCCGATCGTGAGTTGCGCGCCGCGCTTCGAGGCGGCGAGTTCGTGCACCTCGTCGATCACGACGTGCGCGACGTCCGAGAGAGCCTCCCGCAGTCGCTCGCCGGTGAGCATCGCCTGGAGCGTTTCCGGCGTCGTCACGAGCACGTCCGGCGGGTCCTGGGCCTGTTTCTGGCGCTGATAGTCCGTCGTGTCACCGTGCCGGACGTCCACGTCCAGGTCCAGACGCTTGCCCCACCACTCCAGGCGGTCCTGCATGTCGCGATTGAGCGCGCGGAGCGGCGTCACGTACAGCGCGGAGATGCCGAACCGCGGCCCGGCCTCGACGATGGCGTCGAACACCGGCAACATCGCGCTCTCGGTCTTGCCGGTCCCGGTCGGCGCGATGACGAGCGTGTCCTCGCCCGTCGCGATCGGCGGGATCGCGAGGCGCTGTGGCTCCGTCGGAACCGCGAACCCGCGATCCGACAGCGCGCCCCTGACCGTCGGTCCGAGGTGGGCGAACGCGTCGTCTCCCGCCGAATGCATACGCGGACTCTAGCCCAGGGAGGCGATTAAGGGCGTCGTCTCATTTTCGAGCGATCCGTCTCGGCCGTTGATTTTACCCACCGTGTACCGAACCTGTTCCAAAAACCTTTCGGCGACTGGTTCGAAGAAAATACCAATGGCAACGACTGGCGGGAGGTGGTACGGTGGCTACACCGTCGAAACCACCGGCAGAGGTATCCGGGTCGAGAAAGGCCTGGACCTCGAAACGCTGGCGCTCCCGGCAGTCAGGTTCCGCATCGAGTCGAGTCGGGACGCACGAGTCGGCGTCGTTATCGAGGAACGCGTCCCCGATTCCGTATCGGTTCACGACGTGGGATTCCACGTCGAGCACGGCGCGGAGAACTGGCACGTTTACGACGGGGGTCGCCTCCGCTGGGTGAACACGCTTGCCCCCGGCGAATCGACGACGACCCTTTACGGCGTGTGGCTGGCAGATCCCGAGGACGTCTACGACGTCTTCGAGCCACCGACGGTCGACCTGGTCCGGCCGCTCCCCCACGGCGATCGGTTCGCTCCGCGACTCGACGGCCGGGAGGTACCCAAACACTCCGTGGACGAAGCACTGGATTCCGAACGGTTCGAGGCGTTCGACGCCCTCCGGACGGAAATCGCCGCAGCGCTCGGGTACTCCGGGCAAGACCGCGAGTATCACCAGGAAGAACCCGATCGCCCACGGCCGGTCGCCGACGGGCCGCCGATCGAGCGCGCCGGCGAGGTCGAACTGGACCCGCCGGCCCCGACCGCGATTCACGCCCTGGACGATCCGACGGCCACCGGCGAACGCCTCTTCGTCAGGGTACTGGTCCGGGAGGGGACCGTCCCGCAAGTCGCCGAGTCGGTCTCGACCGCGGGCGAGGTGGTCGGTCGCCGGATCCGCGAACATCGGTCCGGACACGAACTCTTCGAGGCCGTCCTCGCGACGGCACACGCCCCGGACGGCCTCGCTTCTCGTCTCGCCGACCGTGACGTCGTCGGCGGCGTGTTGATCGCCATCGTCGAGAAGGCGATGCCGGACGCCCCCGACGAGACCAGGTCGATGACCGAGTTCGCCCTGCTCCAGCGCGAAGTGAACCCTGTCTCGCCGGGGGAGATCGAAGCCGAACTCGACACCGAAATCGACGACGTCGCGGTGTCCGATCTCGTCCCCTCGGAGGACGACGAGTGGGTGCCGACGAGGACGGCCGACGACGATGGCGACCGATCGCCGGAGGTTACAGACCGGGAGACGGTCGAGGCTCTCCGAACCGAGGTCGAGCGACTCCGTCACCGGGTCGCGTCCCTGGAGGCCGAAGTCGACCGACTCCAGGAGCGAACGGACGACGACGGCGAGGACCCCGACCGCGAGGAAACCGACGCGTCCGTCCGCTACACGTCCCGATAGCCCGTCCCGAACGGACGATCGCTACACGGTCCGATAGTCGCCGAGTCGGGTTCCATCGAGCAGGTACGCGTCGGCCCCCTCCAGCGCGGCCGGCAGGAACGGGGCCAAAAACGACTGGTCGGGGACGTTCACCCACGTCCCGCCGGCGAGTTCGTTGAACGCCGGGAAGACGATTCCCTCGGGGTCGCCCCAGTCGAGGTCCTCGACGTGGTCCGTAAAGGGGGGCTGGCGCAACTGGCCACGGAGCCACACGCGTTCGATCCGGCTCCCCCCGACCTCGTCCACCAGCCTGACACACGGGTGTTCGTGCCCGACGCAAACCACGTCGGCAGCGAGGACCTCCCTCGAGGGCCACGTGTGCCCGTGGACGAAGCCTACGTCTCCGAACCTGATGCCCCGGGGGTCGGTTACCTCCACGTCCACCCACGACTCGATGCCGCCGTCGTGGTTGCCCTTCACGAGCGTGACAGGGAGGTCCGGCAGCGCCTCGAAGAGCAGTTCGATCTCGCCGCGTTCGGCCCCGCCCGGATCGCCGATCGAGTGCATCAGGTCGCCGAGAAAGACGACCCGGTCCGGGTCGGTGCGGTCCACCAGCGAGAGCAGTCGCTCGCGACGGGCGTCGGCCCGGCTATCGAGTTCGACGCCGTACTCTGCCGCGAGGGCGCGTTCGATCCCCGCGTGGACGTCGGCGACGACCAGCGCCCGCTCGCCGTCACCGTCCGCGACGGCCGCCGGTTCGTCCGGCACCGGTTCGACGACCGCCATCAGATGGGTTTGAGCAGTCCGTCGCCCGGTTCGTAGCATTGCCCGCCCATGAGCGCCTCCTGGATGGCGTCCTCGACCGCCTCCCGATCGGCACCCGTCCCGTCGACGACCGCCTCGATCACTGCCTCGCGGTCAGCGCCGTCGCCATCGTCGAGGTCGCGCATCGCGTCCATCACGGCGTTGTCCACGTTGGCGTCGGCCGCGATGGCGTCGGCACCAGGTGCCGCCTCGTCTTCCTCGGAGGGTTCCGATTCCGCCGCGGCTCCTGATTCCTCGGCGGATTCCGGCTCCTCGTCCATCTCGGGCGTTTCAGGTTCCTCGGACTCCCCGGTAGTCGCCGTCGGTTCTGACTCCGAAGCGTCCGGTTCCGCCGTCGATTCCGGGGCCGGCGTGTCGATGTCGGCCTCGCCGGGTTCGTCGACCTCGGTCCCGGTCTCGAACTCGGTACCGTACTCCTCCTCGATCTGCTGGCGCTCCCCCTCGTCGAACTCGTACATCTCGTCGGTGGCCGGGCCGGCCTCCTCGGCCGTCTCCTCTGCAGAAAGGTCCCCGCCCTCGAAGTCACCGAGGTCCTCGTCCGCTGCCGTCTCGCTTTCTTCGTCGGCCGTGGTCTCGCTTTCGGCAGTGGCGGTCTCTTCGACCCCGGGTTCGGTGTCTCGATCCGGTTCGGTTTCGGTCTGCGTCTCCGGTTCTGCTTCGGCTGTCTCCTCCGTCTCGGGCTCCATCTCCGGTTCTGGCTCTGGTTCTGGTTCTTTCTCGGGTTCTGTCTCGGACTCCGGTTCGGGTTCAGTCTCGGGTTCCGCCTCGGTGTCCGGTTCGCGCGTCTGGTCAGGTTCGGCGTCCGTCTCGGGCGTCGGTTCGGCCGCTGATCCCGGTTCGGCCCCTGCGCCGGTCTCGACCTCCTCGCCGGATTCGCTCATCCGGACGAAGAACCCGGGGCCACTCTCCGCAAGGACCGGCATGGCCGCGGCGTCGGCCCTCGTTCCGTCGGGGGCCAGGTCGGGGGCCCGAACCTCGTCGCGGTCCCCGGCCACCACGCGAGCGGCGTCCAGCGCGGCCGTCCGGAGCCCGTCGAGGTAGGCCGATCCCGTCCCGTACTGGTCGAGTGCAAGCGGGATCCCGGCGGCCAGCGATTCGTCGACGCCGCGCTCGCGGAGGGCCGTGGCGAGGTCCTCACCGGCGAGATCCAGCGTCGCGGCAGTGGCCATCGTCGCGATCCGGTCGAGGGTGTGTTCGGCCGCCTGGACGACCCACCGGTCGCGGGTCCCCTCGTCGACCTCGTTGATGCTTTCGGGACGGACCGACGTGTAGATCCGGTCGGCGTCGTCCGGTTCGAACGTCCTGGCTTTGCCCGTGACCGCGACGAAGGCCGGCGGTTCGGTGCGCTCGAGGACGGCGAGTTCGTCGGGCTGGTACTGGCCGGCGTAGATGACGAACGCACCGGTCGGATCGACGACGCGGGCCCGGACCACGTCGTCGTTGACGCGTTCGACCTCCGTCAGCACGCCCACGAAGAACAGGCGGTTGACCCGGGCGCCGGTCGGCGTGACGACGTAATTCGGGGCGCGCTCCTCGTCGCCCTCGGAGTACTGGAACGTGGCGTCGTCGAACTCGGTCGCGAACAGCCGATGGGCCACCTCGCGGCCAGGGCGGTCGGTCGCGCTCATGCGTCCACCTCCTCGAGGAGGGCCCTGGCACGGTCGGCCGGCGACTCGTCCATGGCCTCGAACTCTGCGGCGTCCAGGTTCGCCCCGTAGTCGTCCACCGAG
>DATFIX010000266.1:0-2183 GCA_035269625.1 Natrialbaceae archaeon
ATCTCCCGAGTCCGACCGTCCGGTGTTGCATCGGATCGTCGGGACGACAGGCGATGGGGACGCGTTCCGCACCCAGGGCGACGCGAACCAGTATCCCGACCAGAGGACGGGAGCGCCGCCAGTCACCAACGACGAGATCTACGGCACGGTGCCGACGGTTCTCGGACAGCCACTCGTGATACCCCACCTCGGCCGCCTGGTGACGAACCCGGTGCTGTTCGCCGGGATCTGGGCGCTTCTCGGACTGTCGTTGCTGTACTCGACGACCGGCGGGGAGACGATCCGGGAGACGGTGGCGTCGGTCCCGCTTCGGGTCCACGTGGTCGTGCTGGGGGTCGTGATCGCCGTCGCACTCCCTATCGCCGTTCTCGGGGCACCGGCCACCAGCCAGACGCACATCCTGACCACGACGACCGCACCGGCCGAGGATCCGAGTCTGGTCCGTTCGGGCGAGACCGGACACCGAACCGTCGTCGTCTCCTCCCCAGTCTCGTGGTTCCTGCACCACTCGGCGCACGTCTCCGGCGACCTCCACGTGACCGCGACCGAGCCGCGCAGCGGTTCGGATGCCATGGCAGTGACGGTCGCGAACGAACCGGCGACGGCGCCGGCGGTCCATCGCGGGACCGTAACCGTCTACTCGTATCCCGCCGTCCTGCCCGCCGGCGCGATCTCGGCGCTCGCCGCGCTCCACCCGGCCGTCGCCGCGCTCGCGACCGCGACGGTGCTTGGCGGCGGGATTGTTCTGCTCGGGTTCGTGCTGATCGACCCGAGGCGAACGGTGCGAGCGAGTCGATCGGCGATCCGACGTGGTCGCCGGCGCGTGCGGAACCGGGCATCCAGCACTACAAAACGAACATGATACGGAACACGAGCCACGTCGGCGGATCCCCTCAAAAACCATCGATGAACCGGGACCGACGAGTGCCGCCGCCGACACGTCGAACGACGGTGATCGCCCCGTGAAATCGGCCCCGATGCTGCGACTGAAGCACGCGATCGCTACCGACTGGGAACGCGTGGCCGTGGTGGGTGTCATGGCGCTGATCGTGAGCCTGCTGGTCGCCTTCACTGGATTCATGACGCCGGCGATCGCCGCAAGTCCGCTTGCGGAGGACGGAGCGGCGACCGAACCGACCGTGCACTCGGTCGGCATCGAGCAGAACGTCCACGTTACCGTCCTCGAGGAGACGACCGCCTACGACGAGGGCGAACAGCTCGCGAACACCGGGCTGTACCCGTTGAATGGGACCTCGAAACCGACCGTCGTCGCGAGCGCGGAGGGCCAGCAGGCGACGATCCGAAACCTCTCGCTTGTCCTGACGTACGCGGTGGCCCCGCGGGACGAGCCCGACGACCCGTTTTACACTGACGCGCGGGTGCTCGAAACGATCGAACCCGACGCCGCCACGGCGAGCGTCGAGACTGCAGTGCCGATCCACGAGGTCTTCGCCAGACAGCGACAGCTCCAGGAGGAGTTCGGGACGGAGGCCGAGGTCACCGCGGAGCTCCACACGCGGGTGACCTACGCGTATTCGACGCCGGACGGCGCGACTCGAACCGATTCGGTTCGGGTCGGCGGGGCGATCGAACGGACGAAGAAACTCGTCGGCCTCCCGCACGACACCGAGCGCGAGACTCACACCACGGGACAGGCCGCCACGACGAACGATTCGGCCACCCTGGTGAACGGACTCGCCCTGCTCGTGGGTATCCTCGCCGCCCTGGGCCTGGTGGCGACGAGAGCGGCCATCTCGCGGATCGACGCCGAGGCGGTCGAGCGGGCGTTGCAGCGCCGCCGGTTCGAGGAGTGGGTGACCGAGGTCGAGTCCTACACGCCCCAGGGGAACAGCCACGTCGTCGAGGTCGCGTCGCTGGGCGACCTGGTCGATCTAGCGATCGACACGGGACGGCGAGTGCTCTCGCCGGCCGACATGGACGAGTACCTCGTCGTGGATGGCAACACCGTCTTCCGGTACGCTCCTTCGACGGAGGCCAAGTCGGCGATGCAGTTCGGGTTTTCCGAGTTCGAGGGGACTCTCCCGGACGCCTCGAACGCGCTCGAAGGGGATAGCCAGGATCCGTTCGGCGTAGCGCAGGGAACCGACGGGGAGACGCCGATCGGAATGGAGGGGACGGGGGAGGATAGCGTCGAGTTCGACCCGGAGATAGACGGTGATGAA
>DATFIX010000267.1:0-5054 GCA_035269625.1 Natrialbaceae archaeon
GCCGCCTCGTCGAGCGCGGTCTCGTACCCCGCGTCGGCGTGGCGGATCACGCCCATCCCGGGGTCGGTGGTGAACACGCGCCTGGCCTTCTCGGCCGCGAGGTCGGTGCCGTCCAGCACGACGTGGTTGTTCGCGTGCAGGGCGTTGCCGATGCCGACGCCGCCGCCGTCGTGGACGCTGACGATGTCCGCGCCGGCGGCCGTGTTCAGCAGCGCGTTCAGTACGGGCCAGTCGGCGACGGCGTCGGTGCCGTCCTGCATGTCCTCCGTCTCGCGGTTGGGGCTGGCGACGCTGCCGGCGTCGAGGTGGTCGCGGGTCACCACGACGGGCGCGGAGATCTCGCCCTCGGCGACCAGTTCGTTGATGCGCAGCGCGAACCGGGCGCGCTCTGTCAGGCCGTCCTCGTCGTGGCCCTCCCGGGGGTCGGGTCCGGTCTCGTAGCCGAGCCAGCAGACCCGCGAGGGCAGGCCCTGGAAGTGGACCTGCTCCTGCGCCAGATCGATCCAGCGGTGCAGGGCCTCCTTCTCGGGGAACAGCTCCTTGATCGCCTCGTCGGTGCGGTAGATGTCCTCCTCGTTGCCCGAGAGCGCGGCCCAGCGGAACGGCCCCTTGCCCTCGCAGAACTGCGGGCGGATGTAGGCGGGCACGAACCCGGGGAAGTCGAAGGCGTTCTCGACCTCGCGGTGGTCCTGGACCTGCCCGCGGATGTTGTTGCCGTACTCGAAGGTGATCGCGCCGCGCTCCTGCAGTTCGAGCATGGCCTCGACGTGGCGCTCCATCGTGTCGAGGCTCTCCTCGACGTACGTGTCGGGGTCCTCCTCCCGGAGTTCGTCGGCTTCCTCGACGGTGTAGCCCGACGGGTAATACCCTTCGAGTTCGTCGTGGGCGGACGTCTGGTCGGTGAGGACGTCCGGGACGAAGTCACGCTCGAGCAGTTCCTCCAGGAAGTCGGCCGCGTTCATGTGGACGCCGACGCTGTAGGCCTCGCCCTTCTCGGCGGCCGCTTTCGCCTTCTCGATGGCCTCGTCGAGGTCGTCGGTCTTCTCCTGGCAGTAGCCGGTCTCGATGCGGCGGTCGATGCGGTCCTCGTCGACCTCGGCCGCGATGCAGACCCCCTTGTTCATCGTGACCGCCAGCGGCTGGGCACCGCCCATGCCGCCCAGGCCGCCGGTGGCGACGATCTTACCCTCGAGGTCGCCGTCGTAGTGCTCGCGAGCCAGGGCGGCGAGCGTCTCGAAGGTCCCCTGGATGATGCCCTGGGTGCCGATGTACGCCCAGGAACCGGCCGTCATCTGGCCGTACATGATCTTGCCCTGGGCCTCCAGTTCGTGGAAGTGGTCCCAGTTGTCCCACTTGCCGACGAGGTTGGAGTTGGCGATCAACACCCGCGGTGCCATCTCGTGGGTGTCGAACTTGCCGACGGGCTTGCCCGACTGGACGAGCAGCGTCTCCTCGTCGCCGAGGGTGCGCAGTTCGTCCATGATGGCGTCGTAGGCGTCCCAGGAGCGGGCGGCCCGGCCCGTACCGCCGTACACGACGAGGTCCTCGGGTCTCTCGCCGACCTCGGGATCGAGGTTGTTGTTCAGCATGCGAAGGGCGGCCTCCTGGCGCCAGCCCTCGCACTCGATGTCGGTGCCGGTCGGCGCGCCCTGGTAGTCGTACCACTGCTCGGACGGCTCCCCCACCGAGAATTTCTCGTCCTCCGCTTCGAGTTCACTCGACATGACAGGACTAGGTACGGGCTACCAATCAATATGAAACGCCCCAACATATGGTGCCACGTTTAAGCCACGGAAACCCCTACGCTCGCGCATGCACGAAGCGGTGTTCCGGATCGACCACGAGAGCGTCTACGCGGACGCCACGGCCCGCGTCGACGCGTCGATCGACATGTGGTGTGGGGGTCACGCCGATCTGCTCCACGTGACCGGGGAGGACCGGTACGCAGCCCGTGACTTGATCGACGCGGAGGTGGGGATCACCGAGTGGATCGACCACGGCGAGGAGTCACTGGCCGTCACGGGGGGCTGTCTGCTCCACTTCCAGGAGGGCCTCCTCGAGGAGTACCTCCAGCGCCACAACTGCCTCACCTTCTATCCGACGAGTTACGACAACGGGGCGATCCTGACCCGGATCATCTCGCTCCAGCCGGAGAACCTGACCGAGATGTACCGGGACATCAAAGACGAGTTCGCCATCGAGGTCGAGGCCAAGCGCGAGATTAGCACCGTCGAGGACGCGCCGCTCATGGTCTTCGACGCCGAACTCCCGACGTTTTCTGACCGCCAGCGAACGGTCCTCACGCTCGCCTACGAACGGGGGTACTACGAGATACCGAAGGGCGTGACCACCGAAGAACTGGCCGAGGACCTCGACATCAGCCGACGGACGCTCGAGGAACACCTCCGGCGAGCAGAGCAGAAACTCGTCGAGGCGCTCCTTTCGTTCATGCACTGGTAAGGTCGGCTCCCGTCGACCAGCCACCCCGGAGTATCACCCTGGCGCACGGAACGCCTTCACCCGGAACGCAGTGATTACCCGTTCCAGCACGTCCTCGTCCCCGATCCAGGTGACGGTCACCTCCGTGAGTCGGAACGTCGGTCCGACCGGCACCCGATCGACCGACATCGTCGCCCGCCAGCCGTCGCCCTCGAACTCGCGTTCCCCGACCCGCTCCGCACCCGTGTTCTCGAGGTACCGGATCGCCATGTCCTCGGTGAGCCCCCGGAACGACCGCGTGATCCGAACGCCCTCCGGCACCTCAGTTCGCTCCTTCGGTGGAACCACCCTCAGGTTGGCCACTCGCCGTCTGTATCCCGTGAGTTCCGCGATTTCCCCCATACTCGAAATACGTCAGGACGGGCAAATAATTCGTCGGTCGGGTGAACGATGCCGTGCCGCGGTCCCGAACGACGCCGAAACCGGCAACCGGTCCCGGGTGGGACAACGCACTTGCCCTCGGTCCACGAGGGTTGGAGTATCAATGAGCGACCAGATTATCGTCGAGGAGAAAGTGCGGCAGGCCCGCGACATCGTGGCCGACGCCGAGGCCGACGTCTGGCTGACGTTCGCCCGCGAGACCAGCGAAATCGACGAACCGTGTCTCCCGTACGTCCTGGGGTTCGACGTCGTCTGGCCGACGATGATCCTCGTGACTGCCGGCCGGTCGGCCGCCATCATCGGCCGCCACGACGCCCCCAACGCCGAGGAACTGGGCGTCCACGAGGTCTATCCCTACGACGCCTCGCTCGCCGACGCTTTCCACGAGTTCCTGGACGACGTCGGTCCAGATTCGATCGCCGTCAACTACTCGCGTGACAACAACGTCGCCGACGGCCTCACCCACGGCCTCTACCTCCGCCTGCAGTCGCTGCTGGAGGGCACCGACTACGAGGGGTCGCTCGTCAGCGCCGACCCCATCGTCTCGGAGTTGCGCGGGATCAAGTCGGAGACCGAGCGCGAGCGGATCGTCGCGGCCGCCGAGGAGACCGAGGCGTTCCTCGCCGAGATGATCGACGAGTGGTCGCCCGACTGGACCGAGGCCGACGTCTCCGACTATCTCCACGGCCGGATGGGGGAGGAGGGCTACGGGTCGGCCTGGTCGTGGGACTACTGCCCGACCGTCCACGCCGGGGGCGAATCCCCGGTTGGCCACACCCTGCCCGGCGACCGGACGCTCCCGACGGGCGAAATCCTCCACGTCGACTTCGGCGTAGTCAAGGACGGCTACGCCGCCGACATGCAGCGCCTCTACTATCGCCCAGCGGACGACGAGGACCCGCCGGCCGACCTGCAGGCGGCCTTCGAGGACGTCCGTGCGGCCATCGACGCCGGCCTCGCTGCCCTCGAACCCGGCGTCGAGGGGCACGTCGTCGACGACGCGGCCCGCGACGAGTTGACCGACCGCGGGTGGCCCGAGTACCAGCACGCCTTCGGCCACCAGGTCGGGCGCAACGCCCACGACGGCGGCGCACTTTTGGGACCACCCTGGGAGCGTTACGGCGATCAGCCGCGCCGCGAGGTCCGGACCGGGGAGATCTACACCGCCGAACTCGGCGTCGAGACCGAGTACGGCTACATCGGCCAGGAGGAGATGGTCCTGATTACCGACGACGGGTACGAGTTCGTCGTCGATCCCCAGCGGGAGTTGCGGACTATCGACGGCTGAGGGTGGTCGGGAGCGCCGCGCGTTCGCTGGGCTGACGTAGCTTTTTGCCGATCCCCTTCGATACCCTACACGATGTCGACACTGGTGGACGCGTTCGTTCGGATCGCGGGGACGGATCCGGTGGTGCAGGGGCTGGTCGGCGGGATCGTCATCGCCCTGTTCAACCTGCTCGGGGCGACGCTGGTGCTCGTCTGGCGAAACCCCTCGAAGCGGTCGCTCGATGCCGCGCTCGGGTTCGCGGCCGGGGTTATGCTCGCCGCGAGTTTTACGAGTCTCATCCTCCCCGGGATCGAGTTCGCGAGCGTCCCGGAGTACGGTGGGATCGTCCTCGCCGGAATGGAAGTCGACGGCGTCCTTCCGGTCATGACCGGCCTCGTTATCGGGGTCCTGTTCCTCGATCGGGCCGACGTTCTCGTGCCGCACGCCCATTACCTCCTTACCGGTGGACGGCGTGCGGACGCCGCCGAACCCAGCCAGAGGTTGCCCGTCGAAAACCCCCGAGTCGGAGCTGTCGTCCTGTTCATCCTCGCGATCACGCTCCACAACATGCCCGAAGGGCTGGCCGTCGGCGTCGGGTTCGGGTCCGGGGACGTTGGCGGGGCCATCGCCCTGATGCTCGCCATCGGCGTCCAGAACGTCCCGGAAGGGCTGGCAGTCTCCGTGGCGGCGATCAACGCCGGGCTGGATCGACGGCTGTACGCCGCGATCGCCGGCGTTCGGGCCGGCGTCGTCGAGATCCCGCTGGCCGTGTTCGGCGCGTTCGCCGTGCAAGTCGCCGAACCACTCCTGCCCTACGCGATGGGCTTCGCCGCCGGCGCGATGCTGTTCGTGATCATGGACGAGATCGTCCCCGAAACCCACGTCCGGGGCAACGAGCGCGTCGCGA
>DATFIX010000268.1:0-6561 GCA_035269625.1 Natrialbaceae archaeon
GTATCGAGCGACACGAATATTATTCTTCCGGCTATTTCTCGAAGGAAAAGCGACGGCGGGCGTGACCGACGACCGGGGCAGGCGTCAGGCCAGGAAGACGTGTCGCGGGCGATCCGCGAGCACGTCCCGGCCCCAGTCGACTGTATCGGAGAACGCGTCCGAACGGAAGAACGTCATCGCGTCGTCTTTCGATTCCCACCGGCTGGCGATGAACGCGTCGTTCTCGTCCTCGTGGTTGACCATGAGGGTGGTCCGGACGTGGCCGTCCAGGTCCGTCAGGAGGTCGCCGACGGTTTCGAACTTCCCGACGAAGTCCTCGCGGTGCTCCGGTTTGACGGTGTAGAACATGCCCATCGTGCCCCAGGTCTCGTCGTCGTCGCCGGCCTGGCGGGTGATCTCGGGTAGGTCGGCGAGGAAGTCGCTGGCCGTCGACGCCGCGTCCTCGGTTGCCCAGATGCTCACCACGGCGGTCTCGTCGGCCGCCGCGTGCAGTTCGGCGGGGCGATAGACGGCCGTCTTGACGTGCGTGTCGTAGTGCTCGAAGTTCTCGCGGAGTCCGGCGACCTCGTCGGAGAGGGTTTCGGCGTCGGCCGCCGAGTACAGCACCATCGCGTAGACGTCCTCGCCGTGGGGCTGACCGGCGTAGATGTTCCGCTCGGCGAGCGTGCCGCGAATCTCGTCGCCCTCGTCGGTCGTCACTGCCGTGCGTTCGGCCGCCCCGACCGTTTCGCCGCCGCCGATCGGGCCGTCCTCGCGCTCCTCGACGCCGGGCAGTTCCTCGAGGAACCCGGCGGCGGTGTCGGCCGCGCCCTCGTTCGACCAGACGCTGACGATGGCCGCGCCGTCCTCACTGGTTACGACTTCCGTGAGCAGGTGGCTGTCGTAGTGCTCGAAGTTCCCGCGGAGACCGTCCACCTCGCCGGCGAGTTCGTCGTGGGGCGCCGTCGAGTGCAGGACGAGCGCGTGGGCGTCCTCGGGGAGGTCGGCCGGGAGTTCGACGCCCAGGTCGCGGATCGTGGCGTCGACGTCGCCGCCACCTGGCGCTTCTTCCGCCGTTTCCCCGTGCTCGTGGGCGTGGGTTTCCTCCGCTTCGTGCTGGTGGTCGTGTTCGTGCGCTCGCTGGTGATCGCGACCGTGTTCGGCCTCGTGATCGTGGTCGGCGCCGTGACCGTGCTCGTGGTCGCCGCCCGCGTGGGGATGCGGGTGGCTGTGTTCGTAGGTGTGGGTGTGCTCGTGCTCGTGGACCTCGCCCTCGTGGTCGTGTTCGTGGCGGTGGGTGTAGGTGTGCGCGTGGCGATGGGCGTGTTCGTAGGGTGCGCCGGTCCCCTCGGCCGGGACCGGGTCGCCCTCGAGCAGGGGATGGAGGTCGTGGGGCTCGATTTTGCGGGCCATGTAGAAGGGCCCGAACTCGGCGTACTTCGAGGTCGAGGGGTCGAAGCGCATCTCGTAGAGGAGGTCCTTGACGTCGGCGGCGTCCTCGGCGAACAGCGTCACGCCCCACTCGTGGTCCTCGAACCCGGTGCTGGCGGTGATCATCTGGCTGACCTTCCCGCCGTACTCGCGGCCGACCTCGCCGTGGGCCTCCATGTGCTCGCGGCGCTCGTCGAAGGGCAGGTCGTACCAGTTGTACTCGGGATCACGCCGCTTGGACATCGGGTAGAAACAGAGGTGTTCGTCGTCGGGAATCGTCGGTTCCAGGCGGGACCGGATGTACTTCGCGAGGCCGGAATCCTCGTCGAGTTCGCCCTCGAAGAACTCGCGGGCCCGGTCCGTGTAGCCCGACGCCTCGGTCACCGAGACGTACGAGTCGGCCCGTTCGGTGAACCGGGCGAGGTCGGTGCGCTCGAAGCGTCGCTTCAGGGCGTCGAGGTCGGCGGTCGTCGGCCGGAGGTGCATGACCAGGAGGTCGGCGTCGCTCCCGAGCACGCTGTAGACGGCCGACGCCCCCTCGTCGGCGTCGCGAACCTCGACAGCGGACTCCAGGAACTCGACGCCGTCGGCGATCGCGCGCTCGCGGTCGCGCCGCGAGGCGTCGCGCCAGGCGTCCCAGTCGATCGTCCGGAAGTCGTGGAGGGCGTACCAGCCCTCCGCCGTTGCTGGCGGCTCTCGTCGATCCATAGGCGGGTGTAGGTTCGGGGGCCTAAGGGCCTTGCCCTCGCGGGAAAGGCTGCCGAGGGACGATCGCCGGACGGGACGCCACTGGGAACCCCAGCCTCCGGAAAAGGTGCAGTTCTGGCAGGGTTTCGAAACGCTTTCAGGGACTTCGGGCCAACGACTGTCCAATGCGGAAAAGCGGTCCACCGAAAGGCCTGATCGCGTATCTCGTCCTGGAGCTTCTCGACGAAAAGCCGCGCTACGGCTACGAGATCCTCAAGGAGATCAACGACATCAGCGGCGGCCACTGGGAACCCTCCTACGGGTCGGTCTACCCGATCCTGTACAAGTTCGAGGACGAGGGGTGGGCCGAGCGCCTCGACCGCGAGGACGAACCCGACCGGAAGTACTTCGAGTTGACCGACGCCGGTCGCGAGGAACTGGACCGACGCCGGGAGGAGAGCGCCGAGAAGGCCAGCGAGTTCGCGGACGTCATCCTCGGGTTCTACCACGTCTACGTCGCCTTCGCGACCGACGAGCGGTTCGACGTGCCCGAGGTCGAGGGCAAGTGGCGCTTCGACGAGACCTTCAGCGCCTGGATCGTCGAGCAGATGATCCGCCATCACGAACACTACTTCGAGGCGGACTTCGAGCGGATCGAGGCGGTTCCCGAGGACTTCTACGAGCAACACGGGATCGACCGCGACGATTGATCCGCCCACGGTAGCGGGAAGCGCGGCGGTCGAAGGGAAACGTTCAACCCATTTCTGGGCCGTATGGAACGGTATGACCCCCCAGGACTCGCTCTCTCGGCGCGCGGTGCTCGCGAGCACCGCCACCGCCGGCCTCCTCGCGATCGCCGGCTGTTCCGGTGGCGACGGGGCGACCGAGGGCCCCTCGTCGGCGACTACCTCCCCGACGACCCGTTCGCCCACGGCTACCCCGGCCGACGGCGGGACGAAACCGACGACAGAAAGTAATGCGGCGTCGTTACCGACGCCGACGCTCGGCCCGTCCGACGCCGCGGTCACGGTCGCCGCCTACGAGAGTTACCTCTGTGGCCATTGCGCCCACTACAACCTGAACGGCCTCCCGAAGATCCGGTCGGAGTACGTCGAACCCGGCACGATCCGGTACGAACACCACGACTTTCCGCTCGGGGAGGTGGCGTGGTACTCGGCCATCGCCGCCCGGAGCGTCCAGGCGACCGTCGGCCAGGAGGCGTTCTGGCAGTACTCGAAAAAGCTCTTTGCAAACGCCCAGGACACGAGCATGGAACTGTACCGATCCCTGGCGACGGAGGTGGGTGCGGACCCGGACGTCGTCGAGGAACACGTCCGGACGGCGAAGTGGGAGCCGGTCGTTGCGGCCAACCGGGCTCAGGGGAAAGAACGGGGTGTCAGTGCCACTCCGACGTTCTTCGTGAACGGGAACGAGGTCGATCCCGAGGGGCACAGTTCCTGGTACGGCGCGGTGTCGGACGCGATCGATTCCGCGCTGGAATAGCGGTTTCTGGAGCGGTTACGGCCGATTTTATCCCGCGATCAACTGCGGCCCGAACACCATCAGCAGGAAGCTGATCAGCATCGTCACGCCGATGGTCGTCGTGACGACGCGGACGGCCCGGCGGGTGGTCGGGATCGGGAGCCGCGAGAGGACGCCCTCGGTGCTCAGCCGGAGGATGTGGCCGCCGTCCAGCGGGAACGCCGGGATGCAGTTGAAGAACCCGAGCTGGACGTTGATCCACCCGGTCCAGAACAGGAGGTTCGCGAGCAGGAAGACCCCGCCGCCGAGGAACGAGAACGGCCCGCCCTCGACGACGAAGAAGTTGACGACGTCGGGCGTGAACCCGGCGAAGTTGTAGAGGCCCTGGAAGACGAGGCTGGCGATGGGCAACAGCAGGACGACGAAGACCTTGCCCACGAACGTCGAGATCATCGGCCCGAAGCCGTCCTCGTCGTCGGCACCCCCGAGCGCCGCCAGGTATCGATCGGACGGGTACCGCCGGATGCCGAAGTCGCTCACCGTCAGGCCGGTCACGCCGGTCGCACGCGCCCGAATGCCCAGGAAGCCGCCCTCGTCGCCCTGCCGGCTCCCCATCGTGACGTCGTAGGTCTGGCGCTCCCCGTCGACGAAGAGGGTGATGCTGACGCGCTGCCCGGGTTCGGTCGGTTCGAGGGCGTCCACGAGGTCCTCGTAGGAGGTCACCCGTTCACCGTCGAACCCCGTGAGAACGACGTCGGCGTCGGGATCGGTCGGTGCCCCGGACTTCGCGAGGGGTTCGTTCTTCAGGACGCCGACGTAGGCACCGGCGGGCGTCGTCAGGTCGGTCCCGTCTTCGGTTCGGATCGAGGCCATCCCCGAGGTGTTCTCGAGCGCGTCGACGAACCCGGAACTCGTGTACACTCGGGTTCCATTGACGTGCGTGATCGTCGACCCGGCGGGGAGGTCGGCCGGCCCACCCGAGACGCTGACCGTGACCAGGACGGACCGGGTGACCGTCGTCGTCTCCGGGCCGTCGTTGAGTTCCACGTCGACCGTCCGGTTGCGGTTGGCCTCGAGGGCCGCGTCCAGGTCCGAGGCGTTGGCGATCGGTTGGCCGTCCAGTGCCGTGATGCGGTCGCCGGACCCGATGCCGGCGTCATCGGCGGCCGATCCCGGGAGCGTCGCCCTGATCGGTGCCCCCGGGGCGACGCCGATCGATCCGATGACGGGGCCGAACAGCAGGGCGAACGCGATCACGGTGATCGCGAAGTTGTTCGTCACGCCCGCGGCGAACATCCGGGTCTGGGCACCGCGGTCGGCCGCCGCTCGGCTCTCCTCGTCGGGTTCGACGAACGCGCCGATCGGCAAGATTGCCAGGAAAACGAGCCCCATCGACTTGATGTCGATGTCCTCGACCCGACAGAGCAGGCCGTGACCGCCCTCGTGGACGATCAGCCCGACTGCCAGGCCGAAAACGATCTCCGGGGCGGCCGCGAGCGGGAGGAAGTCGTTGACGCCCGGGATCACGAGCACGTTCTTGGGCTGGTTGACGGCCGTCGGCTGGGGATTCTGGATCGAACTGATCGCGCTGGTCAGCAACACGAGGAAGGCGCCCAGCATGACGACCAGCGAGATGCCGACGCCGACGTTCGCCCAGGCGCGCCAGAACCGCCTGGGGCCGGCGAGCCAGTTGAGGAAGGCTCGCCCGCGTTTCGTGTGCAACGTCAGGATCGGCCCCTGCGTCCCGACGGACTTCGGGAGCAGGTCCAGCCGGCGCAGTCCGACGACGCCCAGCCAGTAGATCGCGATTCCGACGAGGACCCACGTCAGGGTGTCTACCATCGGTGACAACTCCGGGACGGATTCTCAAAGACGTTTGGTTCTCGGGTTTTACCCTTCGCGGCGCAGGCGCTCGACGACGAAGTCCCGATCCAGTTTGCCGAGGAACTGGCCCAGCTTGGGGCCCTCGGTCTGGTCGAAGAAGAGCCGGTAGCCGGCCGCGAAGAACTCACCGACGTCGACGTCGTGCCGGCGCGCCGTCTCGTAGATCTCGCCCTGGATGGTCTCGCCGTCGTGGCCCGCTTCGACGAAGTCGGCCAGGTCGTCGAGCGCGGCCTCGGTGTCGGCGTCGAAGTCCACGGCCGGCAGCTCGGCGCGCTTGAGTTCGTAGTTGAACTCGTTGTCCGTCCGGCGCGCCCACCGGCGGGCGCGTTCGACGCGGGCGAGGGCGCGTTCGACGGCCCACTCCGGGGCGTCGTCCGGGATGTGACCCTCCTTGCGGGCGATGTCCTCGCGCAGGTCGGGATCGTCGGTCATGCCCAGGACCGCGGCGAAGGTGTAGGGGATGCGAATCCGCTCGGCGTGTGGCCCCTCGACGAGCTCCCGTCGCGAGGCTCGCTGGGCGGCGTCGTCGGGGTCGAATCCCAGGTCCCCACCGAACGCGCCGGGGTCCTCGCCCAGGGCCGCGTCCGGGAGGTCGGCGGGAGAGATCAGCAGGGGATAGACGCGTTCGGCCAGGGCCTCCTCGCGTTCCGAGCCCTCGGCCTCGCCGTAGTAGAGCCGCTCGAAGCGATCGAACTCGTCGACCAGCAGGTCGAGGCGTTCGACGCTGAAGTCCCGGGCCTTGCTCGGGTCCTTCGCGAAGAAATAGCGGACGACCTCGGGTTCGATCAACTCCAGCACCTCCGAGACGAGGATGACGTTCCCCTCGGAGGAGGAGAACGGTTCGTCGTCGAGCGTGAACCACTCGTAGACCATCGGGACCGGGGGTTCGCGCTCGAGGACGTTCCGGGTGATGTCCTCGCCGCTCGGCCAGGAGCCCTCCGCGTGGTCCTTGCCGAAAGGCTCGAAGTCCACGTCGAGCACCTGCCACTGGGCGGGCCACTCGAACCGCCAGGGGAGTTTGCCCGCTCGGAGCGTGGCGGTGCCCTCGTGGCCACAGCCCTCGATGACCTGGTCGCCGGCCTCCATGTCTGTACAGCG
>DATFIX010000269.1:0-7597 GCA_035269625.1 Natrialbaceae archaeon
GCGGCGTGGTACCCGCTTCCCGTGCCGATCTCGAGGACCCGATCGCCGGACGAAAGCGCCAGGTGATCGACCATCGACACGACCACGCTCGGCGCGCTGATCGTCGCACCTTCGCCGAGAGGGATCGGTCGGTCGGCGTACGCGAAATCGCGCCAGGCCTCGGGAACGAACCGGTGTCGCGGGACCGCACGGAGCGCCGCGTCGGTCGACGCGAGTTCCACGTCGAGCGCGTCGACCATTCGCTCCCTGGCCGTTCGGGAGTCCATCGTCGATCGGATTTCGATCGCGACGGGGAAAACGCTGTCCTGGCGGGTCTTGAGCCACTGCGACGGGAGATTCAAGCAGAATCGCCCGAAGCGTCGGATATGGTACGACGCCGGCCGACGCTCCTCGGAGTTCCCGGAGCGGCCATCGTGATCCTCCGGGTGGGCGGTTACTGGCCCAACACGACTCCAGGTGGCGGGTCGATGGCGTTGTTGAGCCGTCGCGCGGAAAACCTGAGCCGGACCCGTCTCGCTACTCCGTCCCCGACGCGTCGCCGTTCGAACCCTCCGAACGATCACCGCAGATCCGGATCGACTGCCACCAGCAGGAGACCACCACGCCGGAGGAGACGAACGACAGGTTCTCCGCGTTCGCCCTGGAGAGGTCCGTTGGACCCGTGATCATTCGGCCGAGAACGGCGTCGCGGCCGGCGTCGGACGAAAGACGTCGCCGACGAGCGCCCGGGGCGTCCCACCGGCCGCGCCGAGGAAGTCCGTCTCGACGGTCGTCGTCGTCGAAATTACCTGGACCCGCTTCGAACGGCCTCGCGCGCTGACGCTGGCCGTGGCGTCGTACTCGACGAGGGTGCGCTCGTCGTTCCGGACGTGCGTGACCCACCACTCGTCCATCGACTGGCTATCCAGGTGGATCGTGAACGTGACCTCCCGCGTCTCGCCCGCCGGGATCCGGTGTTCGGTCGCTGTCGTCCCGTCCCCGACGACGACGTCGTTCATCCGCACGTCGTAGCCCAGGTCCGAGACGATGATCGCCACGGGTGCCGTGTTCTCGATTCGCACCGTGAGTTCGACGGGCGTCCGATCCGTCGTCGCCGTTCCCCATTCCGCCCGGACCTCGTGGACCGTCCCGACGCGCTGCCCGTCGAGGGTCAAGGGCCGGGCGTCCCCGGCGGTCAGGCCCGACAGCACGTCCGTCTCGACCGTCGATTCGCGATCGTCGACGGCCACGTCGAACGTCGTGAACCCCACGTCGGCCGTCACCGACGGATCGACGACGACGGTCGATCGTTCCCCGTTATTGACGTGTTCCGCCCACCACTGCGGGACGGCGTCGTTGTCCATTTCGACCGCGTGCCCGATCTCGGTCGTCCCGGGGTCGAGCGACCCCACGTCGGTCTCGTCGGCCGCCACTTCCACGCCGTTGATCGTCACCCGTTCGCCGACCGAGAGTTCGAGGAGATCGGCCATCGCCCCAGTGTTGGGGTTCTCGAGGACGAGCGTCGAGCGAATCTCGGTTATCGCGTCGGAAACGTCCCCCCAGCGACGGTCGAATCGCTCGATCGACGGCCGTTCGTAGGTCATCCCGGCGGGGTCGGAGTTTTCGATCGACGTCGCGGTCGTCGTCCCGGTCCCGAGGAGGTCCGTCTCGAACCGGACCCCGGTATCGAATAGCGACACCGGAACCCGCTTCCGTTCGCCGTCGCGATCGACGACGCCGTACATCGAGACGCTGAGGTTGGTCCGACCGTCGTTTCGCACGTGACTCGCCCACCAGTCGGCCATCCTGGGCGTGGACAGGGCCACCGCAAACGCGATCCGCTTGGTTTCGTTGGGCGCGACCCGGAACCCCTCGGAGGTCACGCCCTCGCCGACGGTCACCTCGTTCATCGTCACGACGTACCTGACCCCGTCCAGCGTGACCGGGTACTCGTGGCGGTTCTCGACCCCGGCCGAGAACTGGATCGGCGTCCGTTCGGCGGTCGCCTCGCCCCAGCGCGCGGACTGGTTCGAGAGGACGAGGAGGTCGCGCCCGTTCATCGAGATGGTTCGCCGGTCGGACGACACGAACCCCGAGAGCAGGTCCGTCTCGATCGTCCGCGTGTCGTTTAGCGTTCGCGACACGCCGAACGGTCCCGAAACCGTGCCGGCGATCGCCAGTTCCGAGCGCTCGCCGCCGTTGACGTGCGTGACCCACCACGCCGGGATCCGGTCGTTCTGCATGGTCGCGTCGATGGCCAATGTGGACCGGCCACTCCCGAATCCCACGCCCGATTTGTGCCCTTCCGCGAGGACGACGTCGTTCATGCTGGCCCGGTAGCGAACGTCGAGGACGCCGGGGACGCCGACCGGGTTTGGATTCTCGACGCTCACGCGCGTCTCGATCTCGGTCGCGTCGTCGGTGACTTGCCCCCACGAGGTGTTCATCGAGGTGACCCGCGGTGCCCCGACGTCGATCACGCCCGCGGCCACCAGCACGCTCCCGATCACCAGAACAGCGACCAGCGCCACGACGAGGACGGCAACCGCCAGTCCCAGCCGCCGCGCCAGCCCGTCCCTACTAACCATTGACAATACAACGATGGCCGCGGCGGTGGAAAACGCTTCTGGCAGGAATCGTAACAAGTCACCCTGGTCGAACAGCCCCCGTCGGACCCGCGCTATTCGAGGGCCAGGGGCGACAGATCGACGTCGTCGGGAGCAGCGTACACTTTCTCCAGTCCGTTGCCGTGTAGCTTGTCCTGACAGTTCGGACCGGCGATGGCCTCGCGAACGCGCGTCCGGTCGGTGACCGTGGCGCCGGCGACGACGGAGACGCCCGCATCGAAGACCGGCGACGGATAAAACGACGCGGTCGCGCCGACCAGGACGACCACCGTCTCCGGGGACGCCGCATCGAGATACCGCTCGATTCCGCCGAACAGCAGCGTCGAACCGGTGATATAGAGGACGTCCGCGCCCGGAACGACGCCCGGGGCGGCCTCCGGCGGGTGAAGCGTCGCGTCCATGCCCGCCGGGAGACCGTCCGGGAGCGACACCGAGTCCGGATCCCGCTCGAGGATCCTGACCTCGAGGTCGTCGTAGCCCCTGAGCACCGGGCCGAACAGGCCGACCATCGCGATCACGTCCACCGCGTCCGGGTCGGGCGACATCGGATCACCGGTGTGCCAGTCGACGAAGGGCTGTGAGAGGGCGTTGAGCGCGCCGATTCCCACCGCCCGAAGGCCCAGGTCGGCCGACGGGCGCGCCGCTCTGTCGACCACCGCGAGCGCGTCCCGGCCCGTCACGTCCGGGAGTTCCACGTCGGGTCCGTGCACCATGCCCGCCTCGCGCGTTCCGTCGGGCCGTTCCACCTCGACGTACAGCATTTCTCTGCCAGTCGCCACCTCGGCGATCGTTCCCGCCAGGTCCCGTTCGACCAGCGCGGCGCTCGCCCGGGAGAGCAGTTCCGGAGCCGTCGGTGCGTTCATATGCCGTACGTGGAGCGTACAGGCCGTCAGGCTATCGGTCGCGTGCCATCGGATGTCGAAAGAGAAACCTGTCCCCGCCGCGCACGCCAACGCATGGAGTACACGACGCCGCAGTTTTTCCACCTGACGGAGTACGCGAACCAGGCGGAGGGGGACGTCATCGACATGGTCAGCGGCGATCCCGACTGGGAACCGCCCGAGGCGCTTCGCGATGGCATGCGCGAGTACGCGGATAGCCACGTCGACGACCTCCAGTACGCCCCGAGCGACGGCCTGCCGGCACTCCGCGAGGAGATCGCCGAGCGCCGGAACGTCGACCCCGGCCAGGTCATCGTCACCAACGGCGCAGGCGAGGCGAACTACCTGGCGATGGCCCGCGCGCTGGAGCGCGACGTCGGCGACGAGGTGATCATGGCCGACCCCGTCTACACGTACTACCCCGGCAAGACCCAGATGCTCGGCGGGACCGAGCGCTTCGTCCCGGTCGGGCCGGACGACGTCCTCCATCCCGATGACGTCCGCGAGGCCGCCAGCGAGGACACCGCCTGCATCGTCGTGAACACGCCCAAGAACCCCACCGGCGGCGTCCTCGACGCCGACGCGATGGAGGGACTCGTTCGCGTCGCCGAGGACTACGACGCCGTCCTCGTCAGCGACGAAACCTACGACCACTTCGACTACTCGGGGACCTTTTCGAGCGCGCTCTCGGTCGACTCCGACCACCGGATCGTCAGTAGCTCCTTCTCGAAGTCCATGGCGGTCACGGGGGTCCGGGTCGGCTACGCCGTCATCCCGGAGGACCTGGTCGACCTGGCGCATAGCCGCCACATGCTCACCAACGTCGCGACCAACCGCCAGGGCCAGTACGCCGTGTTGAAGGCCCTGCGCGAGACCGATCCCGACTACTACGAGGCGAACCGCGAACTGCTCCGGGAACGCATCGACGCGTTCACCGACGCCCTGGAACGGGCCGGTGCCGAGTACATCGACCCCGACGGTGCGTTCTACGTCATGGCGAAGTTCGATGGCTTCCCCGGGACGATGGAGAACTCGAAGCGACTCATCGACGAGACCGGCGTGGCGGGCATGCCCGGCGAGGCCTTCGGCGAGGCCCGCGCCGACTGGCATCGCTTCGCCATCGTGACGCCGCGCGCCATCGAGGCCGCCGAGCGTCTGGCCGAGTACTTCGGCTAGGTGACGATCACTCGCTTTCGGACCGCTCGTCGACCTCGGCCGTCTGTCGAACTGACGACATCCAGTCGTCGATGTTCTCAGCCACGTAATCCTGTCCCCCGAGGCCAACGGCGACCCCGATCCCGATGGCCAATGCGAGACCTAGCGCACCGAAGAACGCGACGACGAAGGCCATGAACAGATCCGTGAGGGGTGAGATGTCGAACCCGATAGTCCCCAGCGCGATCGTAATCGCGATGTAGTAGATGAACACCTTCACGGCAAGCGCCGCGAGGCCAATTATCCGGCCGTCGTCGGTTTCGCGGACCAGATTGGCGGCCCGTTCGGCAACCCAGATACCGACCAGGAGCACGAGCAACCCACCGACCAGCGCGGGGACGTAGCCGACGAGCGATTGCATGAAGGTCGAGAACTCGCTGATCTGGAGGATATCGGCGACTGCCAACAGCGTCAACAGGTACACGTAGTACGTGAGGAGGTTGCCGACGACTCGGCCGAACTCGCCTTCCTGATCACCGAATCGCTCGAGTGGCGTCCCCTCGAGAAGCGGCCCGATTCCAAATCCGCCGACGAACCCAGCGACAATGTCGCCCAGAATTCGGGCGATGATGAACCCGACGACCAGTACGACCAAGGCCGCCAAAATCACCGGAATGAAGGCACCAATGTCCGTCAGCAGGGCCGTCAACAGCTCGATGTTCAGGAGGTCCACCGCGGCGATGATCGCCACGAAGTAGACGTAATAGGCGACGATTTTTCCGAGGGCGCGAGCAACGCTGTCCCCGCTACCGACCTCCTCCACGGCTGTCCCCTCGGTGTATCGATCGATTCCAATTCGACGAACGACTCGGGTGACGATCCCACCGAGGACGCGCCCGACCACGTAGCCGACGATGAGGATGATGAGCGCGCCGATGACTGTTGGCAAGAACTCGATCATCTCGGCGATCGTGTCGTCGATCGTGTCACTGAACTGGAGCGGGATCGCTGTGAATTGACTCATAAACCGGACAAAAATACGGCGCTACCTGCCTTATATATTGAATCATTCACATTTCCAAATGAATCGTTGTGATCGGTCGTGTGTGGAGAGGGTCACCGCGCCAGAAACCAGGGGGATTCGGATCCTGCCGGCGGTTCGGTACGAGGAAACTGTACGAACAACGGTCGAGATCCCGGCCGAGGCGGGATGTCGGGGGAGCGCGGAAATCTTCGCTTTCGAATCGGTATCCGGACGATACCACCGGGACGTTCGACGAGTGATCGGTTCGGGACCGACGGGTACTCAAGTCGCCACGCGGAACCCCCGGGTATGAGCGACATCGACGTGGAGCCGGTCGACGAGGTGGACGACGAGGAGGAACCGGCGGGCGTCGAGGACGAGGGGCCGCCGGACGGAGCGTCGGAGGACGACGCCGGCGCGACGAGCATCGACGAGGGACCGGCCGAGATCGAGGTCGAGGTGGACGAGATCCCGACCGAAGCCGGTGATGCCCCCGAGTACGTCCTCTACGGCGGGAAGGGCGGCGTCGGCAAGACCACGATGGCCGCCGCGACGGCGCTGTCGAGCGCGGCCGGCGGAACGCCGACGCTGGTGGTCTCGACCGACCCCGCCCACTCGCTGTCGGACACCCTCGAAACCGAGATTCCGGCGGAACCGGCACAGGTTCGCGAGGACGTCCCCCTCTACGCCGCCGAGATCGATCCGGACGCCGCGATGGAGGACAGCATCGCCTTCGCCGAGGAGGGCGCGATGGGCGGCCTCGGGAAGATGCTCGGCGACGAGGGGCCGATGGACGCCCTCATGGGCGGCGCGATGCCCGGTGCCGACGAGGCCGCCGCGATGCAGACCCTCCTCCGGTATCTCGACGACGAGCGCTTCGACCGGGTCGTGATCGACACCGCCCCGACCGGCCACACCCTCCGCCTGCTGGAACTCCCGGAGGTGATGGACACGATGGTCGGCCGGATCCTGCAACTCCGCGAGCGACTCGGCGGGATGATGGACGGCCTCAAGGGCATGTTCGGCGGCGGCGAGGACGAAGAAATCGACCCCGAGGAGGACCTCGACGACCTGCGCGTCCTCCGCGATCGCATCGAACACCTCCGGACGATCCTCCGGGACCCCGCCCGCACCGATTTTCGCGTCGTGATGGTCCCCGAGGAGATGAGCGTCATGGAGTCCGAGCGCCTGCTCGCCCGCCTGGAGGAGTTCGAGATTCCCGTCGGCACCGTCGTCGTCAACAAGGTCATGGAGGACCTCGCGGACGTGACCGACGACGTCGACGCCGACGCGTTCGTCTCCCCGAACCTCGACACCTGCGAGTTCTGCCAGGCCCGCTGGGACGTCCAGCAGCGCGCCCTGGCCCGCGCCCAGGAGATCTTTCGCGGGCACGACGTCAAGCGCGTCCCGCTCTTCGCCGACGAGGTTCGGGGCGAGCGCATGCTCCGGATCGTGGCGGCCTGCCTGGCCTGAACTCCGTCGGTCTTTCTCGGTCCGAGGGCGGCAAGTGCCGATCGTGGTTCAGCCCAGGGATCGAACCGGGTAGCAATCGCCGAGTTGGTGTCATTTTTTTTTTTGATATCTGTCGTGGTTTGATGAACTCAGAGCGCGTATTCATCGGACAAAATCCCAAGGGACCTCATCGACCCGAGTCCGGGTCCAACCGAAGGTACTTACGTGATACGAGTGTATCACACCATATGAGTACTGACAGTGACACCGGCGACGACGGAGAGATGGAGAAGATCAACGTCCGGGTGCCACAGTCGCTGCTGACGCAAATCGACGAAGCCTGGGAGGAACGCGGCTACGCGAACAAGTCCGAATTCATTCGGGACGCCCTTCGAGACGCCGTCAATCCACCGGCGCAACTCTCGACGGAAGCGCTGGAACACCTCGCCGAGAGCCGCAAACAGCGCGAGCAGGGCGAG
>DATFIX010000270.1:0-28431 GCA_035269625.1 Natrialbaceae archaeon
TCGATCGCCAGGGCCGCACCGCGGTGTTGCACCCGGCGTGCAAGCTCCTCGGCAGCCTCGGCGCTGACTCGGAGATCGCCAGCGTTCCGTCTGATGATCGTGTCGACTGGGGCGAACGGGAGCTCGACGCTCATACCCCACACCCGGAGAGTGACACCCTTAATCCTTTCCGTAGCCGCGATCGGGGCCGCTCAGTCCGTCTCGTCTCGGGTCGCTCCGCCTCGATTCAGGTCGTCTCCACGTCGGCGTCCTGGACGCGCCCGTCACGGAGTACGCCCCGGACGGTGACCTGCTGGCCGAGGTGGACGTCGGCGTCGGTCTCGACGCTGACCGTCTCCTCGCCATCGTCGAGCACGACCGGGTCGCCCGCCTGGACGACGGTGCCGACGAACTCGACCGTCTCGCCCTCGTCGGGGGTCGGGTCCGTCTTCCCGGTGGCGTCGTCGCTCGTTTCGTCCGTCGATCCCGAACCGGCCCCGGAGAAACTGTCGAGGCCGGGACCGTCCCCGCTCGAATCGGCACCCGATTCGCTCCGGGAGCCGCCGTCCTCGCTCGCGCCGGTGACGTCCCCGTCGTCCAGCACCGTCACGCTCGCGCGCCATCCGGCGGAGGCCTCGAGGTCGTCCTGCCAGCCGTCCTGAATTTCGACGTCCGCCAGCGCCACCTCGTCGCCCGGTGCGA
This sequence comes from Natrialbaceae archaeon, assembly GCA_035269625.1. Classification (GTDB taxonomy): domain Archaea; phylum Halobacteriota; class Halobacteria; order Halobacteriales; family Natrialbaceae; genus DATFIX01. The sequence goes on from DATFIX010000270.1 coordinate 682, forward strand.
CGTCGACGTCGGCCTTCTCGCCCCACAGCGCGACGCGGATGTCGCCCGTCTCGTCCTGGATCCGGACGTTCCGGACCTGTCCTTCGGAGCCGTCGTCGCGGTCGAAGGTGCGCTTGGGGTCGACGGCCCTGACGACGCCAGCGAGATCGACCGTCTGCCCGATCTCGAGGTCGTCGATCGGCGTGGCGTCAGGGTCGTACTCGATCGTCTCGTCGAGTTCCTCGACCGCGCCGCGATCGCCGACGTGGAGTTCGAGGTCGCCGTCGCGTTCGCGAACGTAGCCGTCGACCACCTCGACCGCGGTGCCGGGGTCGATTTCGGTGACCCGGTTTGCCATCTCGTCCCAGAGGGTCACCCGCACGCGCCCGGTTTCGTCGCCGATGACGAGGTTGGCGACCCGGCCCTCGGAGCCGTCGTCGCGGTCGAAGGTCCGCACCGACTCCGTGTCCAGCACCAGTCCCTTGCAGTTGACGTCCGAGAGTCCCAGCGAGAGGTCCTCGATCGAGTAGGTGTCCTGGACCTGGACGTCGACGTCGGCGTCCTGGTCGCCCTCGGCCCGGTCGACGTTGATCTCGACGCCGTTGTACCCCTCCTTCGGGCGGCCCTTGATCCGGAGGACGTCGCCGACCGCGAGTTCGTCGACGGCGTTCCGGGCCGCGTCGTCCCAGAAGGCACACCGGATCGATCCCGTCTCGTCGGCCACCTCGACGTTGACGACGCACCCGTCCTCGTCCTCGCCGTCGCGTTCGAAGGTCCGCATGTCGCCGATTCGCGTGATCTTGCCCAGGAACTTCACCTCCTCCATCCCCGGTTCGACGTCCGCGATGGCGTCGATTTCGCCACCCGCACCCCCGTCTTCGAGTTCGTGGGCGACGAGCATCGCCGCCGTTTCCTCGTCCGCGAGGCCACCCATCTGCTCGACCTTGTCCTCGACCGCCTCGCGGAACTCCTCGAGGGAGACGTCGGCCTCGAGATCCTCGTAGACGTCCTGGAGATCGCTGTCGTCGTCGCTCATTCGAGTGGTGAATTTCACGAATGGACTCCGGTTAAGCGTTTTCTTCCGTCGCTCGATCGACGCCAGTCGGCCGGTTCTCGCGGTCCATCGTTCGGGTCACGACACTCGTCGTGCCGGGATCGTACCTAAACCTCGGGACTGGACCAGTCGGAGCGGGCTACCGCAGCATTGGAGGTTCCACCACCTGCTGGTGTGGCCTCTGGACTGGGGCTCGATCGGGCGGACGTGTCCGCGAACTGTCGTCGACGGTCGGGCAGTCGGCGCTGGTTACTGGCTCGCCTCGGTGATCGTCGTCGCCTCGCCGTTCGACCCGACGTGTTCGACCGTGACGTGACCGGGGAGCACCCCGCCGAACCCGATCTCGGCCCGGTATTTCACGATTCCCAGGCAGGACATGCAGCCGCCGCCCTCGTCCTTCAGGCCGACGCCGACCGTCAATCGATCGGCGTCGGGATCGTACTCGACCACCTCGAGCGTGGCCTCGTGACAGGGGTCGGGCGACTGGATCGCGCCGTCGACGACGACCGCGTCCGTTTCGAAGGCCACGGACGCCGTCTGGTCGCCGGTCATGCAGTCCGTCTCCTCGGTCTCGATGTCTTTGCTCGCTACCGTCGGCGTCGGTTCCGCGGTCGGCGTCGCTGTCGGCGTTTCCGTGGGCGTCGCGGCCGGGGTCTCGGTCGGCGTGGCGTCGCCGCCGTCCTCGCCATCGCCGCCGTTTTCGTTCCCGCCGCCACCCGGATTGTCGCTCTCGCCGAGACACCCCGCCACCGCGCCCGCGCCGCCCAGCGCTGCCAGCCGCTTCAACAGGACACGCCGTTTCATGTGTTCCTGAATACCGGGCCAATTTTTCAAAGTCTTTCGGTTCGGTGAAAATGTGTTTTCACCTTTCGATACCCGAATACATGTTCGGAATACAATCCTTCCCCCGGTCGTGTCTTCGCCAGGGACCGACTGGCACGACCCGTCGACATCGTAACCCCTATTAGGCGAACCGGCGTATCCGAAGACGAGTCCTGATAGGGTAGTGGACTATCCTACGGGCTTGCGGAGCCTGTGACCGGAGTTCAAATCTCCGTCAGGACGTTTTCAGCGGCACCAAACGACGAGCGTAGCGAGTCGTCCGTGCCGCTGAAAACGGACGCGCGGAGATTTGAGCAGGGAAGACGCAGCCCGGACCGGCGCGAAGCGCCGCACGCCGGGACCGTCTTCACGAGTTCAAATCTCCGTCAGGACGTTCACTTCGTTCGTTTCACTCACTACGTTCACGTCCTGACGGGCCCCAGGCTCGCTACGCTCGCCTGGGACTCCGTCAGGACGTTCGTTCTATTTTCGTTCCGGAGTCGCTACGCTTGCCTGGGACTCCGTCAGAACGTTTCCGCGACACAAAACGACGAGCGAAGCGGGTCGTTCGTATCGGTGAAAACGGACGCGCGGAGATTTGAGGGGGGAAGGGGACCGGTGCGAAGCGCCGCCACCGGGACCGTCAGGACGCTCCGGAGCAAAATACGAGGTGGCGAATCGGCCCGCGCCGACGAGTTTTTCCCTTCGCCCTCCGTCCATTCGGAGACGAGCATGCGCCACGAGCTACGGGCCGGGATCGCCATCTACAACGCCGGCGAGTATCTGGCGGCCCACGACGCCTGGGAGGAGCGGTGGCTGGAGTTGACCGACGGTCCAGACAAGCGACTGCTCCAGGGGATGATCCAGCTCACGGCCGCCGTCTATCACGCCCGGAACCGCAACTGGCTCGGCGCGAGGAAACTCGCCGATAGCGCTGGTGAGTACCTGGAAGACCTCCCGGGCGACTACCGTGGCGTCAACGTCGACGAGGTCCGGGAATTCCTGGCTGCCCTGGCTGCCGATCCGGACGTGATCGATCGTCAGCGTCCCCTTCGACTCCGCCACGAGGGGCAGGCAGTCCTCCCCGAAGACCTCGATTTCGAGTCGACGGCGGTGGCGGCACACGCGCTCGCCGAAGCGATGGACGAGTACGAAGAGTCGGTCGTCGAACGGGCGGCCGGGTACGCGCGCGAGACCGTCGATGCCGACGGGAGCGACCGGTTCGTCGGGCTCGTGTTCGATTTCGTCCGCGAACCGGAGCGCCGTCCGATCATCTATCAGCGCCTGGCGGATCACGTCGACCGCCGGCGTCGACGGGAAACGGACGCGGACGGGTTGTTCGACTCGGACGAGTAAGCGCGCTGAAAGGGAAACGTAGCCTCAGTCGGTGAACTCGGCGGAGTTGTCCTGCGGGTCGTAGTCAAGCACTTCGCGGGCGCGATCGATCGAGTAGTACTTCCGATCGTTGTCGGAGATTCCATACACGATTTCGTAGTCGTAGTCGGCCTGGATGCACCGGTCGAAGAGGTGGGCGCAGTCCCGGTGGGACAGCCACATGGCCTGGCCGCGCTCGTAGTCCTTCGGCGGGTGGCCCTTCGTGAGGTTACCGATCCGGACGACGATGACGGAGAGATCGTGGTAGTCGTGGTAGTACCGGCCGAGCGTCTCGCCGGCGGCCTTGCTGACGCCATAGAGATTGGATGGGCGCGGAAGTTCGGTTCCGTCGAGGCGGAACTCGGAACCCGTGCGGTAGATGTCGGGCTTGCGATCCTCCTCGTAGGCCCCGACGGCGTGGTTGGAGGAGGCGTAGGCGACCTTCTCGACGCCTTCCTCGACGGCTGCTTTAAACAGGTTCCGCGTGCCGTCGATGTTGTTCTCGAGGACCGAGTCCCAGGGGGCTTCCGGTCGCGGATCGCCCGCGAGGTGGATCACCGTCTTCACGCCGTCCATCGCCTCGCGAACGGCGTCCTCGTCGGTGATGTCCGCGACGACGTACTCGCCGGGCCAGTCGTCCTCGTCGGCGGGCGGATCGCGATCGAGCAAACGCCACTCGTACTTCTCGCCGATCCCCGAGAGGATCGCCTTCCCCACGCGGCCGGCCGCGCCAGTGAGCAGGACGGGGTCCTCCATCAGGCAGTGAGAGGGCCACCGGGGGTAAGTAGCATGCGGTTCCGACCGTCAGCGGCCGACCGTTCCTCGGGGGGTTCCGGGCGCAAGCGACTTCCCACTCGCCGGTACAGGATGGGGTATGGACGACGATCCGACGCCAACCGAGACCAGCGCCACCGACCGGGACGCGGCCTGCTTCGAGGCCGGGATCAAGTTCGGTTCGCTGTACCACCAGTTCGCGGGCACGCCCGTCTCGCCCGCCAGCGCGGACAGCCTCGCCCGGGCGATGGAGGACGCTATCGAGAACCAACCGGCCTGCGAGCGCGTCGACGTCGAGATGCGCGAGGATCGGCTCCGGGAAGCGATCGCCGGATCGAGCGCCGACTACGTCGAGTTCACCGGGCGCTTCGCCGACGTCGAAATCGCGATCGAACACGAGGGGATCGCGGTCCTCGCCAGGATGGCCCTCGAGGACGGCTATCCCCGAATGCGGATCGACTCCGTCCGGGAGGAGGGGACCCCGGTCGACGACGAGGGGAGCGGTTAAGCCTTAGGAGCGTGACATTCTCGACATGGCTTACGCTATCGACGCCCTCGGAGACGCACTCGACGCGACCCGGTCCTTTCTCACGCCGTTCGACGCCGGGCAGTGGCTCCGACTCGCGGTGATCACCTTCTTCGTCATCGGATCGGGTGGCGGTGGCTCCTCCGGAGCCTCCTGGAACGTGGGCAGCGAAGACGTTCGATTCGACGGCGGCGGCCTGGATCCGATCGTCTTGGGGGACCTCGACCCCGTGATCTGGCTGGTGCTGGCCGTGGTCGCGATCGGCCTCCTCCTCGGTCTCGCGTACGTGTTCGTCGGGTCGATCATGGAGTTCGTCCTCTACGAGTCGCTCCGGACCGAACTGGTGTCGATCCGCGACTACGCGCGGACGTATCTCGGACTCGGCGTCCGCCTGTTCGCCTTCCGGTTCGTCCTCGGACTGATCACCGTGGGCCTCGTCGTGGGAGCGATCGTCCTGTTCGTGTTGTCGGCCCTCTCCGGGCCAGTGGCCGTCCTCGCGTCGCTCGTCGTGTTCGTTCCGCTCGCGTTCGTCCTCGGGATCGTCGCGTACCTGGTGACGATATTCACGACCGAGTTCGTCGTCCCGATCATGCTGCTGGAGGATCGCGGCGTGCTCTCGGGATGGCGTCGGTTCTGGGGCCTGTTCCGCGCCGAGTGGGGGGAGTTCGTCATCTACGCCGTCGTCCGGTTCGGCCTGAACATCGCTGCCGGCATCGTCCTCGGTATCCTGATCGGGATCGTCGCGGTGCTTCTGGCGATCCCCTTCGGTGGTGTCGGGTTCCTGTTCTGGGTCGGCATTGGCGAACCGGCGGCGATCGGGACCGGTGCAGTGGCGGTCCTCGCCGTCCTGGCGTTCCTGTACGCCCTCGTGCTCGGGGCCGTCGCCGCCATCGTGGCCGTCCCGGTGGTGACCTACCTGCGTTACTTCGCCCTGTTCGTACTCGGCGACGTGGACGAGACGCTCGACCTGATCCCCGAGCGACGGTCGTCGATCCGGTCGACCGGAACTGAAAACGCGGCCGACTGATTTCGCCCGGGCGACGGGGCGACGAACCGAATTCCACTTTCGCTTTCGGGCCATCCTTTACGGTCCGTGGGGTCGAATCGACGTCCATGAGCCAGACGACCCTCGACGACGACGAACTGTTCGGCGAGGCCGCCAGCGAGATGCGCGAGGACGTCGAGTCCTCGCTCGCGGCGGCCCGCGAGTCCCTGCCCGACAGCGACGACGTGTGGGAAACGGAGGCCGGGAACACGCTCGGCGTTCTCAACGGCCTCAAGTCGGCCCTCGACGTCGGCGACGCAGAGGACCACCTCCGGGACGCCAAGAAGTGGTACACGATGGGCGAGCGCGCCGACGCCTTCGACGACGCCGCGGATCTGGAGGAAAAGATCGAGACCGTCGAGGACATCGTCGCCGACGTCGAGTCGGCCGAGGAGCAGGTCGGCGAACTCACGGCGACGATTCCCGAACTCCGGGATGCCCTGGAAGACGCACACGCCGACGCCGAGGAGTCCGACGACGACGCCGAGGAGAGCGAGGACGAGGAGTAAGTCGATCGAGGCGCGAGGAGCCGATTCCGGACCCCCAACCCCGAATCAGAACGGGTTGCCGACAACCGCGGCGACCGCGAGCACCAGGGCGGCCTGGGCGATGGCAGCACCGACCAGCCACCGGTAGAAGACGGCGAACGTCTGCTCGATTCGCAGGCGGGCGACCACCGACCGGACGACAGTCAGGAGCATGATCACGACCAGCGCCTTGATCAGCACCGCCACGAACCCGAGGGCGTCGCCGGCGATCCCGTCGGCCAGCCCGTGGAGCGGATAGGGGCCGCCCAGGAACAGGGTGACCACGAGCAGCGCTCCGACGACGAGTTCGACGTCCTTGGTCAGTTTGAGCAGCGCCAGCTTTCGCCCGGAGTACTCCGCCAGCGTCCCGCTGGCGAGTTCCGTCTCGGCCTCCGGCGCGTCGAAGGGGACGCGCTCCAGTTTCGCCAGCAGCGAGAGCAGCGAGACGACGAACGCGATGACGAGCAGCGGGAGGTACCACGGCTCGGTGCCCAGTTCCTGGAGGATGGCCGAGGTCTCCCAGGTGCCGGTGGCCAGCGCCGGCGCGAGACACGCCAGGAAGAAGGGCACCTCGTAGCCGAATAGCTGGGTCAGGGTCCGGAGCGTGCCGACGCGACTGAACGGGTTCCCCGAGTACCACCCGCCGAAGAACAGCGCGAAGGAAGGCAGGGCGAGCAGGAACAGGACGACCACGAGGTCACCCTGGAAGGCGAAGACGGCCTCGTCGCCCCAGATCGGCAGGTACAGCGCCGCGGTCAGCACCCCGGCCAGTCCGAACAGCGGGGCCCAGGCGAAGATCTCGCGGCGCGCGTTGTCGGGGACGACGCTCTGTTTCGAGAGGAGTTTCAGGAAGTCGGCCACCGGCTGGATCGGCGGCGGGCCGACGCGGTTCTGGAGCTTCGCGTAGAGCTTCCGGTCGACATACTGGGCGGCGAAGGCGAAGGTGACGATGAACAGCGCACCCGGGAAGATCAGGAGGTAGAAGACGTTCGCCGCCACCGACATCTACGCGTCCCCCCGTTTGGGCTGGTCGCCGCGACGGGCGTACCACTCTTTCGCGTAGTCGCTCAGGTCGTCGAGATTCTCGATGCCCTCCGGAGCGCCCGAGACCCCGCCGACCGCGTTCATCTCGACGCCGATCCGGGCGGTACAGCTGATGCAGGGGTCGATCCCGGCGACGATCATCGGGGCGTCCGCGAGGTAGCTGTTCTTCAGCCCCTGGACGACCGACGGCCAGTTCGCGAGCGTCGGCGCGCGGACCTTGACCCGGGCCGGGTTGGGGCTCCCGTCGCTCCTGATGTAGTGAATCAGTTCGCCCCGGGGTGCCTCGTACCGGCTGACGACCTCGCCCTCCTCGATCATGTTCGAGAGGGTGTGCGAGGGTCGTTCCACGCCGCGGAGGTCGCCCTCCGGCATGTTCTCGATGGCCTGGGTACAGAGGTCCGCCGCCTGGATCAACTCGTCGAGGCGGACGAGGATGCGGCCGAGCAGGTCGCCACGGTCGTCCACGACGATCTCGAAGTCGAGTTCGTCGTAGGCCGCGTACGGGTCCTCCTTGCGCACGTCGGTCGCGACCCCCGAGGCTCGGGCGGTCGGCCCGACGGCGCATTGCTTCTCGGCGTCGGCTTTCGAGAGGGGGCCGACGCCTTCGGCGCGCAGGCGGACCGTCTCCTCCTCCGGGACGACGTCGCGGTAATACTCGGCCCGTTCGCGGACTTGGGCGACGTTCTCGAGGATCAATTCAGCCTGCTCGTCCGAGAGATCCTCACGCACGCCACCGATCGTATTGATCGCGTAGTTCACCCGGTTGCCTGAGAGTTCCTCGAGCGAGTCGAGCACGAGTTCGCGGTCGCGCCAGGCGTAGTGCCAGAGGGTGTCGAAACCCATCTCGTGGCCGCCGACGCCCAGCCACAGCAGGTGGCTGTGCAGGCGCTCGAGTTCGCCGACGAGCGTCCGGATGTACCGGGCCCGGGCCGGCACCTCGATGCCCGCCAGTTCCTCGACGCCCTGGACGAAGGCGCTCGAGTGGCTGTGCGAACAGATGCCACAGACCCGCTCCAGGAGGTAGATGTCCTGGAGGTAGTCGCGATCCTCCGCGGCCCGTTCGATCCCGCGGTGGTTGTACGACAGGGTGAGGTCGGCGTCGACGATTTCCTCACCCTTCACGGTGAGCATGAAGTTCGCCGGCTCCTTGAGCGCGGGGTGCTGTGGCCCGATCGGAACGATGGTTTCGTCGGTCATGATTCGGTGTCTCCCTCCTCGTCGGTGTCGTCCGCGTCGTCGCTTTCGTCGGTGTCGTCCGTCGCTTCGGTCGCTTCGGTCTCGTCGCTCGATTCCTCGGTCGCGTCGGGGTCCGCTGCCGACTCCTCGGGTTCGTCCGTCGCTTCCGATTCGTCGGCTTCTTCCTCCTCGGCTTCAGCCGCCTCCTCCTCGACGACCGGGTCCGGCTTCCGCATCGGCGGACCGGCCTCCCAGTCGTCCGCGAGCATGAGACGCTCGGGGTTCGGGTGCCCCTCGAACTCGACGTCGAGCATGTCCATGATCTCGCGTTCGTACATGGCCGCGCCGGGAATCGTATCGACCAGCGAGGTGATCTCCGGCTCGTCCCGGTCGAGGAAGAGCCGGACGGTCACCGCCGTGGCAGGGCCGAGGTCTCCGTCCTCGTAGTCGCCATAGCGGAGCATGTGATAGAGCAGTTCGTACCGCTCGCCGTCGTCGAGGCCCGAAATCGTCGACAGGTGCGTGATCCCTTCTCGGACCAGCGTCTCCATCGCGGGCACCAGGTCCTCGGCGTCCGCGAGGGTCACGAAGAGTCGGCGCTCGCGCTGGACGGTCACCGCCTCGGCGAACTCGCCGAGGGCGGTTTCGAGGTCGTCGCGAAGCGCGGTGGCTGCCGGCGCTTCCGTGCTCATACAGCGGTCACCCCTCGAAGTCGACTCTCCGTCGGCCGCAGTTCGGCGTCGATCTCCCCCGATATCGTGGTTGTGGTTGGCGTTTTCGTCATGGTTTGAGCCCCCCTCGTAACAGGGCGAAGAACGTCACGAACACGATCCCGAGCACGGCGGCCTCGAGGCCGAGGACGGCGTCCTCGATCGGCATCGTGGCGATCAGCAACACGGCGATGTGCAGTACCGTGAACCCGATGGCCACGTGATAGAGCCGATACTCCGGCTTGAACGTCGCGTCCTCCGGCCACTCCTCGCCGCCCGTGTAGGTGGTTCTGAATCCCCCGTCCTCGGTCCGCTCGATGGCGAGTCGGGACCCCGCGTAATCCAGCAGCAGCCCCAGCGCCAGAAACACCAGGAAGGCGATCGGCGGGGCGAGGATCGTGTTCGCGTTCATAGTGTTGCCCGCTAGAAAGACGCCACGAGCGGGCATAAATATGGAGGGGCGTTTATAAATAATCTCCGGAAAAACTGGATGCGTAACAAACGACGCCAGCGACGATCCGCCGTCGGCCGTGAACGGGACGACGGTGTCCACGAACCGCAAGCACCCTCGGATCGCCGCCCGGTCGAGCAACCACCACGACCCCGAGGGGAAATCCCCCGGTGGCGACGACCGTGACCCACGCTACCCGCGCTTCGGTGGCGCTATTCGCGCTCGAACTGGTGTTCGCGCACGAACTCGCCCTTCTCGTCGCCGGCGAGTTCGAACTCCTTGGTGTTGATGATCGACCCGACCGGGCAGGTTTCGACGCACTGCCCGCAGTAGATGCACCGCGAAACGTCGTACCGCCAGGTGATCGTGCCGTCCTCCTCGCGGGTGACCTCCAGCGCGTCCGCCGGGCAGTTGCGAGCACAGAGGCCACAGCCGGTACACTTCGACTCGTCGAACTCAAGGCGCCCACGGAACCGTTCCGGTTTGTCGGGCTCCTCGGCGGGGTACCGGGAGGTGACTCGACCCCTGAACAGCGTTCGAATGGCCTCGGGAATCACGCGGCCGGGGACGATGCTCATCGCTCGTCACCCTCCGCGATGGCCTTCGGCGGCGATTCCTCGTCCGCACCGGCAATGGCGTCTTCCGGGAGCGATTCCATCGATTCCGGCCGTTCCAGCCGGGCCTCCGCGGGAAGCTCCGCTTCGTCGAGGTCCTCGCCCTCGAGCAGTTTGTAGATGGCGTCGATGAGCGCCTCCGGGGCGACCGGACAGCCAGGGATGTACATGTCGACCGGGATGACCTGGTCGACGCCGCCCAGCGTGTTGTAGTGGCTGTGGAAGACGCCGCCCGAGGTGGCGCAGGTGCCGACCGCGATGACGTACCGCGGTTCCGGCGTCTGGTCGTAGAGGCGCTTCAGCCGGGGCGCCATCTGGCGAGTGACCGGGCCGGTTACCAGCAGGACGTCCGCGTGTCGTGGCGTGTCGACGAGCCTGACGCCGAACCGTTCAACGTCGAACCGCGGGGTCAGCGAGTCGACGATCTCGATATCACAGCCGTTACAGCTGCCGGTGTTGATGTGGAGCACCCACGGCGAGCGTTTGCCGGCCCATCCGGTGAGCCGGTCCTTCAGCGTGGGTTTCCTGGTTTGCGTGGTGGTCATGGTGGGTGGTGGGTTCGCGACCGTCGGAACGGCCCGGCCCCGTCACCCGCGATTCCCGTCACGGTTGGCCGAGGCGGGAATCACAGGGAGAAGGGAATCCGGATCGCACGACGCGTCGCAGTTCCCGGGGGCCTGGGACGCAGACCCTCCGGGTGACTTACCATTGGGTAATATGTCACGAGGAGTATTAAAGGTATAGCTTTTCTCAGCTTCTGGGAAACTGTCGTTACCAAAAAGAAAAAGGAATTTTATTTTTGGCAAACTCTTTCGTCGACGAGACCCCGATGGCCAGCGCGACACTGGCTCAGCGACGGTCGGGGTCCTCGAGTTCGCGGGCTGCCACTGCCGCCATCAGATCGGCGAGCGCGTCGGCGGCCTCCTCCAGCATCTCCTCGCCCAGGTCCGCCGTCCCTTCGCGCGGGTCGCCCACGACGCCGTTCTCGGTGAACTCGCCGGTGTCATATGCCAGGTTCACGCCCGACACCCAGTCGCCCCACCGGTCGCTGGCGTCGGCGGCGGCCGTCTCGATCCGGTCCTCCCGGACGGTTTCGGGGGCGACTGCCCGGAGCAAGGCCGTCTCGCGGCCGCCGGCGTGGCCCATCGGAACCGCTACGTCGACCGCGTCGAACCAGGTGAACGGGACGGCATAGGCGTCGCCCTCGCGGCTGATCCCGCTGGCGACCTCCCGGAGTGCAGCCACGTTCCCCCCGTGGCCGTTGACCAGCACCACGCGGTCGAACCCGTGGTAGGCGAGGCTCTCGACCGTCTCGCGGACGTACGCCCGGAAGGTGTCCTCGGAGACCCACAGCGATCCCGGGAAGTGGCGGTGTTCCTCGGAAATCCCGATTTTGACGGCGGGCGCGACGACGGCTTCGCCGTCGTAGGCCGCTGCCCCCGCCTCGGCGACGGCTTCGGCGGTCGTCGCGTCCGTTCCCAGCGGCGCGTGCGGACCGTGCTGTTCGGTGCTGCCGACGGGGAGGAGCGCCAGGTCGGTCTCCGCGTCGGCGACGTCGGTCCACGTCGCGGTGTCGAGGTTCATGTCTCGATCCTGAACCGGGGATCGGTAAAGCGCTTCGTCACGGGTGGAACCGGGAGGGGCCTGACGGGGCGACACCCGGCCCGGTCAGTCGTCGGTCTCCGCGTCGATCCGGTTCCCGCGCCGACGCGCACGCTCGACGAATTCGTCGGGCAGTTCGTCGATCTCGCCGGCCTGGACGCCCCAGAGGTGGGCGTAGAGCCCGTCGTTCTCCAGCAGGTCCTCGTGGGTGCCCCGTTCGACGACTTCGCCGCCTTCGAGGACGACGATCGTATCGGCGTCCTTGATCGTGGAGAGGCGGTGGGCGATGGCGAAGGTGGTCCGGTCCTCGGTCAGGCGGTCGAGGCTGCGCTGGATGAGCATCTCCGTCTCGGTGTCCACGTCGCTGGTCGCCTCGTCGAGGACGAGGATCTCGGGGTCCTTGAGGATCGCCCGGGCGATGGAGATGCGCTGGCGCTGGCCGCCGGAGAGTTTCACGCCGCGCTCGCCGACCTCGGTGTCGTAGCCATCCGGGAGGTTCTCGATGAACTCGTGAGCCTCGGCCATCTTCGCGGCCTCGATCACGTCCTCGCGGTCGGCGTCGAAGGTGCCGTAGGTGATGTTCTCCTCGACGGTGCCGTAGAACAGGAACGTGTCCTGGCTGACGTAGCCGATGGCTCGGCGCAGCGAGGGGATGGTCACGTCCCGGAGGTCCTGGCCGTCGATCTCGATCGCGCCGTCGTCCACGTCGTACATCCGGAGCAGGAGTTTGAGGACGGTGGACTTGCCCGCGCCCGTCGGCCCCACAAGCGCGAGGGTCTCGCCGCCGTCGACCTCGAAGGAGACGTCCTCGACGATCACCTCGTCCTCGTCGTACCCGAAGGTCACGTCGTCGTAGACCACGTCGCCGTCGGTGACGGTGATCCCGTCGGCGTCGGGGTCCTCCGCGATGCGCGAGGGTTCGTCCATCAGACCGAAGATGCGCTCGGCGGAGGCCCTGGCGCGCTGGTAGAGGTTGATGATCTGGCCGAACTGGGCCATGGGCCAGATGAACCGCTGGGAGAGCAGGATGAACGTGACGAACTCCCCGGTCGTGAGCGTGCCCGTGAAGATGAAGGGCGCGGGGTCGCCGGACTCGGTCGCGAACACCCAGAGTCCGCCGATCAGGAAGGTGACGACGAACCCGACGCCCGCCAGCACCCGGAGCGCGGGGAAGAACTTGATCCGGGTGTCGATGGCGTCCCAGTTGGCGTCGAGATAGTCGTTCGAGACGTCGTCCACGCGGTCGGACTCGAAGCTCTCCGTGTTGTAGGTCTTGATGACCTGCACGCCGCCGAGGTTGTTCTCGAGGCGGGAGTTCAACTGGCCGACCGTCGAGCGCACTTCGGCGTACTTGGGCTGGATGATGCTGACGAACTTGTAGGTCGTGTAGCCGATCAGCGGGACCACGATCAGCGTGACGAACGCCAGTTGCCAGTTGTAGTAAAACAGGATCCCGGCGATGGCGACGACCATCACGCCCAGGCGGAACGCCGAGTTCATCCCGTTGTTGAGGAATCGCTCCAGGCGGTTGACGTCGTTCGAGAGGATGGACATCATCTCGCCGGTCTGCTTGTCGGCGAAGAAGTCCATGTTCAGCCGCTGCATCTTGTCGTAGGTGTCCGTCCGGATCTCGTGTTGCACGTGCTGGGCGAAGGAGTTCCACCCCCAGTTTCGGGTCCAGTGGAACGCCGCCCCGCCGAAGAAGGCGAAGGCGATGATCCCGGACACCAGCCATAGCTGTTCGATCGATCCCAGGCTCGTGGTCCACTCGTCGGGGACTATCGGGAAGGCGAACTGCTTGTTGTTCCGGATGATCGAGTCGATCGCCAGCCCCAGGAGGACCGGCGGGAGGAGGTCGAGCATCCGGGCGACGATGCTCGAGAAAAGCCCCACCACGAACGCGAGCGCGTTGTCGGACCCGTACTCGAGGAACAGCCGCTTCATGGCGTCGTCCGCCTGTTCCCGTTGTTCCTCGAACGGGTCGTCGTCTTCGTCGGGGATGTCCATTGTCGTATATTCTCCGTTTGACCGACTAAAGCCTTATTACGTTTCGAAACACCTGCCGGTTTCTCGGGGACTCGACCGGCGTCGGCCGTCGGCGTGACGGTCGCTGATGGGCCCCTCCCCTTAAGCCGTTTTCGTGGTTTGGGGCCAATTCACATGCTCTCGACCTGGTCGTTCCGCGACAACAACTATGGTACTCTATACCGTAGAGTCGCCCATGGCGGAAGAAGCCACGACCACACGCCTTCGGTGTATCGAGTGTGGATTCAAGGCAGCCGTGGACAGCGACGAGTGGGAGTCGGTGGACCACCCGACGCTGGGATCGATGACGGCCTGTCCGGAGTGTGGGAGCACCAACCTCCACCGGCCCCGGTAGCCGGATCGTTCGGGGGAGCCAGTTACAGCGACCGCCGTTCGATTTCGGGGTCGATCCCCGCCGCCTCGAGGTCGGCCCGTATCCGGGTTCGGAGCGGATCGGGAACGGTCCTCCGGCCGACCGGAACGGCGGTTTCGGCGTCGCCTTTGATCTTCCAGTAGAGCACGCAGTCGCTCGGCGCGTAGTATTCGATGGCGTAGCGGTCGCCCTCGCCCTCGTAGTGCACTCTGGCCGCGAAGTCCTCGACGTGCCAGCCGTCACGGTCAGCGAGGGGTGCAAGGTTGTCGCTCATGGTCCCCGTCCCGTTTGGACACACTTCACTGACAGGGAGTGGGTCTCGGTGTTCGAGGCTCCGAAGGACCGACTGGTCTCCCTCTGGGCGAGGCTGGTGCTCGCCGAAGCGGACTCGGTCGTCGGCGTGACGTTCCCGTAGTCGATTTCGATCCGATCCCCGACGGACAGGCCGGTCTCGTTGGCGAACCCACGGGGGACTTCGAGGACGTACTTTGCCCGCCCACTGTACTGGATGTCGTCCCCGTCTTCGTTTGGCCCGGGGGCGCGGGCGTGGTGAATCGCCGTGATCCGGCGATCCGCACCGACGAAGATCATGTCGATCGGGAAGTCCATCTTCCGCATGACGTAGGTCCGCCTGGCTTCGCCCTCGTGGACGAACAGCATCCCGTTACCGTCGGTCAGCGAGTCGTGATCGCTCAACCCGATGTACTGCTCCTTGCGGGTATCGGCGACCTCGACGTCCACCCGGGCGAGTCGCTCACCGCTGTCGGCGTCGATCAGCGTGACCGTCGCCCCACCTCGATCCTGCACCCACGGCGGGACGATCAGTCCGAGTTCGATCGCGAGGACGCCGAGCAAGGCGAGTACGACGACGCCCACCAGGAGGGTTCGACCCCGGGACCGATCCATGGGCCGGAATCGGGGTGCGACGGGGCTAAACCTTGCGACCGAGAAGGAAAACGTTATTCTTCTCGGACGGACTGGTTTCCGTTGCGGGCTCGTGGTCTAGTGGTCATGACGCGTCCCTTACAAGGACGAGATCGGCGGTTCGAGTCCGCCCGAGCCCACTATTGCGCCGCGAACGAATCCGTGAGCGGCGCAATCGAAACGTGAGGACGGACTCGAATGAGAGAACGTCGAACGAAGTGAGACGGTCGCGTGGTTCGAGTCCGCCCGAGCCCACTGTTTTGCGACGAACGGACCTGAGGAGCAAACAGCAACGCGAGTGCGGACTCGAAGTAGAGAAGTCGCAGCCCGCGCAGCGAAGCGAGCAGGACCGTCTTCGCGTGGCTCGAATCTACCAGAGCCCACTCGCTTTTGCGAACGCTTCGCTCCCGATCAACCTCCGGACAGATCCTCGATAGGCCATTCCTGACAGGTCTCCGCGGTCAGGTTCCCGCCGGTTCGGTCGATCCACGTGGCCTCCGTCTTGGCGACGAAGACGTGGCACGTGGTCGGGTCCACGTCGTACCACAGTAACGCCTTCCGCTCGGACATGTTGTAGGGCGCGTCGATGGCGTCGCGATCGGCGAGGTCCGGCGAGTCGGTGACCTCGGCGCGGTCGCCGAACGGTCCGAGCCACCCCATGAAGGCGACGTTGATCACGAGTGCGGCGACGGTCCAGGCGACGAGGACTCGCCGGACCCGGACGTCGACCGCCGCGACGAGGAGGCCGAGACCGATCCCGACGAACGCGAGCGCCGGGAACAGGTCCGGAGCGAGGTCGAAGTCGATCCAGACGGCGAGGGCGAGGAACCAGGCGCCGCCGACCGCGGCCCACCACGCCGCGGCGCGGTCGCGCCCGAGGCCGATCCAGCCCAGGCCGACGACGCCGGCCAGGAACGGGACGTCGCTGGCCGACAGGAGCGTGACGAATCGCGGGAGGTGACGGGTCGGACCGCCACGGGACACCGACGTCAGGGGCACCGCGACCACCTGGGCGATCATCGCCCGGGTCGCGCCCCATCGGACGATCGGGGCCAGGATCAGCGCGGCACCGAGGGCCCCGCCGGCGACGACCCATCCGACGGTCCGTTTCGACCCGCGCCGTGCCGCCAGCCCGAGCACGAGGACCGGGACGACGGCAGCGAGTTGCCAGAACCCGACCGCCGCGGCGGCAGCCACGCCGCCGGCGAACGGCCGATCGTGACGCACCAGCCAGATCGCCGCCAGCGCGGTGAGGACGACGAAGTACTTCGCCTTGAACCCGTAGGCCGATCGCAGGTGAAAGGCTATCACGAAGTGCATCGCCAGGCCGGCAGTCACCGCCGCGACGGCGTCGTCGGTCCGGTCGAGGACGTGAGCGCCGACGAGGACGACGACGCCCACGGCCGCGAGGCTCGTCGCGAGGACGCACAGCAGGTGAAACAGCCGGACGTCCCCGCCCGAGAGCCACGCCAGGATCGCCGTCATCTCGAACGACAGCGGCGGTTTGACCTCCCAGAGGTCGAGGTACAACCGGTCACCACGGGCGATTCGCCAGCCGAAAAACTCGAAGATGCGCGAGTCCCGCGTTGGCGGCCAGCCCGGTCGGGAGAGCACGCGATAGGCACCGAGCGCCTGGGCGACCGTCGCGATCAGGGCGAGAACCGTGAGCGGACGCTCGCCGACGGCGGACCGGACGCCGTCGCGGCGATCGTGAATCGACTTCGCGACGCTCTCGGCGAACATCGCCATCGGTTACGAGAACGACAGGAAGGGGAAAAAGGTCTTCGCGCCCCCCGTTCGTAAGGCCCGTCCGGCCAAACTCACGGCAGTCGCGAGACGCAGTTCCAGCAGTACCGGTATTCGCACTCGTTGACCGCACCACAGCACTCGCACTGGACCGCGCGGTCGCAGTCCAGGTCGAGGTTCGGATCACTCCCGGTTGCGTCCACCCTGGCCCCCGGCGTCGGCTGGGGGTGGCCGTCGGGTCCGTCCGGTCCCGTGGTCGGTTTCGGGGACGCCACGGCGTCGTGGTACAGGCGGAGGGCGACGAAACACACGTAGCTCCCCACGAGCCCGACCGCGAACAGGAGTTCGAATTGATCGACCATGGCTGGATAGTTCGGGGCCTTCGACCCCGTCCGTCGGCAGTTCGGCTGGATCGAGCCGTACGATTCGCTCGACGACTAGTAATACTCGTCACTCGGACAAAACCTGCTAGCCTTCCATTTGAGGTGCCTGACGGCGCGCCGGCAAGCGTGGACGTGGGCACGATCAGCGTCCCTCGACGGCCCTCACACGCCCGGGACGGGACCCTTATCGGACTGGGCGACCGAATGCCGTCGTGGACGAACTACTCACCCTCGAACCCGGGGACCGACTCGTCGTCGTCGGCGTCGGGTCCGATTTGCGGGGCGACGACGCGGCCGGCGTGCTGATCGCGCGTCGCCTGGCCGAGCAGGAATCCGACCGCCTGCGCGTCGTCGAGGGCGGCACCGCGCCGGAGAACTACACCTCCGTCGTGAAGGCCTTCGACCCGGATCACGTCCTCCTCGTGGACGCCGTCGAGTTCGGCGGCGATCCGGGCGAGTTCAAGCCCGTCGACCCCGAGGCTCTCGCACAGACGTCCTTCTCCTCGCACGCCTACCCGCTCACGCTGCTCACCGACTACCTCGAGCGCGAGACTGGTGCGACGATCACGATGCTGGGGATCCAGCCGGCGTCGATCGACGAGTCCGAGGATCTCTCTCCGGCAGTGGAAACGGCTATCGAACGGGTCGTCGAAGAAATCGCCACGGCCCTGTCTCGATCGGAGCGGTCGTGAAAATCGCCACGGCCCTGTCCCGATCGGCCATCGTGACCCGGCACCCCCGTGCACTCGTCACGACGGGCGATCGATGACGTGACTGCTACTCGTCAGCGCTCGAACCCGTACTCTTCGACGAAGTTCTCCTTGTTGCCGCTGGCGAGTTCGAAGTCCTGGCCCGACACGATGGCGTCCGGCGGGCAGGCTTCGGTGCACTGCCCGCAGTACAGACACCGCGAGATGTCGTAGCGCCAGACGAACCGCTCGCCGTCGTTCTCGGTCTCGATGGCGTCGGCCGGGCAGACCCGTTCGCAGAGGCCACAGCCGGTACAGGGGTCGGCCTCGTACTCGATCTTGCCCCGGAACCGGTCCGCCAGATCGGCCTCCTCGTGGGGGTACTTGACCGTCGCTCGTTCCTTGCCGAGCGTCCTGAGCGCTTCCGGAATGACGCGTCCTGGGATTCCTTTCATGGTTACAGCCCTCCGATTCCGGCCGAAGCGGCGGCGATGACGATCAACAGCTGTACGATGGCGATCCCGACGGCCCACTTGTAGAACACGCCGACGGACTGCTCGATCCTGACGCGGGCGAACGCCGCCTTGACGACCGTCAGCAGGACGACCACGAACAGGACCTTCAGCGCGAAGGCGACGAACCCGCCGACCGGGCCGGCGATTCCGTACAGCGGTGCGGTCCCGCCGAGGAACAGCGCCGAGAGGAAGCCCGCGCCGACCACGAACTCGATGTCCTTGGTCATGTGGAACAGTGCGAGCTTGCGCCCGGAGTACTCCACGAGCGCCCCGCCGACGATCTCGGATTCGGCCTCGGGCGCGTCGAAGGGGACGCGCTCGAGTTTCGCCTGCAGGGAGAGCAGCCCGACGAAAAAGCCGGGCAGGAGCAACACCAGCGCGAGCGGGCTCTCGGCGAGCGTGGTCATCACGGTCGAGATCTCCCACGACTGGGCCGCCATCGCGGGCGCGAGGCAGGCGAGGAAAAAGGGCACCTCGTAGCCGAACAGCTGTGTCAGCGTCCGGAGCGTGCCCACGTCGCTGAAGCGGTTCCGGGAGTGCCACCCGCCGAAGAACAGCGCGAACGACGGGATCGACAGCAGGAAGAGGACGACGACGAGGTCGCCCTGGAAGGCGAAGGCGGCCTCCGCGCCCCAGACCGGGACGTAGAGGATCGCCGTCAGTACGCCCGCCAGGCCGAACAGCGGAGCGACCACGAAGACGTCCCGTTCGGCCGCCTCGGGGACGATGCTCTCCTTCGAGAGCAGCTTCAGGAAGTCCGCGAACGGCTGGACGGCCGGCGGG
This sequence comes from Natrialbaceae archaeon, assembly GCA_035269625.1. Classification (GTDB taxonomy): domain Archaea; phylum Halobacteriota; class Halobacteria; order Halobacteriales; family Natrialbaceae; genus DATFIX01. Next base: position 19,818 of record DATFIX010000270.1, read on the forward strand.
CCGACCCGGTTTTGCACCTTCGCGTAGAGCTTGCGGTCGACGTACTGTACGGCCATCCCGGCCGTCGAGAGGAACAGGAACCCGGGGAAGACCAGCAGGTACACCAGATCCATTGCAAAGCTCACGTCAGTTCACCTCCTGGCCGTACCAGTCTTTTGCGTAATCGCTCAGATCATCGAGGCTGAGTTTCCGGTCGCCACCATCGATCGAGACGGCGGCGTCGCCGGTCACCTCGACGCCGATGCGTGCGGTACAGCTGATACAGGGGTCGATCCCGGCGACGATCATCGGGGTGTCCGCGATGTAACTGCCCTTGAGGCCCTCGACGACCGTCGGCCAGTTGGCCATCGTGGGCGCGCGGACCTTCACGCGCTCCGGTGTATCGGTACCGTCGCTTTTCACGTAGTGGAGGTCCTCGCCGCGGGGTGCCTCGTACCGGCTGATGGCCTCGCCCTCCTCGACCATGTTCGAGAGGGTGTGGGTCGGCCGGTTCGCACCGGTGATGTCGCCCTCCGGCATGTCGTCGAGCACCTGCTCGACGATCTTGCAGCTCTCGACGATCTCCTCGAGGCGGACGATCACCCGTGCGAGCAGGTCGCCGTCCGTGTGGGTGATGACGTCGAAATCGAGTTGGTCGTAGGCCGCGTACGGGTCCTCCTTGCGCACGTCGGTGGGGACGCCGGAGGCCCGGGCGGTCGGCCCGACGGCACACAGTTCGCTCGCGGTTTCACGCGAGATGACGCCCACGTCCTCACACCGCATCAGGACCGTCTCTTCCTCGGGGACGACCTCGGCGTAGTACGCCGCGCGCTCCTTGACCTCCTCGAGGTTCTCCCGGAGCATCGGGAACTGGTCCTCCTCGACGTCCTCGCGGACGCCGCCGAGCGTGTTGATGGCGTAGTGGACGCGGTTGCCGGTGAGTTCCTCCAGCGAGTCGAGCACGAGTTCGCGGTCGCGCCAGGCGTAGTGCCAGAGCGTGTCGAAGCCCATCTCGTGGCCGCCCACGCCCAGCCACAGCAGGTGGCTGTGCAGGCGCTCGAGTTCGCCGATCAGGGTTCTGATGTATTTCGCGCGATCCGGCACCTCGACGTCCATCAGTTCCTCGACGGCCTGCACGTAGGCCGTGGTGTGGCTGTGCGAGCAGATCCCGCAGATCCGCTCGAGGAGGTAGATGTTCTGGAGGTAGTCCTTGCGCTGGGCGGCCTCCTCCATGCCACGGTGGTTGTACGACAGCGTGAGGTCGGCGCCCGTGATCTCCTCGCCGTCGACGTCGAGCATGAAGTTGGCTGGCTCCTTCAGCGACGGGTGCTGTGGGCCGACCGGGATGCGCTCGTCGGATCCACCCGACATCAGTCGTCCACCTCCGCTTCGTCGGGCTCCTCGTCCTTCAGGAGCGGCGGCGCCTCGTCTTCGCCCCAATCGTCGGGGAGGAGGAGTTGGTCGGGGTTGGGATGGCCCTCGAACTCGACGCCGAGGATGTCGATGATCTCTCGCTCGTACAGGGCCGCCCCGGGGACGACGTCGGTGATCGAGTCGATCCGCGGGGTGCCCTTGGGGACGAAGGTGCGGACGGTGACCATGTTCGCGTCGCCGAGGTCACCGTCGCCCTGCTCCTCGCCGTACTGGAGCATGTGATACAGCAGTTCCACGTCGGTACCGTCGTCCCGTCCCGTGATCGTCGAGAGGTGCTTGATCCCCTCGCCGGTGAGGTACTCCATGATCTCGACGATCCGGTCCGGGTCCTCCAGGACGACCTCGATCCGACGCGGTCGTCCACGCCGGGTCTCCGTGATGAGGTCGCCGATGTCGTCTTCGATTTGCGCTTTGAGTTCGTCTGCGTCCATCTAATCACCTCCTGCTGTCGGTTCCTCGACTGCCGGTTCGGTCTCGGCCGCCGGCGGTTCCGTCCGGCCGAGTTCGGCCTCCTCCGGTTCGCCCTCGAGGAGTTTGACGACGCCGTCGATGATCGCCTCGGGGTTCGCCGAGCAGCCCGGGATGTACATGTCGACCGGGACGACCTGGTCGATGCCGCCCAGGCAGTTGTAGTGGTCGTGGAAGACCCCGCCCGAGCAGGCACAGGTCCCGACGGCGATCACGAACCGTGGCTCCGGCATCTGTTCGTAGATCCGTTCCAGGCGGGGTGCCATCTGACGGGTGACCGGCCCGGTACACAGCAACACGTCCGCGTGTCGCGGCGTCCCTTCCTGCTTGATGCCGAACCGCTCGATGTCGTACCGGGGCATCAGCGCGTCGACGATCTCGATGTCGCACCCGTTGCAACTCCCGCAGTTCATGTGCAGGACCCACGGCGACTGCTTGCGGGCCCAGTCGATGAGCTTGGACATTATGGAAACCCTCCGTTTTGTGGTGGTTGGTTTGCGGGTGTCATGGTTCGAGACCGGCCTTCAGCAGTGCGAACAGCGACAGGCCGACGACCCCCAGCAACGTCACGCCCAGCGCGGCCGTTCCGTCGGCTCCGCTCGTCGGCATCGTCGCGATCAGCAACACTGCCATGTGAATAATCGTGAATCCGATCCCCACGTGGTACAGTTTGTATCTCGGCTGGGTGCGCGTTCCGACGAGGTCCTCGCCGCAGGCGTAGGCCCTCCTGAACGCCCCGTCGCCGCTCCGTTCGTCCGCGATGGCAACCCCGACGCGATCGATTACCGCACCGACCAGTAAGAAGACGAGAAAGGCGATCGGGGGTGCCAGAATCAGTTGATTGGCCATGGCTCTCCGATTGTCCCTAGTGCGAGAATTTCAATAAGGTACTTCCCTTCATTTAGAGACTGTTTTAATGAGCGCTATCGAATTATTCTCTCAGACAGATATGTGTGGATCGCGAAAGACTGTGACCTCTGACCCGCTCCTGTGGTGTGGTAATTGCTCGCAATCAGGACGAAAACCGGGGCGGATCCGGGGGAATTACCTGAGGAATTATGATTATTGATCCCGACTCGAAACGCCCGGCGGATCGTATCCGGATCCAGTCACGTTCGTCGCGTGACGGGGGGTCGAGGCCGCCGAGGGGTCGGCGGTCCCGTGGTCCCGATCAGACCAGCAACACTGCGATCCCGATCAGGAACGCCAGGACGACCCCGACCGTGTTGTAGTTGAGGTCGCCCGTCTGGCTCCGGCGCACGACGCCACAGACGTCCCGGTACAGGTCGACGAACCGGAGGTACAGCCCGTTGATGCCGTACCGCTGCTCCAGGATCCGCGGGATAGCCGCGGGTGCAGCGTCGTAGATCGACTTCCGGTAGCGGAACCCGGCGTACCCGAAAGCCAGGATGCCGACGGTCAGCGCGATCGTTTCGATCGTCGCGACGTGTTCGACGAGGCCGCCGAGGTCGTAGGCGTGGACGTCGAGTGCTGCCGGGTAGGACCGCTCCAGCGCGTGGGAGAACTGGTCGACCGCCAGCCACGAGGTGGCCGTCAGCGCCGCCAGGACGACCAGCGGGAGCTTCATCGCCAGCGGCGACTCCTCGACCTCCTTCTCGGGTTCGCCGCGGAACACGAAGTGGTAGATGCGGATCGAGTAGACGACCGTGAGCACGGCCGTGATCGCGAGCACGACGAACGCGACCTGTTCGAGCGCGTCGCCGGCCCGTCCGGCACCCAGGATCAGTTCCTTGCTCCAGAACCCGTTGAACCCGGGGAACCCGATCAGGCCCAGCAGGCCGATCAGGAACGTGAGGTTCGTGATCGGCATCTGGTCGAAGTTCGCGACGCCCGCGTTCTCGCGCATGTCCACGTGCTTGTGGACCGTGCCGCCCAGCGCGTAGATGACCGATCCCGCGCCGAGGAACAGCAGCGCCTTGAACAGTGAGTGCGAGAGCAGGTGGAAGGTCGCCGGGAGCAGTCCGCCGACGATCCCCAGCCCGGCCATCATGTAGCCGAGCTGGCTGATGGTGCAGTACGCGAGCGCGCGCTTGAGGTCGGTCGCGTAGGTCGCCATCAGCGCCGCGAGGAACGCACTCGCGGTCCCGATCACGAGGATCGCGTCGAGCCACCACCCCATGCTGTTGAAGATCGGGAGGGTGCGCGCGATGAGGTAGATCCCGGCGTTAACCATCGCCGCGGCGTGGATGAGCGCCGTGATGGTGGTCGGGGCCTCCATCGCGTCCGGCAGCCAGACCTGCAGCGGGAACTGCGCCGACTTGCCCATCGCCGCGAGGATGAACAGCGCGCCGGCCCAGGTCAGCATCCACTGGGGCTCGATCAATCCAGCCCCGGCCTGCTCGACGATGCTCTGGATGGAGAACGTCCCCGTCGCAGCGTAGAGCAGCCCGATGCCGGCAAGCAGGCCGATGTCACCGAACCGGGTGACGATGAACGCCTTCATGCCGCCCCGGAACGACCGGGGGTCCGTCATCCAGAAGGCGATCAGGCCGAACGAGCACAGCCCGAGCACCTCCCAGAAGACGTAGACGGCGATCAGACTGTCGGTCAGGCCGAACCCGACCATCCCGCCCACGAACAGGAGCGTCAGGGCGTAGTAACGCGTGAGCCCGGACTCGCGCTCCATGAATCGGGTCGAGAACAGGAGCGCGAGCGCGCCGACGACGCCGGCGATGGCCGCCAGCACTGCGCCGAGGCCGTCGAGGTAGAGCCCGAACGTGACGCCGACCGGTTCGGCCCAGTCGTACGTGTAGTGCAGCGGCTCGCCGGTGAGCGCCTCGGGCAGGATCGCGAGCGTGAGCAGCCCGGTCAGCGCGCCGATGCCGACCGCGAACCACTTGCGCATCGCGTCGCCACCCATGGCGACGACCGGCAGGAGTGCGACGCCCACGAAGGGGGTCGCGATCGCGAGCAGCGCGTACAGCTCGGTCGTCTCCGCACCCCCGTTGCTCAGTTGGAATGCCATACCGCCGATGATCGCGACCGCCACGACGGCCCCCAGTATGGCGGCCGGCATGGACTGTCGCTCGGTCGTTAGCTCTGACGTTACCATGTTAACCTCCCGAGGCGTTCGACGTCGAGGGTTCCGTACTGGCGATACACCGCCACGGTCATCCCCATCATGACGGCGACGACGATGGCGTCGATCAGGACCAGCAGGACGACGATCGCCTCCCCGCCGGAGTACCCGCCGGCGACGAAGTTCAGCAACACGCCCTTGGACATCAACTCGATGCCGATGATCGTCTTCACGACGTTCCGCCCGGTCATCGCGCCGATCAGACCGACGGCCACCAGGACCAGCGCCACACCGAACGCGATCGTACTCGGATTCATGCTACCTCCTCCTGTGGTTCGTCGTCGGAACTGGTCCCGGCCGAACCACCTGCCTCGCTCTCGGCCGACGGTTCTTCCCACGTCTCCGGTTCTTCGTCGAGCGCTTCCATCCCGGCCGTCGTCAGGCGCATCGATCCGATGACGCCGACGAAGATCAGGATCGTGACGGCGAGCACGTCGATGGACCGCCCGGTCCACAGCGCCTCGCCGAAGTCGCCGAAGTTCGACTGGGCAGCGACGCCGAGTTCGCCGAAGTACGACAGCCACAGGAACCCGGCGACGGCGATGAAGGCCAGGGCAAAGACCCCGACCAGGGTCGCCTTCCGACTTTCCAGGCGTTCCACGACGCTCGTGTCGGTGAGGCTCACCATGAACAGGAACAGGACGGTGATGAGCCCGGCCGCCACGATCGCCTCGAACACTGCCGCGTACGGCGCGCCGAGCAGGTAGAAGTACGCCGCCAGTGAGACGCTCGCGATCGTCAGCGACAGGATCGACTTCAGCATGTCGCTCAGGATCACGGCGAGGGCCGCAAAGATGACGACGCCGCCGAGACTGGCCCAGCCAGCGAGCGTCACCATGGCATCACCCCCAGGAAGCCGGCAGTCCCCGCCAGTTCGACGAGGTAGTTCACTGCGGGGTGGACGATTTCCAGGCCGAGAGCCGGAAGGATCCCGAGCAGGATCATCGCCAGCGTCGCGAGCGCCAGCGGCAGCGCCAGCATCGTCGGCGCGCGCTGGACGCTCTCGATCACGCCGCCCTCGTCGGGGCGAGCGACCATGTGCTTGATCAGCGGGAGGTAGTATCCCAGCGACAGGAACGAGTTCCCGATGACGATCAGCGCCAGCAGGGCGCCGACGCCGACGTCGCTAACCCGGGCCGCCCCGAGGACGATAAACAGTTTGCCCCAGAAGCCGGCCAGGGGCGGAACGCCGGCCAGCGCCAGTACGGCGACCGAGAGGGTGACCGCGGCGACCGGCATCCGGTAGGCGATCCCTTCGAGCGACTCGAGGTCCCGAACGCCCGCAAGTTCCGTGTTGCGGAGTTGGTAGAGCACGACGCCGACCGCGAGGAACGCCCCGCCCTTCATGAACACGTTCGCGAGGATGTGGAACAGCGCCCCGTCGAAGGCAATGTCGAAGCCGTAGTGGAACCCGATGCCGAACCCGAAGAGAACGTACCCGATGTGCGGAATCGAGGAGTACGCCAGCAGGCGTTTCACGTCGCTCTGCTGGAGCGCCAGCAGGTTCCCGACCGTCATGGTGACGACCGCGAACACCATCAGCATGAGGCCGACGGGGACGGTGTCGAGCGGGAACACCGCGAGACACTTGATCATCGCGATGACCGCCGCCGGCGTCGCGATCCCGGCGAGCAGCGCGCTGATGCCCGACGGCGCTTCGGAGTACGCGTCCGGCACCCAGGTGTGCAGCGGGACGAGTGCGGACTTGACGCCGAACCCGATCGTGATGAACAGGAGGCCGGCGTACACCGGGTAAATCTCCGGTTCGGTCATCCCGGCGAGCTGGGTCTGCAGTTCGCCCAGCGCCAGCGTTGCGCCGGCGTCCGTCCCGCCGGCCGTCGTGAAGATCAGCGAGATGCCGAAGATGGCCAGTACCGCGCCGACCGCGTTCATCACGAGGTACTTGAATCCGGCCTCGACGGCCTCGGCGCGCCCGACGTCGAACGGGACGAGCGCGTAGGTAGCGACGGCCATCAGTTCGAAGAACACGTACAGCGTGAACAGGTCGTTCGCGAACCCGATGCCGATCACGCCGGCGACCAGCGCGAACACGAGCGGGAAGTACACCTCGCTCCCGCCCGCGTGCTCGTCGCTGGCGATCGTGTAGATCGACACCAGCAACCCTGCCAGCGTGGCGGCGACGGCCACGAAGATGCCCAGTTCGGTGATCACCAGCTCGACGTTGCTCCCGACGAGTTGGTAGTCGATGGGCAACTCCCGGGTGGACAGCTGCCACGTGAAAAGCAGGGTGATTGCGAAGAACAGCGATGCGACGATGCCAGGGAGAGAGGGTTCCCGGCGCCTCAGCGGCTCGTCTACCACGTGCGCGAACAGGACGCCGACGAACAGCGTTCCCAGTGGCGCGAGTGCGAGCGCGAGGCCCTTCACGGAACCCCCTCCGTTATCGTGATTGTATTACTTCCAGTCATGATCGGGACCCGCCATTACCGAATTTGGCTTGATCGTTTGTTATACTGCCCCTTCTCAGGGAATACGTACACTCGGACCACCGATAAGGACCGAGCCTCCATTTAAAGCATGTTTAACAATATCCTCCGCCAATAAATTTATATCTTTATAGATCTGCGCCGTGTCGCCACGTCACTCGGACCCCGCTGTAGGGTGGCGATCCGACCGGAGTATTTGGTACCAGTTTGCACGTTTTCGGGCGGTCATCGTCCGGGTTCTGACACGATCGCTTGTCCGATATTGTCAGAACTACACAATACTGACTCGGGGCGGATCGGCCCCGGGTCGCGTTGCCATCGCAGCAACGCGAATGGCGCAGCTCCCCGGCGCGAAATGTTACCGCGAGTAAGTGTCTGAACGCCCGATCGACGGCCGATCCCGGTCGAATGGCGGCCCATGTCGCTCGGTCGCGTAGTGGCTACTCTTTGTTACCAATTTACAGGGCATCGCCTGTCAGTATTCGGCACTCGAAATCGGTTGGAACGCCGCCACGTCACGATCCCAATCGTCGGCCCTTCCCGGAGATTTCTGCCGATGCATGTGTTCCAATGACATGCAATTTTCGTTATGTGTCACAGTATACCATGACCCAGCATCGTGCTACCGTCTCCCAAATTTATCGCAATCGAATAAGAGACAAAAACTATAACTGAATACCTGACCATAGTCCTCTCGGGACAAGAGGTAAATAATCATGATAGAAGGGACGCAGGGTACACGGAAGCTGCTCCTGGGTAACGAGGCGATCGCTCGCGGCGCAGTCGAGGGCGGTGCCGCCGCGATTGCCGCGTACCCGGGGACCCCATCGACCGAGATCGGCGACACGTTACGGGCCGACGCTGACGCGTTCGAGTACTACATGGAGTACTCGATCAACGAGAAGACGGCCCTCGAGACGGCCATCAGCGCCTCGCAGTCGGGGCTCCGGTCGATGGCCATCATGAAGCACGTCGGGATCAACGTGACCGCGGACTCGCTCATGTCGCTCGCGCGATCGGGCGTGCGCGGGGGATTCGTGCTGTCGGTCGCCGACGATCCGAACATGTGGAGTTCGCAAAACGAGCAGGACTCGCGCCAGTACGCCCGGTTCGTCCGGATGCCGATGCTGACGCCGACGAGCCCGCAGGAGGCCAAGGAGATGACGGCCTACGCGTTCGGACTGAG
>DATFIX010000271.1:0-4038 GCA_035269625.1 Natrialbaceae archaeon
CGCTGTAGCCCCGGCCCCAGAAGGGCTTCCTGAGCATGATGCCTGGACGCGCCTCCCGGCGATCCCACAGGATTGCCAGGTTGGTCGTCCCGGCGATCTCGCCGGCACCGTCTTCACCCTCTCGCGGACGGATCGCGTAAATTGCACTCTCGGCGTCGTCCCACTGCTCCGCTGCGCCGACGATCATCTCCCGGGCGTCGTTGGGCGTGTCGTGGGGCTCCATCGCGAGGTATCGCGTCTCCGCCTCGATCGTCTCGCTCCGTCCCATGACCTCGTAGAGGTCCAGGGTGTCGACCATTTCGCGGTCGAATTTCTGGAGCCGCAATCGCTCGGTCTCGATCGTCGCTGGAAAGAGGTCGTGGTCGCTCATCGGTTCCCTCCTCGACGTTCGTCGTTCCCGTCCGCCGGATCGTCGATCAATTCCACGCCCAGGTCCTCGGGCCGGTTCGCCCGCCACTCGTCGCGGGAAATCGTGTATCGCACCTCGTCGCTCACCGTATCGCCGTATGCGACGTAGTTTCGCAGGACTCCTTCGCGCCGCCCACCGAATCGTTCGACGTACTTCTCGATCGCCTGCCGGGACGTGTCGTTCTCGACGTTGTGGGTGACTTCGACCACTTCGAGGTCGAGCCGATCGAACGCCAGCGCGAGGAGGGCAGTCGCGCGCTCGGCGCTGTACCCGCGTCCCCAGAACGGCCTGGCAAGCCAGATCGCGAGCTGGCCGCTTCGACGGTCCCAGTCGAGATCGAGGAGCGTGACGCCGGCGAACCCGCCCGCCTCCGCTGCTCCCTGGCGGGGACGAACGACGTACTCGGCCGCCTCGGCGTCCTCCCAGCGCTCGACCGCGTCGTCGACGTATTCGGCCGCGTCGTGCACCGTCTCGGACGGCTCCCAGGGAACGTACCGCCAGACCGTTTCGTTCTCGGGGTCGGTCGTCACCTCGTACAGTTCGAAGGGATCGACGTGCTCGTGGTCGAACCGCTCGAGGCGCAGTCGATCCGTTTCGATCGCCGCCGGAAACATCACGATTCCGACGAGGAACAGAAAGACGAAAACCTTTCGGCAGGCGTGTGAAATGTCCCCACCCGGTCAGTCGGCCTCGGGCGTCGGAGTTTGGGCCGCGTCCTCGGACGCCTCGTCGAGTCGGCCGGTCGTCCGGAGGTACTCCTCGCGCGAGAGGGTGAACCGGTGGACGTTCTTCACCTCGCCGTCGGCCGGAACCTGGTTGCGGAGCAGACCGTCGTAGTGGCCGTCGAAGGACTCGACGTAGGTCTCGTAGCGTTCCCGGAGGGGTTCGGCTTCCTCGAAGCACTCGGCGATCATCATTTCGAGGTCGAGATCAAGGAACGCGAGGTCGTGCAGTTCCATCGCGAACTCCACGAGCAGGCCCCGGCCCCAGTAGGGTTTGCGCGTCCAGACGACCATTTCGCCGGCCCGGCGCTCCCAGAACAAATCGAGATAGCTGACGCCGACGAGGTCGCCCGGCCCCTCCAGGTTTTCGCCGGCGCGGAGCAGGTACGTCGCGCGGTCGCCGTCGTCCCACCGGCGCTCCGCCTCGAGGATCCACTCGCGGGTTCCCATCGGCGTCTCGAAGGGTCCCCAGGGCAGGTATTGCAGTTCCTCGCGGGCGTTGTCGTTGTCCGCGGCGAGGTGGCGGTGGAGGTCGAGGATGCCCACCGCGTCGCGAGAGAGTCGTTCGAGGACCAACCGGTCGGTCTCGATCCGCTCCGGGAACATTGATCGACTGTCCTCCAGGAGAATATTTAATTCTTTCAGTTTCTAACCGAGCGGAAATTCCAGGCCGCTCGTCCAGAGGGGGAGCAACGGTTTTGCCGATACCGTACGAACGTGGCGAACGCATGGCGACGACGCTTCCCGAGGACGCCGTCCTCCTGCTCGTCGACTTCCAGCGGGGATTCGACGATCCCGCGTGGGGGATCCGGAACGATCCCGAGGCCGAATCGCGAGCGGCCGAACTGCTGGCCGCCTGGCGCGAGCGCGACATGCCCGTGGTCCACGTCAGGCACGACTCCCGGGAGGCCGGGTCACCCCTGAAGCGCGGCAAGCCAGGGTTCGAGTATCTCCCAGATGTGGAACCGATCGAGGGCGAGGCCGAGTTCGTGAAACACGTCAACGGGGCGTTCGTCGACACCGGCCTCGAACCGTGGCTCCGCGAGCACGGCTACGACACGCTCGTCGTCTGTGGCCTGACCACCGACCACTGCGTCTCGACGACGGTCCGCATGGCCGAGAACCGGGGATTCGACGTCTCCGTCGTGTCGGACGCGACGGCCACCTTCGAGCGGTCGCTGGGCGAGGAGACCTTCGAGGCCGAGACGGTTCACCGGACCGCGCTGGCCCACCTTTCGGGCGAGTTCGCGACGGTCGTTTCGACGGCCGAGGTGGTCGACGATCTCGCCTGATCGGCGACATCCATATCCGTCCGGTCCCCCGTGTTCGTCCACGAGATGACGGACCCAGAAAGGGACGAGTCTTTCCGGCAAGGGATTCGCGCGAACTGGCAGCAGTTCGCCCTCCAGTTGCTCACGGTGTTCGCCGTGGGGCTGACCATCGGGGCGGAACGCAACGTCGTGCCGATCATCGGCCGGGACGTCCTCGGCGTCGAGTCGATCCTGGTCATCGGCTCGTTCGTGGTGAGTTTCGGGTTCGTCAAGGCGGTGCTCAACCTCTACGGCGGGAAGTGGGCCGAAACGTACGGCCGGAAACCGATCCTGATCGCGGGGTGGGTCGTCGCCCTCCCGATACCGGTCGTCCTCGTGTACGCACCGAACTGGTGGTGGATCAGCCTCGGGAACGTCCTGCTCGGGATCAACCAGGGGCTGGCCTGGAGCATGAGCGTCAACGCCAAGATCGACCTGGCGGGCGAGGACGTGCGGGGGTTCGCCGTCGGTCTCGACGAGGCGTTCGGATACGGCGGCGTCGCCGTCGGCGCGTGGGTCACGGGCGTCATCGCCGCCGAGTACGGCCTCCGCCCCGCGCCGTTTTACTTCCTCGCAGCGGTCGTCGTCCTCGCGCTCGTTGTGGCGATGCTGTTCGTCGAGGAGACACTCCCGTACGCCGAAGCGGAGGCCAGCAACGGCGAGGGTGACGACGAGGACGCCGACCTCCCCTTCCGCGAGGTGCTGAAGCGCGCGACCTGGGGCGATCGAACGCTGTTCGCGGCCGCCCAGGCCGGGAGCGTCGAGAAGTTCGTGGACGCGCTGGTCTGGATCGCCTACCCGCTCTATCTCACGACCGCGGGCCTCTCGGTCGAGGCGGTCGGCGTCGTGGTCGGCGCGTACGGCGCGGTCTGGGGAGTGTTACAGCTCTATACCGGGAAACTCGCCGACGACGTCGGACGGCGACCGCCCGTCGTCGCCGGGATGTTCCTCGCCGGCGCGGGCGTGCTCGCGACCGTCTGGGTCCAGGGATACTGGGCCTGGATCGCGACGGCGGGCGCGACGGGCGTCGGCATGGCCCTGCTGTACCCGAACCTGATCACGGTCGTCGGGGACGCCGCCCACCCGACGTGGCGGGCGACGGGCCTGGGCGTCTACCGGATGTGGCGCGACGCGGGGTACGGGTTCGGGGCAATCGTCATCGGCGTCACCGCGGACCTCGCCTCGATCGAGACCGCCTTCTACGTCACCGCGCTCGCGATGTTCGTCTCCGGGGCCGTCACGCTCGTCTGGATGCGCGAAACCCATCCGGAACTGGGCGATTACTCGCCCCCGACGGAACCGAACTCGACCGTTTCGAGCGGGGATTGACGACCCCCAGAAAGCTCGGAACCGGCGACAACCGGCGGTCAGCGAGACCCTCGCCAGTCCTGCAGGAAGACGAGCGCCGGGACGACGAGAATCGTGACGAACGCGACGAGGACGGGGAGCAGGTCGTCCTCGACGTCCTGCGCGAGCGACTGGTCGATCCCGACCGTGAGGAGATCGACGACGAGACTGCCGAGAACGAGGACGACGAGGACGCCCCAGACGGCCGTAACCGCGAGGCCGGCCGTGGCGACGGCTCGAAGTGGACGGC
>DATFIX010000272.1:0-16111 GCA_035269625.1 Natrialbaceae archaeon
ACCACCAGGTGGCCACCGCCGCTGACGCCGCCGCCCTGGATCGTCTCTTCGAGGTCCGAGACCATCGTCGGGATGTCCAGCCTGACGCCGTCCGAGCGCAGCACGGCGAAGTCCGGGCCGTAGCCGATCGTGATGACGGGATCGCCGGTCTCCTCGACCTTGCGGTCGTGGATCTCGCCGGTCGTCTTGCCCGGGGCGGGGTAGGTGAACCGGTGAGCGTACTTCTCGACGTCGATGCGGTAGAGGTGGGCGCCGTTGGCCAGTCCCTCGTGTTCGACGTGAGGCATGGCGGCGTCGAGTTGTCGCTCCACGTCCTCGCGCGAGCGCTCGGCGAGGAACGAGACCAGTTCGTGGTGGCGCTCCTCGTCGTCACTGCCGACGTTCAGGACGTCGTAGATGAGTTCCCGGCCCGAGTCGTACCGGAGCCAGAAGGCCTCGTAGTCCAGCGCCTCGCCGACGTCCCGGAGGGTCGTCTCGTCGTAACCGGCTTCGGCGGCCAGGTCGAGGTACTGGTCCATCGCCTCGGCCTCGGACCGGTCGGCGATGCCGGCGACGGCCGGGACGTGACGGAGATCGTTTTCCAGTTCGGGGGCGATCATCCGCGCCAGTTCGACGCACATCATCCCGGTCGTGATGCGGTAGTCCTCGTCGTACAGATAGGGGTTGACGTGGGCTTCGAGCAGCGGTTCGACCGCCTCGGGATCGGGATGGTGGTGATCCAGCGCGACGATCGGGATGTCGAAGTGGGTAAGGGTCCGGTATGCGGGGACGTCCTCTTCGGTCGACCCGTTGTCGAGCATGAGCAACAGCGGGAGCTTCTGGCCGTGTCGCGCCCGATCCTCCAGCGCGAAGTTGAGGTCCCGCGTCGCGTCCTCCATTTCGTAGAAGGGTGCTTTGCTCGGGAGGCGCTTGAAGAGATGGTGGGGCGCCTCGGGGTCCTCGTGGGTCGCCTCGATGAACCGTTCCAGCGCGCGCTGGACCGGGACGGCCGCACACATGCCGTCGCCGTCGGCGTGGTGGCGGATCCTGATCGGGCGACTTTCGAGTACCGTCCGACGGAGCAGGCGGGCGACGTCCCGGAGGTCGTCGTAGAGCTTCTCGAAGGCCGGCCAGTCCACGAGCGGTTCCAGTTCCGGGGGTTCGGCCTGCTCGTCGAGCGCGGCGTCGAGTCGTTCCCGCAGGTCCTCGGCCAGGTCGCCCTCGAGGGTGCGAATCTCGTCGGCCTCGATCTGGAGTCCGCCATCGCGTTCGTCGACGGTGCCCGTCACGCGCACCAGGTCGCCCAGGTCGATCTCGGGGTGGGCCCTGACGCCGGCCGCCTCGAAGGCCGCGCAAGGGACGATCCCGTCCTCGTCGCGGACGTGGAAGACGGTTGGGCCGCCGGTCTGGTTGACCTGCACGACTTCCCCTTCGAGGTGGAGTTCTTCGCCGACGTGGGCCTCCAGACGCCCGCTTTCGGTGATATCGGGCTCACAGGTCACGTCGCGAACCTCGTACTCGTCGAGGTGAACGGGATTGAACGCCACGTCGCCGTTGTCCCGAACCTGGTCGAGTTCGACGATCATCGTGTCGCCGACGGCGTAGTTCGCGTCGAGGTTCGATTCGTGGACGAGACCGGAGACGTGGTCCGAGAGGTCCACGAACACCCCGTACTCGACCACGCCGTTGACGGTCGCGAGGTAGCGACCGTCCTCGTCGAGATCGTCCATGTCGCATTCGGGGGCGAGATCGGTAACGAGCGGTTTCCCCCGCTCCCCATCGTCCCCGACGTCTTCGATATCTGTCGTCATTCTTGCCGGATCTTTGCGACCGGCCCGTTTAACCCTTATCAAGACGGCTCGACGGTCACACCCGCCGCCGCCCTCCCGCATCCGGAACGTTTAGCATCGCGGGGTTGCGACTGTGTTGGCATGGGGCTGTTCGACGGGCTGTTTCGCTCCAGCGAGGTCATCGGCATCGCCGAGGAGACCCTGGAGTTCGCCCTGGAAGCGTCCGAGGACGCCTATCCCGACGAGTACATGGGCCTGTTGCGAGGCACCGAGGCAGATCGACTCGGCCTTCGTGACGACGGCCTCGTGATCACGGACGTCCTCGTGATCCCGGGCACGACCTCCAACAGCGTCAGCGCGACCGTGAAGACGAGCATGATCCCGAACGACGTTTCGTCGCTCGGGAGCGTCCATTCCCACCCGAACGGCGTTCTCCAGCCCAGCGACGAGGACCTGCGGACGTTCGGATCCGGTACGGTCCACATCATCATCGGGGCTCCGTACGGACGCGACGACTGGCAGGCGTTCGACCGCTACGGCGAGCCCAGGGACCTGCCCGTCATCGACGTGCGACTGCCCGACGCCGAATCGTTCTTCGATTTCACGCAGGCCGACATCGACGAGGAACTCCGACGATGAAACGAGTGATCGCACAGGGAACGTTCGAGGTACTGCATCCTGGCCATCTCCACTATCTCCGCGAAGCCGCCGCGCTTGGCGACGAACTCCACGTCATCGTCGCCCGGCGGGAGAACGTCACGCACAAGGACCCGCCGGTGCTGTCGGGGCGACAGCGTGCCGAGATGGTCGCCGCCCTCGAGATGGTCGAGGACGCCAGGCCCGGCCATCCCGAGGACATCTTCGTCCCGGTCGAGGCGATCGACCCGGACGTGATCCTGCTCGGCCACGACCAGCACCACGACGCGGACGCTATCGCCGAGGCACTCGACGAACGCGGGATCGATTGCGAGGTGCGCCGTGCCTCGGGATACGAACCGAAGTACGAGGGCGAACTGGCGTCGACTCGCGACATCGTCGACGCGCTGATCCGGCAACGCGCCTAGGTCGAGCAGCGGGCGAGTTTGAGAACGATTTTCGGTGCCGTCAGTTCGTCAGATACCCGTTTTTCGAGAGTCGACGGACGCCCTCGCGGATCCGCTCGGTGCTCGATGCGTAGGAGATGCGGGCGTACCCAGGCGCATCGAACGCACTGCCGGGGATGGTGGCGACGTGAGCGTCTTCGAGGGCCCGCTCGGCCCATGCCGCGTCGTCGTCGGCGACGGGGATCATCAGATAGAACGCGCCCTCCGGCGCGGGGACGTCGACGCCCTCGTCGGCGAGCAGGTCGATCAGCAGGTCCCGCCGTTCCTCGAAGGCCTCGACCATCCGACCGATCGCGTGGTCGGTGTTTTCGATGGCCTCGACGGCGGCGTGCTGGACGAAGTTGGTGGCACAGGACACCGAGTGGGAGTGGAGCTTCCCGGCCTGGGCGACCAGCGCTTCGGGGGCGGCGAAGTAGCCGAGTCGCCAGCCCGTCATCGAGTAGGCCTTCGAGAAGCCGTTGACGGTGACCGTCCGGTCGAACATGCCGTCGAATCCAGCGATGCTCGTCGCCCGGCCGTCGTAGGTGATCTCCTTGTAGATCTCGTCCGAGACGACGGTGACGTCGTGGTCGACGGCGAGGTCACGGACTCCCTCCAGGGCCGTGTCCGAGTAGACCGCGCCGGTCGGGTTGTTGGGCGAGTTGACCAGCAGCAGGGCCGTCTCGTCGGAGACGGCCGCCGCGAGGTCGTCGAGGGCCGGTTCGAGCTGGAAGTCGTACTCGGCGGTCGAGACGTGTTGGACGTCCCCGCCCGCGAGTTTGCCCTGGGCCTCGTAGGACACCCACGACGGATCGAGGAGCACCACCTCGTCGCCGTCGTCCACGAGCGCCTGCACGACCTCGTAGAGCGCCTGTTTCGCCCCCGGCGTGATCACGACGTTCCCGGCTCCGTACGGGAGACCGTCCGCCTGGAGTCGCTCGGCGACGGCGCTCCTGAGTCGGGGGATCCCGTTCGAGGACGTATAGCCGGTGTGTCCCGCGTCCAGCGCCCGTTTGGCGGCGTCGACGACGTTCTCCGGCGTGGGGAAGTCGGGTTCGCCGACGCTCAGGTCGACCACGTCGACCCCGTCGGCCTCGAGTTCGTTGGCCCGGTTGCCG
The DNA here is from genome assembly GCA_035269625.1 of Natrialbaceae archaeon. Lineage (GTDB taxonomy): Archaea > Halobacteriota > Halobacteria > Halobacteriales > Natrialbaceae > DATFIX01. The sequence goes on from DATFIX010000272.1 coordinate 3,970, forward strand.
ATCGCGAGCGTCGCGCTGGGCTCGACGCGTTCGACGCGATCCGAGAACTCCATCGTCAGCGCACCTCCAGCGCGGTCGCACGGTTGGCGAACGTCGTGACCGCCGATCCAAACGCTACCATATCGGGATGTGGGCGACTGGCGGCAAAGGTGTATCGCTCACCTCACTTACTTGCGAGGATCGACGGATCCTTTCCCCGGTTGCCACCCATCCCCGACGCGAACGCAAAAGGCGTTTAAGCCCGCACGTCGCCTGGGAGAACGATGGCGATCGATTCGCGACGCCTGCGTCGATGGGCCTCGAACGAGCGGCTCCTGGCGGCCATCCTGGCCGTCACTGCCGCCGGGATGGTCGCTCGACTGTTCGCCCTCGGCCATCGCGTCGCCCAGTGGGACGAGGGCCGTGTCGCCTACTGGACGCTCCGGTACGAGGCGACGGGGATCTGGCACTATCGCCCGATCGTCCACGGCCCCTTCCTCTTTCACGTCGACGCCCGCGTGTTCTCCCTGATCGGGGCGAACGACTTCACGCTCCGCCTGGTCGTCGCGATCGTCGGCGGACTCCTCCCGCTCGCGGCCTGGCTGTTCCGCGAGCACCTCCGGGACTCGGAGGCAATCGCGCTCTCGCTGCTTTTCGCCTTCAACCCGTTCCTCCTGTATTATTCCCGGTTCTTCCGCAACGACGTCCTCGTGGCCACGTTCATGCTGCTGGGACTGGGGTTGTTCGTCCGGGCGATCGATCGGGCCGACCACCGCTACCTCTACGCCGCGGTGGTCGTCGTCGCGCTGGGCTTCACCACGAAGGAGAACGCGCTCGTGTATCCGCTCAGCTGGTTCGGGGCGGGGGTCCTGTTGCTCGATCATCGGCTCCTCCGGCGAGTTCCTCGCTGGCGGGGTGATTCCCCGGGTGACGAGTCCAGTGAAGCGCCGGGGGACGACTCCTCCGATGTCACCGCTCCACCTCGCGTTGACGGTGGGGATGCCGATCGTGGCGCCGGTAGTGGAACGGGCCCAGTCCCCGCCCGTTTCGATGGCGTCGGCGAACTGGTCGACTACGCCGTCGATCGGGTCGTCGAAATCGCCGACCCGTTCGACTGGCGGGCGGCACTCGTCGTGCTCGCGATCAATCCGCTCGTTCTCTCGTCGGTCCTCGGACCGATCGCCGCCCTGCTACCGGGCAGTCTCGTTCCCTCTGGGTCCGGCGTTGCGACCGCACCGCTGTGGGCGGCGGTTTTCCTCGCGGGAGGCGGTCTGGCGCTCGTACTTGCGCTTCCGATGGACGACCCGACGCGGGTGTACCTGGGCGCAGTGGCGTACTACGGCGTGGCGTTCTGGCTGTTCCTGGCTCGCCCGGCGGGTGCGGTCACGGTGCTGTGGTTCTGGCTCGTCTGGGCGCTCGGGACGGCCCTGGTCGCAGACGTCGCCGTGTTCGGACGGGCAGGAGGAGCCACCGCCCGGGTCCCCCCGATCGCGGGGAGTTACCTGGTGTTCGTCGGCGTCCTCGTGCTCTTCTATGCACCGCGGGGCGGGGCGACCGACGCGCCGGGGCTGTGGGCCGCTTTCGGAAATCCTGCTGGGTTCCCGGTTACCGTCGAGGAGGCGCTGGCCGGAAGCTGGGAGGCGTTCATGGGCACCTGGGGCCGGGGCCAGCACCAGGGACACGCCTACCTCCCCTACCTCGAGGACTACGTCCAGCGACTGGGCGCCGGTGCGATCGTGACGTCGCTTTTTGCCGTTCTCGGGTTCGTCGCCGACCGGTACTCGTCGGACGGTCCTCGCGACCTCGTCGCCCTGGGGTTTTACTGGGGCGTCGCCATGCTACTGGGGTATCCGATCATCACGGACATCAAGGCACCGTGGGGCACCGTTCACACCATCGTCCCGCTTGCCATCCCGGCCGCCGTCGGCCTGGGTGTGCTCTATCGGTGGGGTCGCGATTCGGTGGCTGAAAAGCGAGCGATCGAGGCCACGCTCGCCGTGGTGATCGTCGTTCTCGTCGTCGGGTGGACGGCCGGCGTTGCATACGACGTGAACTACCGGGCGTCCGACGCCGAGCGCAACGAGGCGTTCGCCCACTGGACCCAACCCGGGAACGACTTCCGATGGACGCTGAATCAGATCGAGCGCGTCGCCGCGGAGCACGAGGACGGTCCCGACGTCCTGTTTTACGGCTCCAGGAACCCCCACAATCGCGACGAGCAACTGTTCTACGTGGCCAACGAGAGCCAGAACCTACAGCCCCCGGCCGCGAGCGGGTGGTATGACCGGCTACCCCTTCCGTGGTACCTGGAACGGTACGACGCCACGATTACCAGTACGCCGCCGGACGCACGTCCGTCCGATGCCCTGGACGATCCGCCGCCGGTCGTGATCGCCTACTCGTGGGACGCCAGCGAGGTGAAGCCACACCTCGGCGGGTACGTCGCCTACCGACACCGGTTCAAACTCTGGGGCGAGGACGTCGTCGTTTTCATCCACAGATCGTACCTGTCCTCTGACGATTACTGACTGGATTCTCCCGGCAACAATTACGGGTTCCCGCAGTATTGGGGGGATTCTTCACGATAAATCCTTGGTATTTGATAGCAAAGACTTTAGTCGCCCTAAAGTTATGTTATCCCAGCAACGGTCCACCAGGACCGTGGTCACCAACAATGACAGAAAACGAACTCATCTGGCGAATTGCGGGTGGTTCCGGCGACGGAATCGACTCGACGAGCCAGAACTTCGCCAAGGCCCTGATGCGGTCGGGGCTCGACGTTTTCACGCACCGACACTATCCGTCACGAATTCGCGGCGGTCACACGTACGTCGAGGTCCGTGCCGCGCCCGACGCGGTAACGTCCCGGGGCGACGGGTACAACTTCCTGCTCTCGCTGGGCGACTCCTTTGCCCGGAGCCCGGACGAGCAGGCGATGTACGACAACGAGGAGGTAAAGCCGCTCTCAGAGAACCTCGACGAACTGCGTGAGGGGGGCGTCATCGTCTACGACGAGGCGCTGATCGACGTCGACGAGATCGAGAACTTCGAGGACCGCGTCGAGGAGAACGACTGGCACGTCTACCCGATGGACCTCCGCGGAATCGCCCGCGAGTATGGGCGAAACGTGATGCGGAACACGGCGGGCGTCGGCGTGACCGCCGCCTTGCTCGACATCGACCTCGAGGCGATCGAGGAACTGATGGCCGAGGCCATGGGCGGCGAGGTGCTCGAGCAGAACGAGGCCATCCTCCGGGAGGCCCACGACCGCGCCAAAGCGGAGTTCGAGTTCACCCACGACCTCCGCGTGCCGGAGGGCAGTCACGACGAGGAACAGGTCCTGCTCTCGGGCTCCGCCGCGACCGCTTACGGTTCGCTCGACGCCGGCTGTCGGTTCATCTCGGGATACCCGATGACCCCGTGGACCGACGTGTATACGATCATGACGAAGCACCTGCCCGAGGTGGGCGGCGTGGCCGAGCAGGTCGAGGACGAGATCGCGGCCTGCTCGCTGGCCATCGGTGCCTCCCACGCCGGCGTCAAGGCGATGTCCGGCTCCTCCGGCGGCGGGTTCGCCCTGATGTCCGAGCCACTCGGGCTGGCAGAGATGACCGAGACCCCGATCGTCCTGATCGAGGCGATGCGCGCCGGCCCCTCGACGGGCATGCCGACCAAACCCGAACAGGCCGACCTCGAACACATCCTCTACACCAGCCAGGGTGACTCCAGCCGCGTCGTGTTCGCGCCCGCGTCGATCACTGAAGCCTACGAGCAGACGCGTCGGGCGTTCGAACTCGCGTACGACTACCAGATCCCGGCGATCGTCATCCTCGACCAGAAGCTGACCGGCGAGATGCGAACCGTCGACGCCAGCTTCTTCGACCGCGAACCGGACCCGGACCTCGGCAGCACGCTGAGCCAGGAGGAGGTCCGCGAGGCCGCCCACGACGAGTCGGGCAAGTTCCACCGGTTCCAGTTCGAGTCCGACGACGGCGTCAGCCCGCGGTCGATCCCCGGCCAGGAGACCGGCCACTTCCTCGCGACCGGCAACGAGCACAACCAGGCCGGCCACATCACGGAGGACCCCGCCGAGCGGGTCAAGCAGATGGACCGCCGCATGAAGAAGCTCGACTCGATCCGGTCGGAGCTGAACGAGAACTCCCACCAGACCCACTACGGGCCCGAGGACGCCGAGTACGGCATCCTCGTCTGGGGCAGCCAGGAGGGGACGGTCGCCGAGGCCGTCGACCGGCTCAATGACGAGGGGCACTCGGTCAAGGCGCTGGGCGTCAGCGAGATGTCGCCCTTCCCGGCCACCGAGGTCACCGAGTTCCTCGAGAGCGTCGACGAGGCGCTCGTCGTCGAGATGAACGCGACCGCGCAGTTCCGCGGCGTGCTCCAGAAGGAACTCGGTCGCTTCGGGGACAAGCTCTACAGCCTCCTCAAGTACAACGGCAACCCGTTCGAACCGGCCGATATCGTCGAGGGGTTCGAAACCCGCCTCGACGACAGCACCGACACGCCAACCATCCACACTCGAATCGAACCCGCAGCAGGTGATTGAACATGAGCGCATTCGACGCCATCGGCAAGGAACAGGAACTGGACACCGACGACTTCACGCCGGGGCTCGAGCCCCGGCCGACGTGGTGTCCGGGCTGTGGTGACTTCGGCGTCCTGAAGGCACTGAAACAGGCGATGCCCGAGGTCGGGCGCTCGCCCGACGAGACGATGCTGGTCACCGGGATCGGCTGTTCGGGCAAGCTCTCGTCGTACTTCGAGAGCTTCGGCTTCCACGCCATCCACGGCCGGACGCTCCCGATCGCGCGGGCGGCCAAACTCGCCAACCCGGACCTCGAAGTCATCGCCGCCGGCGGCGACGGCGACGGGTACGGGATCGGCGGGAACCACTTCATGCACACCGCCCGCGAGAACCACGACATGACCTACATCGTGTTCAACAACGAGATCTTCGGGCTCACGAAGGGCCAGACCTCGCCCACGAGTCCGAAGGGACACGAGTCCAAGACCCAGCCCCACGGGAGCGCCAAGGACCCGGTGCGCCCGCTCTCGCTGGCGCTCACCTCCGGGGCGTCCTACATCGCCCGGACCGCGGCGGTCAACCCCAACCAGGCCAAGGAGATCCTCGTCGAGGCGATCCAGCACGACGGGTTCGCCCACGTGGACTTCCTCACCCAGTGTCCCACCTGGAACAAGGACGCCAAGCAGTACGTCCCGTACGTCGACATCCAGGACTCGGAGGATTACGAGTTCGACGTCAACGACCGCGCGAGCGCGATGGAGATGATGCACGAGGCCGAGGACGCCCTCTACGAGGGCACGGTCCTCACCGGTCGGTTCTACCAGGACGAGAGCCGGCCCTCCTACCACGAGGAGAAGCGGGCCATCGGCGACATGCCGGAGACGCCGACGGCCGAGCTCTACCACGACGAGGACCACGAGTGGGAGCGGTCCTACGACCTGATCGACGTTCACAAATAACGCGAGAAAGGTTTCCCATCAGCTATTAGAAGCTTTTTGGGAACAAAACATATTTTTGTCTGCATGCAAAAGAATCTGGCATGAGTACCCAGTCGACCGAGGAGCGCATCCTTTCCGTGCTCGAGAAGGACGCGCAGGCCTCGTACGCAGAAATCGCCGAGCGGGCGGGCGTCTCGAAACCGACCGTCAGGAAGTACATCGACAAACTGGAAGAGGAGGGCGTCATCGTCGGGTATTCGGCGGACGTCGACCCCAAGAAGCTCCCCGGTCAGTCGATCGCTCTCGTCGGCCTCGAGGTGGAAAGCGACTGCTACGTCGAGGCGATTCGCGAACTCGAGGCCCTTGATTCGGTCGAGGCGCTGTACACCTCCAGCGGCGATCACATGCTGATGGCCGAGGTGCGCGCCCGGGACGGCGACGCCCTCGGCGACGTGATCAACGACGAAATCCTCGCCATCGACGGCGTCACGGCGGCCCATCCCTCGTTCCTGCAGGAACGCCTCAAGTAGCGGTTCCCGGCGGCACGCGCCACCTGCCCACCCCCGTCGTTTTGTTCGTTCCGCCCGTTCTCTCAGACATGCCGACCTATCAGCGCGAGACGTGGGTGGACGCCCCGCTGGCCGACGTCTGGGACTTTCACTCCCACGTTTCGGGACTCGAGGCGCTCACTCCCCGGTGGATGCACCTCCGGATCGAGGGGGTTCGGGGGCCGGACGGCGAGTCCGATCCGTCCGTCCTCGAAACGGGTTCCGAGATCGAAGTGTCGGTTCGCCCCTTCGGCGTCGGACCGCGCCAGTCGTGGCTCTCCGTCATCACCCGGCGGGAGGTCGACGACGGGGCTGCAGTCTTCGAGGACGAGATGCGCTCCGGACCGTTCCGCCGGTGGCACCACACCCACGCGTTCTACGCCGAGGAGGACCGAACCCTGGTCAGGGACCGCGTCGAGTATCGACTCCCGTTCGACGGCCTCGGGGACGCCGTCGGCCCTCTCGCGTGGATCGGGTTCGAACCGATGTTCCGGCATCGCCACCGGAAGACGAAGGAACTCCTGGAGTGAGCGCGGGGGCGTTCCCGCTCGCTTCGTCCGGCCAATTTGACGCCGCTTTCACAACGGGTAAACCGATTCCGTTCGTCGGTCAGTACGATGGACACGACCGGGTGGGCGGAGGAGCACGGTTCCCCGATGGCTGCACTGGGGGTTGCCGTCGTCGCGGTGTCGACGAGTGCGATTCTCGTCCGGTGGAGCCAGGCCCCGAGTACGGTCAAGGCGCTGTACCGGGTGGTTTTCATGACCGCGCTGGTGGCCCCCGTCGCCGTGCGCCGCCATCGAGAGGACTTCGGACGGATCGGGAGACGGGACCTCGCGGTCGCCGGCCTGGCGGGCGTCGCGCTCGCGGCCCACTTCGCGTCCTGGTTCGCCAGCCTCGACTACACCAGCGTCGCCGCCAGCGTCACGCTCGTCCAATCGCAGCCGCTGTTCGTCGCCGTCGGCGCGTACCTCCTGCTGGGCGAGCGCGTGACCCGACTCACCGTTGTCGGCATCGTGATCGCCGTGATCGGCGCTGCCGTGATGTCGCTCGGCCAGCCGACGGGCACGGAAGAGGCGGCCTTGAATCCACCCCTGGGCAACGCGCTCGCCCTGTTCGGCGCCGTCATGGCGGCCGCGTACGTCCTCTCGGGGCGGTCGCTCCGCCAGCGAATCGCCCTCTTTCCGTACGTGACGGTGGTCTATACGGCCTGCTCGGTCGTCCTCCTCGTGATCGTGCTCGCCCAGGGATCGGCCCTGGTCGCCTACCCACCCCGGGAATGGCTCCTCTTTCTCGGCATGGCAGTCGGGCCCGGTATCTTCGGCCACACGGTGATCAACTGGGCGCTCGAACACCTGGAATCGAGTCTCGTCAGCGTCTCACTGCTCGGAGAACCGGTCGGGAGCACGATCCTTGCGCTCGTGTTGCTCTCGGAAGTCCCGGATCCGATAACGATCGTCGGCGGGGCCGTGGTGCTGGCCGGGATCTACGGCGTGGCCAGAGCGCGACGGAACGTGGAAGCCTGACGGCTCGGACACTTCAATCCATCTGGTCTTGCAATCGCGTCTTCGCCTCGGACCGACGGGTCGCGTCGAGCGCGAAGTCTTCGGCCGTAAAATCGATCGAGAGTTCGTCTATCGTCCGCCGATAGACGGTGGTTCGTCGTCCTTTGCGGGACATCTGTCGCCCTTCGGATTTCAACAGTCCGACCTCGACCAGTTCCTCGATCCGGCGGTAGCAGGTCGCGATCGGGACGTCTACCTCTTCGCTGAGTTCCTGCGCCGACCTGGCCGATTCGGCCGCCGAGAGGATTTCGAAGCTGTATTTTCGTCCCAGTACGGCGAGCGCTTCGATCGAATCGAGGCCCGGTTCCCGCTCCGATCGCACTGAACTCATTCGTCCCCGGTGTTCTCCGTTATCAATGTTGAAACTTTTGGCTCCCGGTAATGGCCGGGAATTGATACATTATCGGCGTTTTCGCGACGCGCAAACGGTGGAAACGTCTCGTCTCGGGCCGCTCATGCTCCGACAGCGGGTCGGCACGATCCCCCCGACAGCAACAAGTTTGTTACTGCCCGGTCGACGGCAACAAGGCCTATACCCTGATACGACCTACCATAAAACGAGGTGCCCTCGATGTCCGACCACGCAGGCGGTAAACACGATCGGTCCGTGGATCGCACCCCGGACGAGCCGGATGCACTGGCCTCGATCGAGGCCTACGAGACGGAAAACGGCGTCGTAATCTACGACGCCGAGAACCCCCTCGCGTGGCTGGAGTCCTCCCGGACAGTCTCGCTCAGGGATTCCGCCTGATTTTTCCCCTGTCCCCTCCTGTGAGCAGTCGTGTCGGACGAGCGTCGCGGTCGCGACAAGATCACCCGCGAGGACGATCCCGAGGAGCGGTGGCCGGATCCCGAAACCGAATTGCCGAACGTCCCCGAAGCTCCGGAGACCCCTCCCGCGTCCGAAGCCTCCCCGACCGTCGCTTCCGCGTTCTGGAAATCGGTCCTCGTGGTGAATTACGCCGTCTTCGCGGTCTGCTTCGGGCCGATGCTGATCTATTTCCGCGGACAGACGGTGCTCGGGGCGAGCATCTTCGCGAGCGGACTGTTCGCCTTCGGCTACGCGTATCTCATCTACCGGGCGTTTCGCCGTCGAAATCGTGAGGACGACGCCCCCGAAGACCCGAAAGCGTAATTCTCGGGACCGACAACGACGACCATGCGCACCGTCCGGGACGAGACCGGCAAACGGTACGTCCTCCTCAAGCGTTCCAGCGACGCCAGCCGCGTCCGCGATCCGGAAACGGGGAGCGAACGGTACGTCGAAAACGACCGGCTCGAACCGGTCGACGGGACGTCCCCACTCGAAACCATTGCCGAAGGCGTCCCCGAACCCGTTCGGCGAATCACCACCGCGGTCCACGACGACCGGTCGCTCGGGTTGCTGATCGACCTCGTCGATCGCGGGCCACTCGCGGTCCGGACGCTGCTCGACGCCGACGACTTCTGCGAGAGCGACCTGCACGGCCTGCTGGCCGAGTTCCGCGCGGCCGGCCTGGTGACCGAGGCGACCGTGGCGGGCGAGCGCGGATACGACGCGACCGACCTCGCGCGTGACGGCGTGGAGGCGCTCCGGCCGTGACGACCCGCTCCCGCGCTAGTCCGCCGTCAGTGGTTCCGCCCCGCGCTCCACGCTCGACCGGTTCGACGTCGGATCCTTCCGGACGCGAACGAGGTCGTCGGCCGCGCCCACCAGTTCCTCGTCGTGGCTGACGACCACGATCTGTCCCACGCCCACCTCGTCGCGCATGTGCTCCACCAGGTCGAGCAGGCGGGAGACGTGACCCGAATCGAGGAACACCGTCGGCTCGTCGAGGATGAGCGGCGGCATCGGTGCCGACCCTTCGATCCCCTCGGCCAGCAACCGGTAGATCGCCGACCGCAGGCTGAGGTTGAACAGGGCGCGCTCGCCGCCCGATAGCTGGTCCGGATCGAGCGTTTCGCCGTCCTTCTGGTAGACCGTCAGTTCGTACTCGCCGTCGAGTTCGATCCGGGCGTACGAGTCGTTCTCGTAGACCAGGTCGAACGTCTCGTTGAGCATCCGCTCCAGCGTCTCGACGTTGCGCTGGCGCAGTTCAGCCCGGAGGTCGCCGTACAGCGCTTCCAGGCGTTCGGTTTCCTCGTGGAGCGATTCCAGCCGATCCTGCCTGGCTTCGAGCGCTTCCCGTCGGTCGCGAAGCCCCTCGAGCTCGTCGATCTCGTTTCTGACGCCGCCGATCCGGTCGCGCAGGTCGGCCTCGCGGTCGGTCAGTTCGTCCAGTTTGGCCTCGACCTTTTCGAGGTAGTCCGCTGCCCGCTTTTTGTCCGCCCGGGCCTCCTCGACCCGGTCCTCGTCGACGGCGTCCTCCAGTTCGTCGCGTCGACTTCGCAGGTCCTCGAGACGTTCGCGACGTTCCTCGTTCAGCGTCGCCGCCTGCTCCCGCTTCTCGCGACGGTCCCCGATCTCCTCCAGGAGGTCGGCGACGTTCTCCAGCAGCGATTCGAGGCGTTCCAGCCGGTCGATTCGCTCCTTCAGCGTCTCCCGGCGTTCGTTTCGGTCCGCGATCGCCTCGCGCTTGGCTTCGGCCTGCTCCCGGAGATCGACCGCCTCCCCGCGCTTCGTCTCGGCCTGTGCTTCCAGTTCGTCGGCGTCTTCGCGAAGCCCCTCGATCCGGTCCTCGAGGTCTCCCAGTGACGCCTCGCGGTCCGCCACGAGCGACTGGACGTTGTCCCGGTTCGCCTCCAGGCGCTCGACCTCGGTTTCGGCATCGACGAGCGTTTCGGCCGTCTCGATCCGCTCCTCGACTTCCGCTTTCTCCTCGCGACACGCGTCCAGGTCACTCTCCAGTTCGTCGAGTCGCTCCCGATCCTCGTCGAGTCGATTCACGTGCGGGGCGTCCTCGACTGGCTGGCCGCATTCGGGACACTTGCCCTCCTCGCGAAGCCGTTCGGCCTGTTCGATCCGGTCCCTGATCGTCTCGATGCTCGACTGGAGATCGGTTTCCCGCTCCCGCAGGTCCGCGAGGTCGTCCTGGAGGTCCGCGCGCAAGGACTCGGCCTCGCCGAAGTCGACCGGCGCGTCCTCGAAGCGGTCGCGTTCGGCCCCGATCTCGTCGGCGAGGTCGTCGAGTTTCTCGCGGCGCGCTTCGAGGTCGTTCCGCTTCGATTCGAGGTCCTCGGCCAGGTCGTCGGCCTCCTCCCGCTTCGATTCCGCACGGTTTTCCAGTTCGTCGGCGCGCTCGTCGAGCGAGTCGGCCTCGGCGGTGATCTCCTGGGTTTCGAGGCTCAGGTCGGTGATCTCCTCGCGGACCGCGTCATCCTCGTCACGCAGGTCGTCGATTTTCTCCGCGACAGCGTCGGCGTCGGCCTCGTCGACGTCGGTCGCGTCCAGCACCTCGTCGCGTTCGGTTTCGAGGTCGTCCACGCGCTCGCGGCGCTCCCTGATGGCTTCCTTCAGGTCGTCACGTTCGCGCTCGGTCTCGGCGATGGTTTCCTGGAGCTCCTGAATGTCGTCCCGGATGTCGGACAGTTCCTCGCGCTTTTCCTCGTGTTCTTCGAGCACCTCGCGGGCCGCCTCCAGGGTCCCCTCGGCGTCCTCGCGGTTCCCCTCGAAGCGGTCGATCTCGCGTTCGACCTCGTTGAGTTCCGACTCGAGGTCGTTCAGCCGCCCGTGGAGGTCCTTGTCCGCTTTCTCCTCGATCTGGCGCTCGACGCCCGACAGTTCGCCGCGGACCTCTCCCAGCACGTCCTCGACGCCCAGTCTGGCCTCGTTGGCGCGTTCGCGATAGGTTTCGAGTTTGCCGAGCTGGAGCAGGTCGTCGAGCATGTCCTGGCGCTCGCCCGGCGTGGCGTGGATGAGCTTGTTCACCTCGCCCTGGCGGACGTACGCGCAGTTGACGAACGAGCCGGCGTCCATCCGGAGCAGGTCGGCCACCTCGCGCCGGACGGCCCGGGCCCCTTCGATCGCGTCGTTCGGGGTTTCGAGAACGCACGTCGCCGTCTGCGCTCGTTCGCCCGAAAGCCGAATCCGACGTTCGACGTGGTAGTTCCCCCCCGCGTGGGTGAACCAGAGTTCGACCTCGGCCTCCTCCTCGCCGTTGGTGATGACGTCTTCCAGCGTTTCGTCGAGGGCCTTCGCGCCGTAGAGGGCGAAGAAACACGCCTCGAGCAGCGAGGACTTCCCGCTCCCGTTCGGGCCGTGGATGACCGTCACGCCCCGGTCGAGCGTCAGGTCGGCGTCGCCGTAACACCGGAAGTTCCGGAGGCGAACCCGCTCGAACCTCATAGGTACTCCTCCATGGAGGCCTGCTGGGCGTTTTCGTCCGTTTCGTCCGGTTCCCCGGGTTCGGTTTGCTCGTCCGTCCCGTCCGTTTCCTCGGACTCGGTTCGATCGCCCGCCTTGTCCGATTCGGCGTCGGTCGGGGCCTCGCCGGTGTCGTGGTCGCCGTCCTTCTCGGGTTCGACATCGAGCGCGGTGTCGTCGGTCTCCTCGCCATCGTCCTCCGGCACGCTTTCGAACGCGGCCGGATCGTCCGCCAGGCGGTCGCCGATCCGGTCTTTGACGGCCTCGCGGACATTGGTCTTCGCCAC
>DATFIX010000273.1:0-33561 GCA_035269625.1 Natrialbaceae archaeon
GTCGACGGCCGGGTGTCTCGAGGCGGTCGGTGACGAACTGGACGAACCGATGCGACTCGGTCGATTCACCGCGTCGAACCGCGATTCGGAACCACATACGTTCGACTTCCGGGTGGACCGGGACGGGGCGACGGTCCATCGATCGACGCATCGAATCGAGGGGCTGGACGAGGGGGTGATCCACGGGGCAGCGGCCGACTGCGACTGGGGAACGGACCGGGGCAGGTACGAGGTTTTCGCCCGCGTCGACGGGGGCGAATGGACGCGAAAGCCCCTGACCGACGTCACCGACGACTGGCGGAATACCGTCGACTGCGCGACGGCGCAAGCCTGGTACGAGAACGAGGACGTCTGGCTCCGCCTCCAGGACGACTGCGAGAAGCTCTCCAAGGGGTATTTCAGGGGCGAATGTCCGGTTCGGAACGCGACGGACGGTTGAGGAGCGCCGTACAGGTGGAGCGAGTTTTCGGAACGCCTACTCGTCGCCTCGTTCGACGCTGAGAACGTTCAACTCGTCGTCCACGGTGAGCCGCAATTCCTCGTCGCCCGCGGGATAGGTCACGACCGCCCGGAACGGGTCGCGGTCCGTGATCCAGGATCGATCGTTCGAGAGGGCACCGAACCGCCAGATAGAGGCCTCGCGCACGTCGACGTCGTGGTCGTAGTAGAACGAGACCACCGCCGGGTGCTCGAGGAGCGCAAACCCGAGGTCGGCCGTCACCGACTCGTCACACCGATCGCACGTGAACGCGACCGAGGGGACGTTCTCGAGGTGGTCGGGCACCTCGGGAGACGACGAATCGGCGTCGTGGGCCGGCCCGACGGTCGGTCGGACGCGGCCTTCACAGTAATGACAGAACCCGTTGCCGACCTGTCGGATGAGGGTGCGGCCGTATCGTTCGGCCACCTCGGGGAACTCCTCGACGTCGTAGCCCTCGAATACGCCCGGCGGGATGCCGAAGTCCGACGTGACCGGGCACTCGTCGCAGTCGATAGACACCCACTCGTCCTCGTACTGGAACGTCATCGACGATCCACAGGACGGGCACGCGTCGTCCACTCCGAACGATTCGACCGACCCTTCCATGGTGTACGCACCGGCGAGGAGCGACCCGACGATGCCGATGCCGGCCAGGCGGAGGCGGTAGCCGTCCTCGCCCCTGGTGACGAATCGGTCCGTGAGCTTGTCCAGGTGATAGTTGAACTGCCCGGAGTCGCGCATTCCGACGGCCTCGCGCAAGTCCGAAAAGGACACTTCCCGGTCGTCGGCGTCCCACAGCGCGCGAAGGATCTCGATTCGCGTCTCGTCCGAGAGTGCCGCGAACGCGTTCTCGGGGTCGACTGCCTCCACGATGTGTGGATCGCTCATACCCGAACGAGCCGCGAAAACCGCATATACCTATCGGTCAGCTATCCATTCCGGGCGTCGCAATCGCGTTGACGGGGCCGGCATCCTACTCCTCCCGGGGCTCGAAGTCCATCGCCACCGAATTGATGCAGAACCGCTCGCCCGTCGGTTCGGGGCCGTCCTGAAAGACGTGCCCGAGGTGGCTGTCGCAGTTGGCACAGAGAACCTCGACACGGCGCATCCCGTGGCGAGTGTCCTCGCGTCGAACGACGGAGTCCGACTCGGCGGCGTAGAAGGCGGGCCAGCCACAGCCCGAATCGTACTTCGTCCCGCTGTCGAACAGGAGTTCGCCACAGGCGCGACAGCGGTAGACGCCGTCCTCGTCGCGGTCGACGTGCTCGCCGGAAAACCGGGCCTCGGTGCCCCGGTTGCGAAGTACCTCGTACTCCTCGTCGGACAGTCGTTCGCGCCACTCGTCTTCCGTCCGTGGCGGGTCGTCGGTGCGTTCCTGGTCGTCCTCCTCCGGGTGTGATTCGGCCATACCGCTACTCGGGCGTGGAGAAAAGTAAGGTTACCTCCAAATCGGGGGTCCTTTGCGCGCGAACGGACCGGCAGGACGATCAGTCGTCGCCGGTCGGATCGACGATGACGACCTCGCCGTCGACGATGTCGACGTTGATCAGCGTCTTCACGTCGTAGCCGGCTTCGGCGACCTCGTTCTCGCCGCCGACCTTCTTGATGACGGCACAGGAATCGACCACGTCGGCACCGATGTCGTCCAGGGCGTCGAGGACGGCCCGGAGCGTCCCGCCCGTCGAGAGCACGTCGTCCAGGACGAGGACGCGGTCGCCCTCGCCCACGTCGTTGATGTACATCTCGTTCTCGGAGTAGCCGGTCTGCTGGAACAAGGGCGTCTCGCCGTCGAGGCCGTACTGGCGCTTGCGGATGACGACCAGCGGGACGTCGGTCATCAGGGAGACGGCCGTCGAGATGTGGATGCCCATCGCGGCGGGGGTGACGATCTTGTCGACGGAATCGAGTTCGACCTTGCGGATGATCTTGATGACGATCTCGCGGAGGAGGCCCGGATCGAGCGTCGGGACGCCGTCGCTGACCGGATGTACGAAGTAGTGGTAGCCCTCCTTCTCGACGATCGGTGCGTCGAGGAGCGACTCCTGAAGCTTGTCCATGCCGATGGTACGACGAGCGGATGGTAAAAGCGGTACGAAGTTCGCCGGCCAACCCGCCGGCGATCCGCTCACTCCATGTCGTCGGGGTTGTCCAGGCGCATGTCACGTTGCCGATGGACGTGATAGATCGCCGAGACGGTCAAAACGAACGCGATCAGGGTCGCCCATTCCAGATCCGAGGCCATCGTGAACGGATAAACGTCGAACCACAGCGCCGTCACGAGCGCCGTGCTGACCGCGCCGAGCGAGAGGTAGTACTCCTGCCAGGGAAACTCCCGGCCGGGAACGATCTCCAGGTAGATCGACAGGTCCGCGGTCTGGTCCGTCGACCGGATGACGCCGCGGTCGGAGTCGTACTCGACGATGCCCGCCTCGGCCATCTTGTCGAGGTGGGTCTGCTGGAGGGTCGTGTACACGCGCTTTCGCTGTTCCGAACTGACGTTCTCGACCGTCGTGTCGTACTCCCAGGCGGCGACCTGGGTTGCCAGATCGCCGAGTTCGACGGGATCGTCCACCTGCTTGAGATACTGGAGCACGAAGCGACGACGCTGGTTGCGGAGGACGTCGAATATCTCGCCTTTCGTGAGTCTGCCCTCCGCCCTGGAGGCCGACGCCGCCTGCTGGACTTGCTTGCTCATTCCTTCGACCACCACCTGAACCGCGGGGGGAAACCGCCCGAGGGAAACGTCGAAAACTCGATCGCGAGACGGCTCATTCGTGTAGGCGATTACGCCGGCATTACATAAAATCATGGTTGCCACGAATCGACATTCGACCGGTCGGAAATCCTCACTATCGAACCGGTACCTCCGGACAGGAATTTGTCGGGTTTCCACCAGTCTGCGCCGGTTTTGAGAACCATTAAGTCCGGGATGTACCTCACCATCGAACACCGATGGCTCCTGATCCAACGTCGTTACTCGTGGCCATATTTCTCCCGTTCGTCGGGGCCGTCGCGATCCCGTTCGTCTACCGGGCGATCGGCGAGCGGACGGCGTACGTCACGTCCGCGATCGCGGCGGTGTCGTTCCTGCTGGTCGCGAGCTTGCTGGGTTCCGAGGGTCTGGTGACGGTATCGTGGATCCCGTCGCTGGGGGTGGCCCTCCGGTTCTACGTCGACGGACTCGCGATCCTGATCGCGTTCCTGGCGAGCGGTATCGGGGTCCTCATCATGGCCTACTCAGGCGGCTACATGCACGGCGAGCCGTTCCAGATGAAGTACTACGCCACGCTGCTGGTGTTCATGGGGTCGATGCTCGGCGTGGCGTTCGCGGGCGACCTGATCGCGCTGTTCGTCTTCTGGGAGTTGACGAGCCTCTCGTCGTTCGTGCTGATCGGGCACTACCAGCGCGACGCGGCCTCGAAGTACGCCGCCCGGAAGGCGTTCCTGATCACGGTCGCCGGCGGGCTCTTCATGCTGATCGGCTTCGTGATCCTGCACGTCGCCGCCGGCCAGGTCTTCGGTGGGGAGACGACCTACAGCATCGTGGAGATGCTCGAATCGTCGGACGCGATTCGAGCGCAACTCCGGGAGATGGGCCTGTTCGTCCCGGTGCTCCTGCTGCTCGGCGTCGGCGCGGCCGCCAAGTCCGCGCAGGCCCCGCTGCACATCTGGCTCCCGAACGCGATGGAGGCGCCGACGCCCGTGTCGGCGTTTCTCCATGCGGCGACCATGGTCAAGGCCGGCGTCTATCTCGTCGGGCGGTTCAGACCACTCCTGAGTTCGGGCGAGTGGGGGCTGGTCTTCGTCGCGATGGGGCTGGTCACGATGACCGTCACCGCGATCCTCGCGGTCGCCGCGACGGACATCAAGGAATTGCTCGCGTACTCGACGGCGAGTCACCTGGGCCTCATCGTCGCGGGCTTCGGGTTCACCTCGGAACTGGGCGCGGAGACCGGCGCGTTCCACATCCTCAACCACGGCCTGTTCAAGGCGGCGTTGTTCCTCGTGGCCGGCATCGTCGCCCACGAGGCGGGGACCCGTGACATACGGGACCTCGGCGGTCTCCGGAAAGAGCTCCCGATAACGGCAGGAGTAACGGCCATCGCCGCGCTCGGGATGGCCGGCGTCCCGCCGTTCAACGGGTTCTACTCGAAGGAATTGCTGTTCGAGGCGAGCCTCCACGCCGCCGAGCACGGGGCGGGCCTGCTCGTCTGGTTGCTCCCGGTCGTCGCCGTCTTTGGGAGCGTCTTCACGTTCATGTATTCGATCAAGTTCCTCATGCTGTTCTTCGGCGACAAGCCCGAGGCGCTCCGGGAGACCGACGTCCACCGGCCGCCGCTCGCGATGCTGGCGCCGCCAGCGGTCCTGGCGGTCATCGCGGCGGTCGTCGGCCTCTTCCCGCAACTCGCGATCGACACGATCGTCCAGTCGACCTACGAGGCAGCGGCCTACGGGCCGGCCGGTCCCACCGGCGAGGGCCACTCGATGCACGTCGGCCTGCCGACTCGCATCACGCCGGCGTTCGCGATGAGCCTCGTGACGATCACGCTCGGCGTGATCGGCTACCAGTTCTACGACGAGATACATCGCGGCCTCCGTCGGTTCCTCGGCCTGGGCCTGACGACGGCGAACTACTACTACGACGGCGTCGTCGACGGCCTGAACGCCCTGAGCCGAGGGGTCGTCGCGACCGTCCAGACCGGGATGGTCCGGACCTACGCGACGTGGGTGACTGGCACGTTCGCCGCGCTGACGCTCGGTGCCTACGTGGCCGCCGGAGTCACGATTCCCTCGCCAGTGGGCGGGGCCGGCCTCGAACTCGCCCTCGTCGCGGTCGTCGCGGCCGTGCTGGCGATCGGCGGCGCGTACGCCCTTACCCACGAATCGTCCAGACTGGCGACCGTGGCGTTGCTCGCGATCGTCGCCGGGGCGGTCGTGATGGCGTACCTCTTCGCCGCAGAGTCGGCGGTCACGTTACCGGTCGTGCTCGTGTTGGCGCTGGCCAGCGTCGGTGCCTTCGCGGTCGGGCGTGCGCCCTCGCACGTCGCGGGCGTGCTCACGCTGTCGATCCTCGGGTTCATGGTCGCGATCTTCTACATCCTCGCCAGCGCGCCGGACCTCGCGCTCACGCAACTGGTCGTCGAGACGCTGGTGCTGGTCATCTTCCTGCTGGTGATCGACAAACTCCCGGCGTTCTACGGCGAACTCGAGTTCGCCCGCGCTGCGCGGGACGCCGTCCTCTCTACTGCCGTCGGGATCACCGTCTTCCTGACGGTACTCGTGACGACGGCCGGGACGCCGAACTCCTTCGTCGCCGAGGAGTTCGTCGCCCGGAGCGTCGAGGAGGCCGGCGGGCACAACATCGTGAACGTCATCCTGGTCGACTTCCGGGCGTTCGACACCATGGGCGAAATCTCGGTGGTCGCCATGGCCGCACTCGCGGTGTTGACCATCATCGGCATGCGGGAACGAGGTGAGACGTCGTGAGCACGAACGAACGGAACGAGGACGGCGGCCGGACGAATACGGACGAGGACGCGACGGTGATCGCGCGGATGGTCGGCCGGACGGTGGTGCCGATCATCCTCGTGACCGCCATCGCCCTGTTGCTCCAGGGTCACAATTTGCCGGGCGGTGGGTTCATCGGCGGCGTGCTCACGGCGAGCGCGTTCGCGCTGATCTACATCGTCTACGGCATCGATTACCTGGAAAGCGAGGTGTTACACCAGACCACCGGGGTCGAACTCTGGCCGTCGCTGTTGCGCTACTACGCGCCCGGGTTCGCGTTCGGACTCGCGCTGGCGGCCGGGAGCGGGATCGTCGCCATGGCGTTCGATCTCCCCTTCCTCACCCAGACGTTCTGGGTGCTCCATCACCTCCCGCTGTACGGTGAACTGCACGTCGCAAGCGCCCTCGCGTTCGACGTCGGCGTCTACTTCGTCGTCGTCGGCGCCCTCCTCACGATCCTCACGGTGGTGGGAGCAGAATGACTCAATACGTCCTCGCGGTAGTGCTCGGATTGCTGTTCGGCGTCGGGACCTTCCTGGTGTTGCGCCGGGACGTCGTGCGCGTGGTCTGGGGCGTGTCGATCCTCAGCCAGGCCGCGAACGTCTACCTCGTGACGATGGGCGGGCTGGAGGGAGCCGTCCCGATCCTCGCCGAACACGGAAACGGACACGGTGCGACGCCGACCGACCCGCTGGTGCAGGCGCTCGTGTTGACCGCGATCGTCATCGGCTTCGGGACGACCGCGTTCGCGCTGGCGCTGACCTACCGGGTCTACCAGACCCACGGCACGATCGACACGACCGAACTCGGAGGTGAGGCGCAATGACCGAACAGATCGTGATCGCGCCGCTGATCGTCGCGCTGGTGGCCGCAATCGCGACGCTCGGGACCAAGTACTGGCCGCGCCTCCAGCGCGCGGTGAGCGTCCTGGGAGGTGTCGCCTACCTCGCCGTCGTCGCGCTTCTGTTCCAGACGGTGCAGGCGGAGGGCATCCTCACCTACCAGCTATCCGACTGGGCGGCCCCCTTCGGCATCAGCGTGGTGGCGGACTCGCTGACCGCCTTCATGCTCGTGCTGGGAGCAGTGGTCTCGTTCGTCGCGCTCGCGTTCGCCGCGACCTACGTCGACGAGTTCGGCCAGCGCCTCTCGTTCCATCCGCTGTTCCACTTCATGATGGTGGGCGTCTCCGGGTCGTTCCTCACCGGGGACATCTTCAACCTCTTCGTGTGGTTCGAGGTGATGCTCATGTCGAGTTACGTCCTGGTCGTGTTCTACAGCGGGGCCGAACACACGAAGGCTGCGCTCCAGTACGTCGTGCTCAACCTCGTCGGGAGCGCGATCATGTTGCTCTCGATCGGCGGGCTCTATAGCGTGACCGGGACGCTGAACATGGCCGACCTCGCGCGGCGACTGGCCGATCCGGCCGCTTACGGGATCGATCCCGCACCGGTGCTCGGCCTCTCGGTGATCCTGTTCGCCGTGTTCGCGCTGAAGGCCGGCATCGTCCCGTTCCACTGGTGGGTGCCGGCGGCCTACCGGGCCGCGCCCGCGCCCGTCTCGGCCGTCCTCGCCGGCGTCGTCAAGAAGGTCGGCGTCTACGCCATCATCCGCCTGTACTTCACGATCTTCTCCGTGGCGACGTTCGGCGACCTCGGCCTGCCCGGGTTCGCGGGCGACTCCCTGCTCGCGTTCTACGGCCCGATCCTGTTCGTGATGGCGGCCGCAAGCATCTTCCTCGGCGGGTTCGGCGCGATCGATCGGGACAACCTCGACGACCTGCTGGCGTACTCGAGCATCGGCCAGGTCGGGTTCATTATCCTGCCCCTCGCCATCGGCGCGACGGCGACCGGGGTCGTGCCCGGCACGGGCGGAACGACCATCCGGACGCTCGCGATTACGGCCGCGCTGATCTACACCGTCAACCACGGGCTGGCCAAGGGCGGCCTGTTCCTGGTCAGCGGCGCGGTCTACGAGGCGGTCGGCACCATCGAGTTCGACGACCTCGGCGGCCTGAGTGAACGCGCGCCGACCCTCTCGGTCGCGTTCCTGGTCGCCGCGCTCGCGCTCGTCGGCATCCCGCCGCTGTCGGGGTTCTTCGGCAAGTTCCTCGTGTTCGACACCGCGGTCCAGGCCGTGGCCGTCGATGCGCCGGGTGCCGAACTCGCACTGGTCGTCGCGCTCGGGGGCGCGATCCTCACCATCGCGTACGTGACCCGGGCCTGGAACCGGGGGTTCTGGGGCCCGCCGAGCGAACTGGTCGAGGACGCGTACTCCCCACGTCAGCAGGTCGCCATCGCACTGTTGCTGGTCGTCGCGGTCGTCGCGGTCGGCATCGGCTTCGATCCGGTCTTCCGGGCCGCCGAGGACGCCGCGAGGGCCGCCACGAATACCGGGGCCTATCGTGACGCCGTCCTCTTCCTCGGGGGTGGTCTCGTATGAAGCGCTGGCCGGTCATCGGTGTGTTCCTGGCCATCCTCTGGCTGTTCGTCCGCGGGGTGGCCCTCGAACCGGCGACCGTCGCCGGCGAGTTCCTCATCGGACTGGCGGCCGGACTCCCGATAGCCTTCGTCTTCAGGCGGATGTACACGACGGAGGTACCGATCGGGGTCGTCCTCCGGGCTGTCCCCGCCGCCGTCGTGTACGTCGTCCTGTTCGTGAAGGAACTGGTGGTCGCCAACCTGGACGTCGCCTACCGCGTTCTCTCGCCCTCGATGCCGATCCGGCCGGCGGTCATCCGGCTTCCGCTCCGGGTCGAGAAGGACATCGCGATCACGACCATCGCCAACAGCATCACCCTCACACCGGGAACACTGACAATGGACTACGACGACGACCGCAACGCCCTGTACGTGCACTCGCTCTACTGCGAAGACCCTGAAGACGTGACGGCACCGATCCGGCAGTGGGAGGACTACGCGATCCGGATCTTCGACGAGGAGGCCGACCCGTCCGATTCCGCTCGCGAACCGGTCGTCCGCTGGAGCAAGGAAGACGACATCGAACGGCAGAAGATGGCCGAAGTGATCGAGGAGAGTTCACCGGACGACGAGGTGTCCGGGAACGACGCTCCCGACGAATCGCGACCGCCTTCGGGAGGTGAGTCGGATGGCGAGTGAACTCCCGGCGTTCCTCGAATGGGCGATCTACGGCGGCCTCGTCGTCGCGAGCGGCGTGACCTTCCTCTGTGCCTACCGGGTCATCCGGGGGCCGACCACGCCCGACCGCGTCGTCGCGCTGGACACCATCGGGACGAACGTCGTCGCCATCGCCGTGCTGTTCGCGCTCCAGTCCGACCGCGGGCTCTTCGTGGACGTGAGCCTCGTGCTGGCGATCATCGGGTTCATCAGTACCATCGCCGTCGCGCGGTTCGTAACGGAGGGTGACATCATCGAATGACGATGAACGTGCTCCAGGCCGCGGTGGTCACGGCGCTGATCGTCGTCGGGAGTTTCTTCCTGGCCGTCGGGACGATCGGCCTCCTGCGGCTCCCGAACGTCTACAACCGACTGCACGCCACGAGCAAGGCCGCCACGCTGGGCGCGGCCTCGATCTTCCTCGCCGGGTTCGTCTACTTCGACGGGCAGGGATCGGGCCTCATATCGCTCGTGGGCATCGTCTTCCTGTTCCTCACGGCACCGACCGGCGCGCACATGATCTCGCGGTCGGCCCGACGGATGGGCATCGACTTCCTCCCGGACGTCTACTGGCCGCGCGTGATCGAGATCGAAAGCGAGCCAGTGGACGAGGACGCCGAGGAGTAAGACCGGGGCGACGACGCGTCGATCACTCCGACCGGGACGCCCGGTAGCCGTCGATTGCTTCGAAGACGAAGTAGCCGACTATGGTTGCAACGACGACGGCTGAGCCAACGGCAGAGACGACGTATCCGATGGTCGTCTCGCTATGCAAACCGATGACGATAGCCCCGATAGCGATGAAATGCAGGACCAGAGCCGCCAGAAACCGCCACCGGGTGCCGACGGGGACCGTTCCGTCGTGGTTCCGGACGGCGAGATAGAGATGCGCACCACCCATCGCCAGTCCCAGCCAGAGCACTTGCACGAGAAAGCCCGCCGGCCCCGAAATCCCGACGTCGAAAGCCGCCGCAGCGAGGAGAACGAGGACGGCGAGAACGCCGGCACCGATCTGGATAGTCGTCTCGCGGGAAACCATGCGAGTCTCCACCAGTCGGTCAGAGCCGGCGTGCGAGTTCCTCGGCCACGCGGCCGCCGACGTCGGCCTTCGACCCGACGACCTCGGTCGTCCCGTCGTCGACGAACAGGGTTCGGGTGTCGGCCTCGCCCATCACGCTGGCGTCGTTGGCGACGACGAACTCGAGGTCGACCCGGTCCCGGAGGTCGCGCGCCTCGCCGACCATCGCGTCGTCATCACCCGAGGTTTCGACCTTGAATCCGACCATCGGGAGGCCCGGGTGCTCCTCGCGGATCGAATCGAGGAGTTTTGGCGTCGGTTCCAGATCGAGCGTGAGGTCCTGCCCGGACCGGAGTTTCTCGTCGGCGGCCTCGACGGTGTAATCGCCGATGGCGGCCGCCGAGACGAGGGCGTCGGCGTCGCCGGCGACCGCCCGGCAGGCGTCGAGCATCTCTCCGGCGGTCTCGACGGAAACGAGGTCGGCGTAGATCGGATCGGTCGCCTCGGGGTTCGCCGGGTCGGCGTCGACCGGTCGCGGGCCGACCTGCCCGTGGACCAGCGTCACGTCGGCCCCGCGGACGTAGCAGGCCTTGGCGACCTCCCGGCCCGTTCGGCCTGACGACCGGTTCGTGAGAACCCGCACCGGGTCGATCGGTTCGCTCGTCGCGCCGGCGGTCACGACGACGTGCTCGCCGGCGAGCGGATGCTCGCCCGCGGCCCGTGCGGTCTCGACCGCGATGGAGTCCTGGGTGGCGATCTTGGCCTTGCCCTCCTCGATCCGCGGATCGACGAACCGGACGCCCCACTCCTCCAGTCGATCGATCGCGTCGAGGACGCCCGGATGGTCGTACATCGGCTTGTGCATCGCGGGCGCGATGACGATCGGGATGCCGGATCCCATCGCCGTGGTGGCCATCGTGGTCACCGCGGTGTCGTCGATCGCCGTCGCCATCTTGCCGACCGTGTTGGCCGTCGCCGGCGCGATCAGGTAGACGTCGGCCCAGCCGTCCACGCCGCCCATCTCGACGTGTTCGACGGCCCCGGTGATCTCTGTGGCGACCGGGTTCTCGGAGGCGAGTTCGAGCGACCACGGGTGGACGATGTCGGTCGCACTCCCGGACATCAGGACCCGAACGTTCGCCCCGCGACGCCGGAGTTCGTGGATCAGTTCCACGTTCGTGACCGCCGCGATGCTTCCCGTGACGCCGAGGGCGACGTTGACTCCAGACAGCATTTGCCCGCTCTACGACCCCCGGGCAAAAAAGCGCCACCGCTTTGCGTTGCGATCCCCGGCCGCCCTTCCCGGGCGCAAGGCTTACTCTCGCCTCGCCGATAGGGCGGAGCGTGAACCGCGTCGAAGCGAGTACGACCGTTCGACGGTCGTCGGAGCCGATCTACGACCTCCTGGTGGACTTCTCGCGGTACGCCACCTACTCGAAGTACCTCGCCGACGTGACGCCCCACGGCGACGGCGACGTCGGGACCGAGTACCACCTGCTCTTCCGGTGGTGGCACCTCTCGTATACCGTCCACTCGGAGGTAACCGACCTGGAAGCGCCGCGCCGGATCGAATGGCGAATTCAGGGCCGACTCGACGCCCACGGCGAGTGGGAAATCGAGGAACTGGACGACACGCCGGAAGGGGCCGACGCCGCCTCCCGCGTCCACTTCCGGGTGTGGTTCGACCCGGACTCGGTCGACGGCGATTCGATCGACTTCCCGTCGTTCGTCTCGCTGGACTGGGTGATCCAGAAGGCCATCCCGAAGGTCAGGGGGGAGACCGAGCGCGTCGTCGAGCGCGTCGTCGCGGATCTGGAGGGGGAACGACGGCCGGTCGAGTTGACGATCCACACGAACCCTTCGTGACCGAAGAAAACACTCATACGCCCGCTGCCTGAACACAGGATGGAATGATACTGGTGATCGTCCCGTGCACGTGATCATCATCGGGGCGGGCGAGGTGGGGTCGAACATCGCCGAGAGCCTGTCCGCCAGCCACGAGGTCGTGGTGGTCGACATCGATGGCGACCGGGTCGAGTCGCTGACGTATTCGCTCGACGTGCTCGCCGTGGAAGGCGACGGCACCACGATGGAGATCCTCCACAACGCGGGCATCGAGGAGGCCGACCTCTTCATCGCGAGCACGGACAGCGACGAGGCCAACATCGTCGCCTGCGCGACGGCGAAGGCCATCGGCGATCCCTTCACCATCGCCCGGGTCCGCAAGACCGAGTTCCTCCAAACCTGGGAGCACGCGCCCCACGCCTTCGGCGTGGATTTCATGGTCAGCACGGACCTGTTGACTGCCCAGGAGATCGTCCGCATCGCGCGCCTCCCGACCGCCCAGGACGTCGACGCCTTCGCCGACGGCGCGATCCACATGGCCCAGTTCGCGGTCCCGGAGGACAGTCCGCTGGCCGACCTGACCGTGAGCGAGGCCGACCGGTTCGAGGCGCTCACGTTTGCGGCCATCCTCCGCGACGACGAGGTCACGATCCCCCGGGGCGACACGCGAATCGAGGCCGACGACCAGATCGTCGTCATCGGCATCCCCGAGCGAGTTCGGGAGTTCGCGGCAAGCCTGGAACCCGAGAACGGCGGGGACCGGGCCACCGACGTCCTCGTCGTCGGGGGCGGATCGATCGGGTACCAGGCGGCCCGCCTGTTCGAGGGGCGGAACCTGACGCCACGACTGATCGAACAGGACCCCGATCGCGCCCGCACGCTGGCCGAGGACCTCCCGGGAACGATCGTCATGGAGAGCGACGCGACCGACGTCGAGTTCCTCACGCGCGAACACGTCGAGGACGTCGACCTGGTCGTCGCCGCCCTCGATAGCGACGAGAAGAACCTCCTCGTGTCGCTGCTGGCCAGGCGCCTCGGTGCGAGCAGGACCGTCGCCGTCGTCGAACACGCCGACTACGTCGACCTGTTCGAGACCGTCGGGGTCGACGTGGGGGTCAACCCGCGCGAAGTCACGGCCGAAGAGATCACCCGGTTCACCCGCGAGGGCGAGACCGAGAACGTCGCCATCGTGGCGAGCGATCGCGCCGAGGTGCTCGAGATCGAGATCGACGACACGAGTACCCTCGCCGGGCGATCGATCCGCGAGGCGGCCGCCGAGTTGCCGGCCGGGATCGTCGTCGGCGCGCTCACTCGCGACGGCGAGTACGTCACGCCGCGGGGGGACACGGTCGTCGAACCGGGCGATCACGCCGTCGTGTTCGTGGACACGTCGATCGTCGACGAAGTCGTCGGGAAACTATGACGCTCCGGGTCGACTGGCGCGCCAGCGCGAGCATGATCGGGACGGTGCTGAAATATCTCGCCCTGGCCCTGGTCATCCCGGTCGTCGTGGCGATTCGGTACGGCGAGTCGACGCTCCCGTTTCTCGTCACCGCCGCGGTCGCCGTGGCCATCGGTCTCGCGCTCGAACGTCTCGAGACCGATCCGGACATCGAGGTACGCGAGGGCTTTCTCGTCGTCGCGATCACCTGGCTGGCGGTGTCGCTCGTCGGCGCGATTCCGTACCTGATCGCCGGGTGGGGGACCGTCTCGACGCTGGCGAACCCCATCAACGCCCTGTTCGAGTCGATGAGCGGCTTCACCACGACGGGCGCGACCGTGATGGGCGAGATTTCGACCGAGCAACACTCCCACGCCCTCCTCATGTGGCGCCAGGAATCCCAGTGGCTCGGCGGGATGGGGATCGTCGTCCTCGCGGTCGCCATCCTCCCGAAACTGTCCGTCGGCGGGGCACAGCTCATGGACGCCGAGGCGCCGGGGCCCGGCATCGAGAAGCTCACGCCCCGGATCGCCGAGACGGCCCGGGCGCTCTGGAAGGCCTACGCGGGGATCACGATCCTGGAGATGCTCCTGCTGTACGGCCTGCACCTCGCGGGGATGGCCCCCGAGATGACGCTGTTCAACGCCGTGGCTCACGGCTTCACCACGATGGCGACGGGCGGGTTCTCGCCCGAGGCCCGGAGCATCGAGGCGTTCGCGGCCGTCGTCCAGTGGGCGATCATCCCGTTCATGATGGCGGCCGGGACGAACTTCGCGCTGTTCTGGCACGTCCTCAACGGCGAGTACCGGGAGCCGTTCGGCGATCCCGAGTTCCGGTTCTACGTCGGCCTTCTCGGCGCACTGTCGGCCATCGGGGCCGGACTCCTGTTCGTCGACGGCGGCCTCGCGAGCGCGACGACCGCGGCGGCCGCCACCCACTACGCGGGCGTCGGTAGCGACGTCATTGCCCACACCTTCCCGATCGCGGGCGACGTCGAGGCGGCACTCCGGCACGCGACCTTCCAGGTCGTCTCCATCGTGACGACGACGGGCTATGCCAGCATGGACTTCAACGCCTGGAGCGGGCCGGCGCAGTACGTGATCGTGATCGCCATGTTCGTCGGGGGGTCGGCCGGGTCGACCGGCGGCGCGATCAAGATCGTTCGCTGGCTGATCATCGCGAAGTCGATCAGGCGCGAACTGTTCACGACCGTCCACCCCGAAGCCGTCAGACCGATCCGCCTCGCCGGACGTCCGCTCGACGACCGGGCGATCCGGGGCATCTACGTCTTCACGTTGCTGTACTTCGTGCTGTTCCTGCTCGGGACGCTCGTGCTCGCCGTCGACGCCGCCTTCGGCGGGACGGAACTGTCGACGCTCGAGGCGATGACGGCGTGTGCCGCGACGCTCGGGAACATCGGACCGGGGCTGGCGGGCGTCGGCCCGATGAACCACTACCTCGGGTTCGACCCGGCCTCGAAGCTCACCATGATCGGGCTGATGTGGATCGGTCGCCTGGAGATCCTGCCGGTCCTCGTGTTGCTCAGCCGGAGCTACTGGAGATCGTAACGAGAAACCGGAGGACATTACTCCCACCCGGACCAGGCCCGAGTGATGGCTTCGACGCGACTCGTCATCGCCCTCATGGCAGGCGTCGTTCTCGCCAGCGCGATGGTCGCCTACAACCGGGAACGGGAGGTCCTGTCGGCCTGGCTCATGGTGATCGGCCTCGCGCTCTCGACGTTCTGGGCCGGGCTGAGCGTGGCCTGGGCCCAGGGCCATCCCAGCGCCATGTCCGTCGACAACTGGCTGGCGCTGACGACGATGGGCATCGCGTTGACGATCTACTTCGGGTACAGGGCCCGGAACCTCACCCGCCTGATGCGGTGAGATACGACCCCGAGACGGTCGGTCGTCGGCCGTTGCTCTCGCGGGGGGAGCGACGTCGGCCCGACCGAGACCGTCGACCGTCCCCAGCACAAGCGTTTTCGGTCTGGTTCCCGTTCCTCGGGACATGCGGGACCGATTCCTCCATCTGATCGGCGGGACGGCGGTCCTCGTGGGAGCCTTCGGGATCGGGTGGGTGCTCCACCGGAGTTTCTTCGTCGGCGACCTGGGGATCGCATCGCCGGCCGCCGTGATAACGCTCGCCCTCTCTGCCGTCGCGATCGTCGTGGGCCGTCGTCTCGAGACCGCCTGGGACCCGACGTCGGTGCTCCCCGAGGAGCCAACGGCCGAGGACGAGTCCGAGGACGATTTCGACGCCGAGTTCTCGCCGCTCGACGACGACTCCCTCGAGGGCTACGAGCGGGACGAATCGAAGTGAGCGCCCGGACAGGCCCACCGGCAGCGAGAATCCGTCGCGGTCGAGGAAGTATCAGAAAGAACACCCAAAATATTCACTACCCTCGATCCATAAGGGTGTCTCATGGTAACACTGAAACAACGTGTTCCGAAACGACTCCGGGCCCCGATTAGCCTCCTGTCGATCGGGACGGGGCTCGTGGGCCTGGTGGTGGGGTACATCCTGACGCTCTCCGGAATGGCCGCGTACTACGATCTGCTCGGCCTCCAGAAAGGCGGTGGGCTGACGGGGATGGAGTCGCTGATGGTCACCGCCGCAGGACTCGTCCTCCTCGTCGTCGCCTACGTGGGCTTTAAGGGGTTCATGTACTTCGCCTACTGACGTCACGATGCCATTCGACATCGAGAACCACCCGGAGAGCCCCTCGCTGGACGAACTCGGGGAGTTCGTCATCGAACCCGTTCCTCCGGCAGAGATCCAGACCCGTCGCGACCGCGGCGAGATCCTCGTCGAGACGAACCTCATGGAACACGAGGCGGTGGACGCCTACGTGGAGTTGGGCGATCCCGAACGCGGGATCAGGGAGAACGTCGGCACGGTGCTGTACCGCCTGGTGCAACTCTTCGGCACCCCGCAGTTCCCGGAGTTCCGCGCCGGGACCGACATCAGCCATCGAACCGATACGACGTTCAAGTACCTCCTCGAGGTATCCGAAACCGACCCCGACGACCCGCCAGCTCGCGAGTGGTTGATCACGGTCCACGACTGGCACGTCAGGCTGGGGGTGAGCCTCGCGGACTGGAGCGACGACCCCGCGGACCGACCGCCCGTGGACAGGAGCGAGGCGATCGACCTCCTCGCGCTGGTCCACAACGTCGTGACGGAACCGGTCGAGTGCGAATACGAGGAGAAGTTCTTCTAGCCACTGGGTCGTGCGACGGCCCACACACCTGAGACAGCGGAACGACGGCCACCCTGCGGTTACCGGCCGGCCGTCCCGAAGTGCATCACGAGAAACGCGAGGGCGACGAGGAGCAACAGCGACCCGCCGAACACCCAGAGGATGGCGCTATACGGGTAGTACCCGGCCCAGTGACCGCCGTACGCGAGGACTACCAGCATCGGAAACGAGAGGACGTACAGGAGGGAACTGAGATAGCTCGCCAGCGTCGGGTCGTCGCCGTGTTTCGCGTGGAGCCCACGCTCGCCGATGTCGCGATCCGCACTGGGCGTATCTTTCGGGGCCATGTTCACTCTCCAGGTGACGCGTCCGGGACGTCCAGTCGGACGGCCCGGTCTCGGCGTTGTGGGGGGAAAGACCTTTGCAGTAATAAACCTCCGGGTGGCCCTTCATAAGGACTGCTCTAGTCTTTTACCGACGATCACCAGTCGGAGTCGGTGATCGTCGGTAAATCGTTACAGCAGTCCTTATCAGGAGAACGCCCCGGAGATCGTCACCGCCGCGAAGTAACCGCCGAGGTAGATCAACAGGTAGACCATCAGGAGGCTGATCAGCGACTGCTGGAGCTGGGCCATGAGAGCCAGGTCGCGACCGACGCCGCTGTACGAGAGGAGAAAGATCGGCGAGGTCCACGCGGCGACGTTGGTGAGACCGCCGACGACGAACCCCACGATCATCGCGATCGTCCCCGACCGCATGTCCGCCGCCAGCAGGTGCGTGTACGCGCCGGCGAGGCCGACGAAAACGAGGGGAAGCCACGCCGCGTCGAACGGCGACAGGTCGACCCTGGTGTAGGAGAACGTCCCCATCCCGCCCACGACACCGGTCGCGATACCGACGGAGAGGATGCGAAGCCACCCCGTCCGGAACGACCGTTTGAACGCCGTCATCGACAACTCGGGCGACCGGTCCACGACCGTCGGCGAATCGTCGACGTCGCTCATGGGGACACCTCGACGTCGAACCGCTTGTCGACCATCCGCACTGACAGGAGACCGACGACCCGGAGATCCCCGTTACGGACGCGGTCGATCGTTTCCTGGTCGGGATCACGATCGACGAACGTGCACTCGACGGTGATGGTTCGACTCCCGCCCGCCGGCACCCGTTCGTCGGGGACTGCGCCGGTCCCCTCCCGGATCACGTCCTCGCCGTCCAATCGCCCGAAGATCGACCCGCCCAGTATCCTGACTGGCTTGCTGGTCGGGTTGTGGACGCGAATCCGGACGGTCACGGTGCCGTCGTCCAGCGAGGTTACCTCGGCGGAGGTCGCAGTGGCCGTGACGTCGTCCCGCTGGATGAACGCCATCTGACCCTGCCAGGTATAGCCGAACGTGACCGTTGCGACGACGAAGACGAGCACGAACGAGGCGACGACGAGGCGATTCGATCCGGAACCTGGAGCAACGTTCATGAATGGAGGCGTCGGGTAGTGGGGCGATCAGTCGTCGGCACTGGAAGTCGCGGTCGTGAGCGACTCGTCGGGCTGGCCGTCGTAGAGGTGACAGGCGGTTTGCCGGCCCGCCGCCGTCCGGAATCCCGGATGCTCGCTGGCGCAAATGCTCCGGTATTCCTCGCCGAACCGGTCCAGCGCCGCCTCGTAGTTCTCCTGGAGTGCGTCCCGTGCCGCCCCTCGCAGGGTTTCCGTCGCCTCGGGAGGCAGGGACAGGCGATCCACCTCGACGCCCGCCTCCGGGGACTCGTCATCGAGCCGGTGTTCCTGTGGGACGTCGAGCGCGAGTTCCCGTTCGAGAATCATCCGGACGGCCTCGTCGGACTCCAGATCGACCTCGAGTCCCTCCAGGCTCCCCGGGCCGATTTCCCGTTCTTCCAGCCCCGACTGGAACATGACGAACCGACGGTAGGCGTCCTGGTCGCCGGTCCAGGAGTCCGGCGGAATGACCTCCGGACAGCGCGGGTGGAACTTGCAGCCCGACGGCGGGTTCCGTGGGCTGGGAATCTCGCCGGCGACGTTGGCACGGCGGCGCTCGTGCTGGGGATCGACGACCGGGACCGCGTCGAAGAGCGCCTCCGTGTAGGGGTGCTGTGGGTTCTCGACGATCTGGGTGGTGTCGCCGTACTCGACGATGTCCCCGAGGTACATGATCCCCGTTTCGTCGGTCATGTACCGGATCAGCGCGAGGTCGTGACTGACGAAGAGGTACGTGAGGTCGTACTCGTCCTGCAGGTCCCGCATCAGGTTCAGGACGCTGGCCCGGATCGAGACGTCGAGCATCGAGACCGGCTCGTCGGCCACGATGAAGTCCGGGTCGACCACGAGCGCGCGGGCGATGGCGACGCGCTGGCGTTCCCCACCGGACAGTTCTCCGGGGTACTGGTCCAGGAACTGTTCCGCGGGACTGAGCCCGACGTCGTTGAGGACCTCGATGGCGCGGTCTCGACGTTGCTGGTACGTCTCGCCCATGTCGTTGATCTTCAGGGGTTCGGCGACCGAATCGAGCACTGTCATCCGTGGGTTCAGGCTCTCGAACGGGTCCTGGAAGATCATCTGCACTCGCTTGCGGAACTCCCGCTCGTCGCTCCGGGACATTTCGGACAGCCGCTGACCGTCGAAGATGATCTCGCCCTCGGTCGGGGGATAGAGCTTGACGAGCATGTTGCCCAGCGTCGTCTTTCCACACCCCGACTCGCCGGCGATTCCGATGATGTCGCCCCGGTCGATGGTCAGCGAGACGTTCTCGACGGCCCGCACCGGCTGGGGGTCACGCCGCAGAATGCGGTCGGTGACGCCCACCGTCTGGTCGAAGTATTTCGAGACGCCCCGGACCTCGATCAGTGGGTCTCCGTTATCTGTTGCCATGTTTGTTCCTGGGTTGCTTTGTTGCGAAGCTCTTCGATTTCGTCCACCCGGTAGCAGGCGGATGTGTGACTCTCTTCGGGATCTGCCTCCCACTGGCGACCGTATTCACCCTCCTCGACCGAGAACAGCGGCGGATGGTCGTTGAAGCACTCCCCGCTCGCGAACGGACAGCGCGGGGCGAACCGGCACTGGTCCGCGGGCTGGGAGAGGTCCGGCGGCGTGCCGGGGATCGAGAGCAATCGATCCTGTTCCTCCTGGACGGTCGGGAAGGAGTTCTGCAGCCCGAGCGTGTACGGGTTCGACGGGTTCAGGAAGATCTCTTCGTCCGTCCCGGTTTCCATGAGGCGACCGCCGTACATCACGCCGAGACGGTCGCAGGTCTCGGACATCACGCTGATGTCGTGGCTGATGATCAACATCGCCGCGTCGAACTCGTCTTGCATGTCCTTGATCGCGTCGAGGACGCGATCCTGGATGATCACGTCGAGCGCCGTCGTCGGCTCGTCCGCGATCACCATCGCGGGGTCGCAGGCCATCGCCAGTGCGATGACCGCGCGCTGTTTCATGCCGCCGCTGAACTCGTGGGCGTAGTCGTCGGCACGATCGCGTTCGATCCCGACCCGTTCGAGCAGGTCGCGGGCACGATTGTGCGCCTCCTTCTCGGACGTCCCGGGTTCGTGAATCCGGATCGCCTCCACGATCTGGTCGCCAACCTTGTAGACGGGATTGAGCGCGTTCATCGAACCCTGGGGGATCAGGGCGATCTCCCGCCAGCGGACCTGGCGCATGTCCGAAACGTCCAGTTCGGTGAGGTCCATCATGCCGTCCTCGCGGACGGGATAGTTGTCGCTCTCGATGACCTCGAGTTTCGGTTCGCCGTTCGCGTCCGCCCACCGGGGGAGCACCCCGTCGTACCACACTTCGCCGCTCTCGACGTACCCGTTGTCGTCGAGCAATGCCAGGAGCGACTTGCCGAGCGTGGTCTTCCCGCAGCCGGACTCTCCGACGAGACCGAACGTCTCGCCCGGTTCGACGGTGAAGTTCACGTCTTCGACCGCCCGGACGTCCGGGCCGTCCTGGATCCGGTACCGCACCGAGAGATCGTTGATTTCGAGCAGTGACATGGTTCACTCTTGAGTCCGTTGTGGGTTCGCGACGTCCTCCATCGAGAACCCGATGAAGTAGAACGCCGCCGCGACCAGCGTGATGGCGAGTCCCGGCGGGATCAGCCACCAGAACGCGTCGAAGATGTAGCCCCGTGCCTGGATGTTCTGGAGCATCAGTCCCCAGGAGTAGGCGGTGAAGTCCGCCAGTCCGAGGTACGCGAGGGACGCCTGGGTGAGGATCGCGAACGCCGCGTCCTGTGCCAGGTACACGAACGACAGCGGGAGAACGTGTGGCAGGATGTGCCTGAACACGATCCGGGTGTCGCTCGCGCCGGCGACCTTCGCGGAATCGACGTAGGCGTGTTCCTTCAGCGAGAGCGTCTCCCCGCGGATGATGATGCAGTTGTTGATCCAGGAGCGCAACACGATGGCCAGGATGATGTTCGTCGTCGTGATGCCCCGGACGGCCACCAGCACGATGACCAGCGGGAGGAAGGGGAGGCTGTACACCACGTCGGCGATCCGCTGGATCGTCTCGTCGATCCAGGTGTCCCCGTAGAACCCGCTGATCAGGCCGAGCGGAACGCCGACCAGGCTCGACAGCGCGCCGGCAGCAAAGCCGATGTACAGCGCGGTTTTGGCACCGTACACCATCAGGGTCATGACGCCCGTCCCACCGTCAGTCGTTCCTAACGGGGCGAAGAACGGATCGCCGAACGCCGGCGGGTGCGGGAGCGACTCGACCTGTTCGAGCGTCATTCGGCCTTCGCCGGTCGGCCCGAGGTACGCCTTCCACTGTGGCGAGTGAGGGGCGAATACCTCGGGGAACAGCGCCCACAACGAGAAAAACACGAGGATCAACAGGCCGACCGTTCCCATCCGATGGTTGGTGAACCGGCCCCAGCCGCGCTGGAAGCGCTCGTACCGGTGACTCCAGCGATCCTTTACCGCGTCGAACCACGTGAACTCTGATTCTTCCGTCGCCATCGATTATTCCTCCTCCCCGAACTTGATGCGGGGGTCGAGATACGTGTACGCGACGTCGGTGAGCAACCGCATGAACACGATCAGTACGGCCATGACGAAGAACACGGCCTGCGTGACCGGATAGTCGCTGTTCAGCACCGCCGTCACGATCAGGTTCCCCATGCCGGGGTAGTTGAAGACGTTCTCGAGCACCACCGAGCCGTCGAGGATGAAGACCACGCCGACCAGTGCGCCCGTTGCAACCGGAATGAGTGCGTTCCTGGCCGCGTGCTTGATCATCACGCCACGCTCGCTCACGCCTTTCGCCTCGGCCAGGAAGACGTAGTCGGAGTCGACCACGTCGTTCATGGTCGTCCGCATGACCAGCATGGTCCCGACCCAGCCGATGACGCTGAACGAGATGATCGGCAACGCGAGGTGTCTCAGGATGTCCACCGAGAGCGATATCGGCGTCCAGGCGAACTCCGGGAACTGCGTCACCATGTATCCCGACGGCAACCAGCCGAGTTCGTAGTTGAAGGCCCAGATGAACAGCCAGGCGATCCAGAACGACGGGATCGAGTACATGAGCAGACCGCTCGTGAAGATGGTCTGGTCCTTCTTGCTGCCCCGCCACCAGCCGAGATACATCCCGACCAGGGGACCGATTACGATGCCGGCGAGGTAGGTTCCGCCGAACAGGATGACCGTCCTGGGCAGCCGTTGCTTGATGAGTTGCCAGATGGGCGCGATTCGGGTCGGGGACCAGCCGAAGTTGCCCAGCTGGTAGTTGATCATGAAGTCGATGTACTGTTGCCAGAGTGGCTGGTTGAGCCCCCACTCCTGTCGGATCCGCTGGACCTGGGCCTGCGTCATGTCGGGTGACGTCATCATGTCGATGAACGACCCGGGCATGCTCCGGACCAGGGCGAACAGCAGCGTCATGATCAACAGGATCGTCAGATACGAAACGACCAATCGCTGTGCGAGGTATTTGGCACTGATTCTGGTCATGAGTTACGTCATGGTACGGTGGTAATTGGTGTCAATTTCTCTGGGGGAGCTGCGAATAAAGGGTGGCTACCACCCGTTTTGGTTCGCCGTCGTCCGGTTCGAAATCGGCACGGTTTGGGAGCGGCTCACTACCCCTGCTTGCGGTAGAGGCCGAACATGACCTGCGCCGGGAAGTACGTGCCACCCGGCGACGGGATGTTCTCGATGAACCCGTCGTACTCGTTGGTGTTCACGGGCCAGCGGATCTTGTTGTAGTCGAAGACCATGTAGTTCTGGTCCAGGTAGATCCGCTCGACTGCCTTCTGGGTCAGGTCGTTGCGCTTTTGCGTGTCCATCTCGGTGCGGGCGTTCGAGATCAGGTCGTCGGCCGTCGCGTAGTCGAACAGCCCGTAGCCGGTGGAGTTGTTCAGCATCGCGCTGTCGTTCCCGCCTTCGCTGTGGTCGTCGGCGTTGTCGCTGTGGAAGATCCCGTAGAGGGACGACACGCCGAACGGCGACGTGCTCGTCCACCCCATGTGGTAGAAGTCGAAGTCTTCCTTCGCGTATACCGTGTCCAGCAGCGAGTTGAAGCTGAGGACCTCCGTTTTCACCGGGATTCCCAGCTTCCTCATCTGTTCGGCCCACTCCTTGTCCATCTCGGTCAGTTCCGGAACGGATTGCGGCGGGTACATCAGATAGCGGACCGGCCGCCCGTGGATCTCCGTGATCGTCTTGCCGTCGACCCGGATCTCCTTGTCCGTGTCCGCGTTCTTGAGCACGGAGGACTTGACTGAACCGAACGTGTACTCGTGGCGCGGGTCGGTCTGGCTCGCCGTGACGCCGGTGAAGCTACCGGGGTACTCCTGCCCGACGTAGGTGCCACCTTCGCCGGTGATCATCTCGTTGTTCTTCAGGAAGTTCCGGATGCCCTGAATGTTGGGGACGCCCGGCGAACTCTGCCGGAAGTGGAACGCCTGTGATCGCGGATCTTTCAGGTTTTTCACGTCGTTCGCGAGGTCGGGGCGTACGGCGGCGTATCCCGGCGGGACCGCGAAGTCGCCCTCGTAGATGAGTCCCCTGTTGAGTCGGTTGATCCAGAGTTCGTCGTCCCAGAGGAACGACAGCGCCTGGCGGAAGGTTATGTCGTCGAACGGGACCCGGCGCAGGTTGTACCCGAAGTAGCCGTACCCCGTGTCCGAACCGGGGACCAGGTCACGGCCCGACGCTTGCTGCACGTCCGGGACCTTCGGCGCCGGCATGCTGCCGTACGTGGTGTCGACGCCGCCCTGCAGGAACGCCTGGGTCAGCGGGCTCTGTTCGGTGTAGAACTTGTACCGGATGCCGTCGAGGAACGGCCCCCCGTCACGGAGCCGCGGGTGATCCTTCACCCACTGCTGGCTCGTGAGTGGCGTGTCCTGGAACTCGATTTCCGCCGACGTGTCGGGCTGGTATCGCGTGATCTTCCCGAATCCCGATCCCACCGGCCGATCCGGAACCTGCTGGCCGGGCTGGTACTTCTGGTAGTCGTCTACCTCCGACCAGACGTGTTTCGGAATGATGGGAATCGCCAGCTGGTTGGACGCGTAGGTGCCGATCTTCTTCGTCAGCTTCATGTGGACGTCCCAGTCGTTGTCGGCACGTTCCACCGTCTCGATCGGCTCCACGCTGGAGAGGTACCGCGCCGGCTTCTGCTCCATCATGTACCGGTACGAGAACAGGACGTCCTCGACCGTCAGGTCCTCGCCGTCGGTGAACGTGAGGTCGTCGCGGACGTCGAAGTAGACGTCCGGCGTCCCCGAGCTGGCGTTCTCGACCGTCCAGTCGGGATACACCCACGGTCTGACCTCGAAGTTCACCGGTTCGATGTACGTCCCGCCCGCGTACACGAAGTCCAGGAGGATCCACGAGTATGCGGACGAGACGGCGAGGGGGTTGAGTCCCTTCGGCGTGTTCGAGACGCCATAGGTGATCGTCCCCCCGCGCGGGACCTCCTTTTCTTCCTGAATCGTCGTTTCCGTTTCCGTTTCCGTCGGCGTTGCCGTCGGCGCGTCCGTCCCTCCGTCACCTTCGGTCGGAGTGCCGCCGGTGGTCGTATCACCGTCGCCGCCCTGGCATCCGGCCAGAGAAACGGCAACAGCGCCTGTGCCGGTCGTTTTCAAAAACCGCCGTCGATTGATCGAATCCCCATTGGGGCCATCTGGTGCCATATTGAGTGGCCTCCCGTTTGCATATCATCCAATACGTAATGAATATTTACCATGTTATCACCCACCATGGGACGTGAAATCAATGCTCCAACACGCGACAAACTACCTATCAGAAAGGATTGCCAAAGAATTGAGGCCAATCGTGACCCCGGTCACCGCGAGATCGATCGGGAACGACCGAGTACTCGCGAAGACGCGGGACAAACGAGCACCCCGCGAACTGACCGTCACTCGGGGACGTCGTAGTCCCCGCCGTACTTGACGAAGAAGTACGCGAACGAGAGCGTCGAAAGCATCGCCGCCACCAGCGCAACCCCCAGCGTCTTGGCGCTGCTCGGCAGTTGTGGCCCACCGCCACCGCCGCCAGCGTCCTCACTGACGATCACGGTCCCGAGCATCCCCGCGGACCGGTGCGGTTCGCAGGCGTACTCGTAGGTGCCCGTGGTCTCGAAGGTGTGCGTGTACGTGTGGCCCGTGTTGTAGGTCGTTCCCGGCCCGCCTTCCGTCCCCTCCCAGCCGGCACCCTCGGGTTGCTCGTCGACCACGATGTTGTGGTTGTTCGAGTCCCACACCCACCGCACCGTCGTCCCGGGCGTTATCTCCAGTTCGTCGGGGTCGAACACCAGTTCACCGCCCGGCCCCACCGTGACCTCCTGGGTCGGTCCCGGGGCAGCCCCACCGTCCGAATCGGTGCCGTTGCCGCCCTCCCCGCCGGCGGTCGTGGTCCGGTTCCCGTTCGTCGCCGTTCCCGATTGTGCCGCCGTCGCTCCTGCACCGGCAGCGATGGCAGCCCCACCCGTGACGGCGGTCAGAAAGCCGCGACGAGAGAGCGACTCGTCCGCGTCGCCGGAAGTCATGGCCCTCATTTAGACCCACCACCCCCTCAATGCTTCGGTCCCCGTATATTTACCGAGGCCGGCGATCGAAGCCGACTTCGGTTCGGTCCGAACCGGAGCGGCGGCTCAGAAGCTATAGTCGTGCTCGCCGGTCTCGGTGTCGAGGAACGCGTGCAGGAGGTCGACCGTGGCGGCGACGTCGTCGCCGTGGGCACTCTCCGTGACCGTGTGGAGGTACCGCGTCGGGATCGAGATCGCCCCGACCGGTTTGGCACCGTAGGTGTTCTGGAAGCCGGCCGTGTCCGTCCCGCCGGCCGGCAGGATCTCCATCTGGTGGGTGATGTCCTCGGCCTCGGCGACCTCGCGCAGGCGTCGGTGGACCTTCGGGTTGGTGATCACGCTCGAGTCCTTGAGTTTGATCGCCGTGCCCTCGCCACACTCGGTGACGTACTCGCCCTCGTCGAAGTCGGGGACGTCGTTGGCAACCGTGACGTCGAGAGCGACCGCGAGGTCGGGGTCGAGGTCGACGCCGAGGGCCTGGGCGCCCCGGATGCCGACCTCCTCCTGGACGGTCGCCGCGAAGTGGACCGTTACGTCCGGATCCTCCAGGCGCTTTGCCGCCTCGAGCATCGTGAACAGGCAGACGCGGTCGTCCAACGCCTTGCCGGTGACGTGCTCGCCCATGGCGGTCGTCGTCTGCTCCATGGTCACGAGGTCGCCGCGCGAGACGCGCTCGCGTGCGGTTTCGCCGTCGAGGCCGAGGTCGACGTGGACGTCCTCGACCGCGGGTTTGGACTCGAGATCCTCCTCGTCGAGCGTGTGCGGCGGCAGCGACCCGATCACGCCCGTCAGGTCCCCGTCGTCGGTGTGGACGGTCACGCGCTGGGCCTTGAGCACGCGTGGATCCCAGCCACCCAGCGCGTCGAGTTCGAGGAAGCCATCGTCGGTGATGTGGCGCACCATGAACCCGATCTCGTCCATGTGGGCCGCGATGGCGACCTCGTAGTCCTCGTTGCCGTCGCCGTACAGCGTCCCGACGACGTTGCCCATCGCGTCCGTCCGGACCTCGTCGGTCGCGGACTCGAGTTCCCGCCGGACGAGGTCACGGATCCGGTCCTCGTAGCCCGGGACGCCGCTCGTCTCGGTCAGTTCTCGAAGGAGGTCGAAATCGAAGTCGAACTGCGTTTCGTCTCCCATACTTTCGAATTGAAACACCGACGGGCATAAATCGGCAGGAATCGGAACGACGGGCCGGAAAACCGTTCCCGTCGGAAATGCGCCGACGTATCAGACGTCGCGCTCCACGACGAACCGCGTGAACGCCTCGAGTTTCGCCGCGGGTTCCGGTTCGAGGTCGACGGTTGCGAGGTGTTCGCGCGCGCTCTCGGAGAGGTCGTGAGCGCGGTCGCGAGCGAACTCGATACTGCCCGTCTCCTGCATGACGTCGATCGTCTCCAGGATTTCCGCCTCGGTGTTGTCCTCCGCGGCGAGGATGGACTGGAGGCGCTCGGCGTCCGGTTCGTCGGCCTCGCGAACCGCGTGGATGACCAGCAGCGTCTTCTTGCCCTCCCTGATGTCGTTGCCGAACTCCTTGCCGAAGTCGCCGGCCTGGTCCAGCGTGTTCTCGACGTCGAGGATGTCGTCACCGATCTGGAAGGCGACGGCCATGTCCTCGGCGTACTGGGCGAGGTGGCGCTCGACGGTCTCCGACTCGCCCGCGACGATGCTGGCGAGGCGGGCGACGATCCGGGCGAGACAGCCGGTTTTGCAGGCCGACATCTCGAGGTACTCCTCCTCGTCGATCCTGACGTCGCGTTCGTTGTGCCAGCAGATGTCCATCCCCTGTCCGAGGTGCGTCCGGTTCAGTTCGTGCGTGAGCATCTCGTAGGCACGAAGCCGGGTTTCGGCCGGGAGGTCGGCCGGATCGTGCGTGAGGATCTTGAGCGGCATGAAGTACATCGCGTTCCCGGCGTTCAGCGCGACGTCCTCGCCGTAGAGGTGGTGCAGGGCGGGTTTGCCTCGTCGCTTGGACGCCCCGTCCTCGACGTCGTCGACGATGATGGTTCCGTTGTGCAGGATTTCGGGAATGGCAGCGTACTGCAGGTACTCCTCGGGGTCTTCCCCCAGGCCATCCATGAGGATCAGAAACATGACTGCCCGCCAGCGCTTTCCGCCGCGGTCCAGCAGATCCCAGATCGGATCGGCGAGCGCCCGCTGGATGCTATCGGGGTCGTATCGGTAGCTATCGGGGCCGAAGAACCACTCCAGATACTCCCGGTCGATGTCGCGAGGCAGGACCTCCGCGATCGCCTCGTCGACCCGCGGACGCCACTCGTCGAGGGTCTCCAGCATACTTCCAAGGGTCTCGGGCGCGCGCTAAAAAGGGTTGCATTCCGGGCGCGACACGACGGATCCGGAATTCACGCCGACGATTCGTCGGACGACCGACCGCTGTTGGCATCGGAATCTGGAGATAAGTAGCCAATGCCTAGAGTTCCTCGTCACGGGTCAGGATGGCCGATTCCCGAACGCTTAGGAACGGGCCGAAAGCAGTGTAGGGCATGACGGATTGGATCGGCGAGACGTTCACGAGCGACCGCGGCTGGAACCACCTCGAACGCCTCGTCAACATCGGGAACCGAATGGCTGGGAGCGAGGGCGAACGCGAGGCGGCCGAAGCGACCCGCGACGCACTGGCCGAGGCCGGCGCACGCAATGCTCGACTCGAAACGTTCGAGTTGCAGGGCTGGACGCGCGGCCAAAGCGCCATCGAAGCGGGCGACACGACCCAGGAGTGCATCGCGCTGCCGCGGAGTCCGAACGGCGAGGTGACCGCCGAACTGGTCGACGTGGGCTACGGCCTCCCCGACGATTTCAAAGAGGCCGACCTGGAGGGCAAGATCGCCGTCGCCAGGAGCGACGTCCCCGACTGGTACGACCGCTATCTCCACCGCCGCGAGAAGTACTTCCACGCGGTCGAGGCCGGCGCGGACGCGTTCGTCTACCGCAACCACGTCGAAGGCTGTCTGCCGCCGACCGGGAGCGTCAGCGGGAGCGACGACCCGATCGGCGAGATTCCGGCCGTCGGCGTCAGCAAGGAGGTCGGGACCAGACTCGCTCGCCGCTTCGACGGCGAGGAAGTGACCGTCTCGATCGAGTGTGACGCCCACGACGCGACCAGCCAGAACGTCCACGCCGAACTCGGGCCCGATACCGAGGAGGAAGTCTACCTGACCAGCCACGTCGACGCCCACGACATCGCCGAAGGCGCGATGGACAACGGCGCGGGAACGGCCATGTCGGTCGAGGTCGTCCGCGCGCTCGCCCAGCGCGAGGACGAACTCGACACCACGGTCCACGTCATCGCCTACGGTGCGGAGGAGGTCGGCCTCGTCGGGGCCGCCCGCCACGCCGAGACCGCCGACTTCGACTCGATCAAGGCGATTCTCAACGACGACGGCGTCGTCGGGGGCCGGACGCTGCGCCTCTACAGCCACGGGTTCCCCGAACTCCGCGACGCGGCCGAGACCGTCGCGGATCGCTTCGATCATCCGATCTCGGTCGTCCCGCAACTCGGCCCCCACAGCGACCACTGGGAGTACGTGAAGTGGGGCGTCCCCGGCTATCACGCCGCGAGCGAGACCGAGGGCAGCGGTCGCGGCTGGGGCCACACCTACGCCGACACGCTCGACAAACTGGAACCGCGGACCTTCCGCGAGCAGGCGATCCTCCTGACCGAACTCGTCGTCGAACTCGCCGACGCCGACCGGTCCATCGAGCACCGCGACCCCGAGGACATCGCCAGCCAGCTCGAGGACGAGGACCTGGCCGAGAGCATGAAGATCACCGGCGACTGGCCCTACGACGAGTAGCCGACGCCGTCGGGCCACGACCGGAGCGAAACGCCCCTGCATTGACGCGATTCGAATCACGAGGCATTTTACCCGGGGCTGAAAACGGGTAGCTATGCGAACGGGGGCTTCGGATGGTCGGACCTGAGGTCGGCATCGTCAGGTCGCCGACGGGCGACGAGGACCGCGCCGATCGGATCGAGACGGCCGTCGTCCAGGCGGGCGGTTCCCCGATCGTCGGCGACGTGCACGACGTCATGGGCGGAAGCGCCGACTGGATCGTCGCCGACGGCGAAGGGGCGTTGCTCTCGCTGGCCCGATCGGGGAGCGCCGGCCCGGTGTTGCCCGTCGATGCGGGCCGGGGCGTCCAGTCGGTGCCCATCGACGCCGTCGAACGGGCGATGGAATCGGTCGTTGCGGGGCAGCCGGACACCATCGAGCGGACGCTCCTCCGGACCAGTCTGAACGGAAACTCGGCGCTGGCGCTGTTCGACGTCTCGTTCGTGACCACCGAACCGGCGCGAATCTCGACGTTCACGGTCAAGAGCGGCGAGACCTTCGTCGAGGAGTTCCGGGGCGACGGCGTCGTCGTCGCCACGCCGGCAGGGAGTCGCGGGTACGCCTCCAGGGCCGGCGGCCCGACGGTCGATCCCGGGACCGGCGTCGTGGCGGTCGTCCCCGTCGCGCCCTTCGCCACGAACACCACCGACTGGATCCTCGAGGCCGCGGACGTCCAGGTGACTGCCGACTGTGCCGAGGCCGAGGTCACGATGTACGCCGACGACCTGGAGGTTGGCGTCGTCCCCTGCGACGATTTCGTCTCGATTTCCACCGCCGGCCGGATGGCGCTGTTCGTCGTCCCCGAGAGCCGCTCCTTCTACGACGACGAGTGACCCTCAGTAAGAACCCCCTCAGTAGAAAAACACAAAAACACCCGCTCCTACGTGGTGGGTATGGATCCAACGACGATGCTCGGCCCGCTCGACGTGCTCGAGCCGGTCATCGAGTACGTCATCCTGGGACTCGTCGTCGCGAACGTCGGGGCGAGGCTCCTCGAACATCGCTCGCACGTGGCCCAAGCCGCCGAAGGCGGTGCAGAGGCCATCGCCCGCGGGACGGCACGGGTGGGGACGAACCTCCTGCTGGTACTCGCGAGTTTCTACTATACGACGGTCCACCCCCACGGTGGTACCGTCATGTCGATCCTGGTCCTGACGATGGTCCTGAGCGACGTCTTCGAGTTCGAAGCCCGGAAGGTGGAGGCCCGCAAGGAGGAAGCCCTCGACGTCCCGAAGGCGGCCATCGGCGCGTCCGGCCTCGTCCTCCTGTACGCCGCCTACCAGGCGCTGTTCTTCGTCATCGAACCCGTCTGGTCGGCCATCGTCTAGGTCGGTCAGTCGGAGCCAGTGGGGTTCGAAGGGTTCAGCAACCGAACGCCAACCCCGACGACCGAATTCCCCGTTTGCTGTCAGCAGTTCCGGGCCGAGAGCGGCGCGTCACGAGTCCGCCTCGGCCGTCATCCAGCCTACCACGGCCAGCGGGAGCAGGCCGAACCCGAAGCTCGCGACGCTCGTAAGCAGTAATACTGCGTTGTAGATCCCCGAAAACTGTCCCCGGAGGCCCACGACGAACGCGCTCCCGATCCAGCCGACGACGAACCCCATCAGCAGGATTTCCTTCGCCCGCTGGCGGTTCCCGTTTCGAACGGACACCCCAGCGAGAAAGCCCATCGAAACGGGAAGCGTCAGGAACAGGGCCTCCATCCCTGTGCCCACCAGCGAAACGGCAGTGAGCGGTGATTCGACCCCCCGTGGCGTCAGAACCAGGTCGTAGAACGTCACCACCGCTCCAGCCGCGAACACGCCAACGGCGGCACCCAGGACGCTTCGAGCCCCATCACGGACGGACAATGGCCGGTACCAGGACGTTGCGACGCCGAGAACGAGGTAGGCGACGCCGACCCGGAGGAGGGTTCCGGGGAATTCGAACCTGTAAGACAGGGAAAGCGCCCCTCGTTCGACGGCGATCGCGAGAAGAGCGACACCGGCACCGAGGAGCACGATACACCGACGGTCCATACTGGAATGTCGGACTCTCAAGATAAATGCCTTCTACCGGTCATCGGGGTCGAT
The DNA here is from genome assembly GCA_035269625.1 of Natrialbaceae archaeon. GTDB lineage: Archaea > Halobacteriota > Halobacteria > Halobacteriales > Natrialbaceae > DATFIX01. The sequence goes on from DATFIX010000273.1 coordinate 31,605, forward strand.
CGGCACACGGGGAGACCTCGTCACCCCGAACCCGGTGGACGGTCTCGGACGTGACGAGAGAGAGCGCGTTCGATCCGTCGTCTACCTCGGTATTATCGTCGGTCCCGTACCAGTAGGGGTGGGTTACCTCGACGTATACCCCGTCTGCGGTCCGGTTGACGACCGTTGCCTCCCTGTCGATGCCGACGGTCGCATCCGTTCCCCAGGACTCGACGCAACTGGCGTTGCGAAACACGGCTTCGAGATACCCTTCCTCCGTAGCGAGGGCCCGTTCCATCGCGGTCTCGTTCGAAATCGAACGAGGTGAAACAGTCGTCGTCAGGACCGACGTTTCGACGGCATCGGCGGTCACTCCCGAAGTCGTCATCGCTGTCGGCCCATCCGCGGTGGTATTCCGTGTACTCGGAGTACTACACCCCGCGACCACAGCGGCGAGGAGAATCCCGAGACCGAGAACGGCGATCCGGACCCTCCTGGAAATCATGATTTCGAGTCGGTGCGAACTCGGTAAGTGTCTTCTGTCGGCCGTACTCGTTGTGATTCCCGAAACCCCATACGGGTCCGAAACGTCTGTCAATGAAATGGCGCAACTGACCCGCCGCCAGGCGCTTCAGGTAGCCGGCGCGACCCTCAGTGGCGGCCTTGCAGGATGCACTTCCTTCGGACAGGAGGGGTCCGACGAACCGGATTCGCCCAACGATCCGACCGCTACCGATCCGTCCCCTACGATCCCATCTCTCGTCCAGGAACTCCCTGCGGTCGTCATCAGCAACGACACGGACCAGTCTCGAACGCTGACCCTTCGGGTCGTGTCGAACGAGGGGCCGGCAACGACGACGGAAGACTCGTGGGACGTTTCGCCCAACAGCAACCGAGCGGTAGAATCGTATCCACCGCTGGAGCGCGAGGCGACGGTGACCGCCCTCGTCGAGGGGTACGACTCGGTTTCGTACGACTGGAATGGCGGTGGTGGCGGCGCGCTTCACGTCTCGATCGAAACAGACGAACTGTCGATCGAGCCGATCATCACGTAAGTCTTCCGAGAACGAGTGTCGAAACCCAATCAGAACCGGACCAGCGCCGCCGACTTCACTTTTCCATCGTGGCCTGGAGTTCCCGTGCCGCCGGGATGACGACCCAGAAGGTCAGCGCACCGAGGATGGCGAACCAGAACAGCCCTTCCTTGAGGATGATCGCCATCTCGACGAAGGTGCCCGGATTCGACGGGTTCGGACCGACGAACTGCGTCTCGAAGTCCGGCGTGTTGAACCACCCGGCGAACACCATCCACAGCAGTCCAGACCCCATCAGGATCGCCAGGCCCTTCGCGAACTCGTCAGCCATCGTCCACCTCCGTGGCGGGGGCGTCCCGCGCTTTCCCCATCCCCTCGGTCCGGAACCGCGTCGAGAGGACGTAGGTCCAGGCGCCGAGGACGACCAGTCCCAGCCCGATCACCGCGAACGCGGCCGAGACCACGCCGGGTGCCGTGGGCAGTCCCACCTGTTCGAGGAGCCACAGGACGTTCACCCGGACGATGCTCCGCGAGTACAGCGCCGCGTCCAGCGCCATGAACCCGAACAGGACGGTCAGGATCGCGACGAGCGTTCCGAAGACGGTCACGCGCTTGTACAGGGCCATCGGGACGACGACCTCGCGGCCGCTGGCGCTCGCCCCCTCGGACACGGCGTCGTCGATTTCGTTGTTGGACATACCATTTCACCTCGCTATTTCGGCGGCCTGAGCCGGTAGTACCGGCGGTTCAGGTCGTACATGTATCCTTCGCGCATCGATCGCAGGACGGCGTAGGCCAGGAACCCCGTCACCAGCGGCAGCAGGAACGTCAGGTCGAACAGCAGGTGGACGTTGATCGGGACCAGGTTCTTGACCGCCAGCGCGGACAGCGTGAACGCGAAGGTCACGCCGCCGACGCCGACCGCCGCCCAGAACGGCTGTTCG
>DATFIX010000274.1:0-5546 GCA_035269625.1 Natrialbaceae archaeon
GTGATTGTTCGATGCAAGGACGAGAGACGGAACGCCTGCAAGGGCGAGACCACTGGTAGCCGTGCGAAGGAACGTTCGACGATTCGTATTCCTTGTCATGTACGACCGTATCCGATAGGAATGCCCAAGGAATTAAAAAAAACCTTTGATTTAATAAAAACTAATTTGAATACAATCTCTCGAATGTTGGGGCAATTTTGGCGGGCTCGACTTGTCGATTCCAAAACCGGGCAGAATGGGCTCTGGAGAAAAGGGGGTCGAAATCGACCGGTATCTGTTCAGAAACAACCGGATGCTGGGGTCGTTCTCCGAACCCTTACCTACTCTTCACCAGTCTCGATCGGCGCGCGCACAAGATTCCCCCACTCGGTCCAGGAGCCGTCGTAGTTGCGCACGTCGTCGTAGCCGAGCAACTGGTGGAGGACGAACCACTCGATCGAGGAGCGCTCGCCGACGCGGCAGTAGGTGATGGTGGACTCGTCGCCGTCGACGCCGTGGTCGGCGTACAGTTGTCGGAGGTCCTCGGCGCTCTTGAACCGGCCGTCCTCCTGGAGCACCTGGGCGATGGGGACGTTCGTCGCGCCGGGGATGTGCCCGCCGCGCTGGGCGGTTTCTGACATGCCCTCGGGCGCGATCACCTCGCCCGTGAACTCCTCGGGCGAACGCACGTCCACGATGGGCAGGCCGCTCTCGATGGCCTTGTCGACGTCGTCCTTGTAGGCGCGGATGCTCTCGAAGGGGCCGCGGGCCTCGTACGCCACCGACGGGAGGTCCGGCACCTCGTCGGTCATCGGGTAGTCGTTCTCGACCCAGTAGTCCTTCCCGCCGTCGAGGACGCGGGCGTCCTCGTGGCCGTAGTACTTGAACTCCCAGTAGGCGAACAGCGCGAACCAGTTGGGAATCCAGCCGTCGCCGTAGAAGACGACCGTCGAGTCCTCGGTGATGCCGTGTTCCCCGACGAGGGCCTCGAAGTCCTCCTTCGTCAGGATGTCGCGCCGGACCTCGTCCGAGAGGTCCTCGTCCCACTGGAGACCGATCGCACCGGGCGCGTGGCCCTGGTCGTAGCGCGACGGGAAGTCCTCCTCTGGACTCTCCGGGCTGTTGACCTCCACGAGACGGAAGTCGGGGTCGTCGCTCTGGAAGTCGTCGAGGTGGTTCTCCACCCAGTCCGCCGAGACGAGTACGTCCGAGGCGTTGTCGCTCATGGTGACAAAGGTCATCAGGTGCCCTGAATATTTAGGAACTCGCTTCTGACAGCGTTTCGAAAGGTAGCTGGAGCGACCGTCTCGTCGCCCGGGCCGTGCGGGTGGTGGGCGGTGGGGGGTCGGGTGGTGGTTACCCGTCTTGCTCGTCGGCGTCAGCGGCGCGGTCGCCGTCCGAATCGGGGCGCTCTTCCGTCTCGCCAGAGCGCCGGTCTATCTCGCCGTCGCCGTCGGAGCGCTCTTCGGCCTCGCCAGACGACGTCTCGCGTGCGATCACCGCTTCGGCCCCGCACTCCGGACAGTCCTCGCGCTCGGTGTAGATGGCCGACCCACACTCGCGACACTCGTATTCGGCTTCGTCCTTCGCGACGTCCTCGACCGTCTGCTTGAACCGCTCCACCCGTTCACCGACGTCGCGAAAGAACCCCATCAGCGAACCTCGACGACCTCGACGTCGAACTCCAGGGTTTCCCCCGCCAGTTCGTGGTTGAAGTCGATCCTGACCGCCTCTTCGTCGACCTCGACGACTTCGCCGAACGCGCCCTCCTGGGTCTCGACGTAGGTGCCTTCGGTCGGTTCCTCGCCGACCATCTGGGCGAACTCCTCCGCGTCCTCCTCGACGATCTGGTCCTCCGACGGCTGGCCGTAGCCCTTCTCGGGCGGGACCTCGACCGAGATCTCGTCACCTTCCTCGAGGCCGTGCAGGGCCTCCTCGACCCCCTCGATGAGTCGTCCCTCGCCGACCTCGACCGTGATCGGGCCGTACTCGCGGTCGGGGTTCTGGGCCGCCAGCCCCGACTCCTCGGCGACCCCCTCGCGCGACGTGTCGAAGACGCTGCCGTCGGTTCGTCGTCCGGTGTACTCCATCGTTACCGTGTCGCCCTCCGAAATTGCCATACGTCACCGAAACGGGCGAGCGGGAAAAGGACTCGGATGTCGGGACTCGGATCCTCGGTCCCGCTGCAATGGCCGCTCGCCGACCGTGCGAAGGTTCATTGTCCGGTCCCTCGACCGAACCGCATGGACGACGTTCGCTTCGAGGTCGTTCGCGACGGCCGACTGGACCTCGCTGCCCTGGCCGCGATCGACGAACGACCGGACCCCTTCGCGCCGGGGGCCGAGTTCTGGACGGACCAGTATCTCTCGGAGCGATTGCTGGAGGCCCATCTCGACGAAACGCACGGCGCAGCCAGCCGACGGCCGGAGCGGATCGACGCCGAGATCGACTGGCTCGTGGAGACGCTCGACCTGTCGCCGGGTGACGCGATCGTGGACTTCGGGTGCGGACCGGGCTTGTACGCCGAGCGGTTGGCCGACCGCGGCCTCGACGTGACCGGTCTCGACGCGTCCGAGCGTTCGATCGACTACGCGAGACGGCAGGCGACCGAGACCGGTCACGACGTCGAATACCGCGTTCTGGACTATCGGGAGTTCGAGCCCGACCGCGACTACGACGCCGCGATCCTGATCAACACGGATTTCGGTACGTTCGGTCCCGAGGACCGCCGAACCGTCCTCGGCCGCGTCCGGGCGGCGCTTGGCGATGACGGTCGCTTCGCGTTCGACGTCCTCCCGCTGGCGGCGTTGCCGGACGCCGACCGGGAGACCGAATGGGAACTCCAGGCGGAGGACGGCGGGTTCTGGCGGCCGGGACCGCACCTCGTCCTCACCACCTCGGCAGTCTATCGCGATGAGAGCGTGGCGCTCGACCAGCACCTCGTCGTCGAACCGGACGAGAGCGCGACGATGTACCGGTTCTGGCAGCAGCACTACTCGCCCGAATCGATCGAAGCGCTGCTGACGTCGTCCGGGTTCGATCCGGAGGGGACGTATTCCGACCTCCAGGGCGGGTCGGGGCCAGGCGTCGGAGACGAAGAGCTACTCGGGGTCGTCGCGTCCGTGGCGGGCCAGTGACCGAATCGCGTCCCGCTCTACACTCCGTCAAACGCGTCCGGGTACGACAGCCGACCTTCGGCGGCCGCGAGCGCGCCCGGCGTCAACTCGCACACCTGGAAGGCCGGGTCCGGGAGGTCGACGGGATTCTCGATCCCGAAGGGGACTGCGGGTTCGAACCCGAACCGCCCGTAGAAGTCCGGGTCGCCGTGGAGGAAGACGAGGTCGTAGCCCTCGCGCTGGGCGTTCTCGAGGCCGGCCCGGACGAGGTCGCTCCCGATCCCCTCGCCCTGCCGGTCCGGGTGGACGGCGACCGGGGCGAGCGTCAGGACCTCGGGCCAGGCGTCGAGGAGTTCGGTCTCGGTGAGGAGGACCTGCCCGACGACGGACTCGTCAGTCCCGGCGCTGCCCGCATCCCTGGCGACCAGCGCGCACCCGGGGACGAACCCCTCCGAGTCGCGGAGGGTGTCGACGAGGTCGGTCTCCGCTGGCGTGTCGAACGCCGCCTCGAGGACGCGCCGGACCCCGGGAACGTCGGCTGGGCGTTCGGGCTCGATCGTGACCATCGAGCGCCCAAACACGCCGGAGACGCATGAATTCGTCGCGTCGCGGGCGTGACAGACGGTATCGCGCGTTCCGGATGACTTAACCGTGCGACCGGATTAGAAGGGGCAATGAGTGAGGAACAAGAGCGTCGGAACCTGCGGATGCCCTCCGACGACGAACTGTTCGCGGTCGTCACCCATCACGACGGTGGCAACCACGTTCGGGTACAGTGCGAAGACGGCGAGGAGCGCATGGGCCGGATCCCCGGCCGAATGAAGTACCGGACCTGGATCGAGGAGGGCGACGTCGTCCTCGTCGAACCGTGGGACTGGCAGGACGAGAAGGCCAACATCGAGTGGCGATACACGGGCCAGGACGCCGACCAGTTGCGCGAAGAAGGCCACATCGAGTAGCGCTCGTTTTCAGAGCGGTGTTCGCCGACCGCGTCCTCGACGAGCTGCGTCGACGCGTTTCGAAGCGGACCGTCGCCGCGTCGGGAGCGCGGCGTCAACCCTAACCGCGTCCGGCCGAAGGGAACGGCATGCCCAAAATCCTCCCCGAGGACCTCGACGACAGGCTGTCGTCGGGCGACGTCTTCGTCCTCGACATCCGTCCCGCGGATCTCTTCCGGGACGGTCACGTCGAGGGAAGCCACAACGTGCCGGTCTATCAGGACCTCCGGAGCGGCGACACCGACGCGCTGGCGAAACATCTCGACGAAATCCCCGACGACGTCGAGGTCGTCGTGGTCTGCAAGGTCGGGGTGGTTTCCCGTCGAGCCACGAGTTTCCTCCGGGAACGGGGGTACGAGGCAACGACGCTCGCCGGCGGTATTCGCGGCTGGCGGGGATACGAGAACGACACGCTCCGGTATCGGGTATCGTCGGCGATTCGGCGCCTGTTGTCCTGATCCGCGGTCAGGTCTGGTCAGGTCAGGGCGCGGGCACCGGCGAATCGGCGTCGCGAGCGCGGTCGAGCAGGTCCCGTTTCTCGGTCTCGTCCATCGGTTCGAACGATTCGGCCGCCCCGAGGATCGCCGGCACCAGTTCCGGGTCGCCGGCGTTCGTGATCGAGGTGATCTCGTTCGAGAGCGAGAACCGCAGGCAGGCTCCCAGGTCGGCCTCGGAGTCGTATGGTTCGTACCAGGTTTCGTAGGGCCGTTCGTCTTCGGGCACGTCCTCGGGCCACGGCCCCTTCGCGAAGGCCTTGATGCACAGGGTGCCCAGGCCCTGCTCGTTCGCCAGTTCGATGACGGACTCGTAGTCGTACTCCGGTCCCTCCTTGGCGGCGAGGGTGTAGTTGAACGGGAACATCACCGTCTCGAGTTCGGGGATCCGCCGGATGGCCTCCCGGATCAGCGCCGGGTCGCCGTGGCTGGTCAGGCCGACGTGGTCGATCAGTCCCTCCTCCTTCGCCTCCAGAAACGCCTGGAGCGCGCCGGGGTCGTCGTCCTGGGCCATCTCGGGGGTGTACTCGCCGGTGATCGCGTCGAGTTCGTCGTAGCGCGTGACCGCGTGGAACTGGTACAGGTCGATTTTGTCCACGCCGAGGCGGTCGAGCGACCGGTGGAGTTCGCCCCAGGCGCCGTTGTAGGTCCGCTCCTGGGTCTTGCACCCGAGGAAGACCTCGTCGCGGCGCTCTTCGAGTGTGGGTGCGAGTTTCAACTCCGCGTCGCCGTAGGTCGGTGCCACGTCGACGTGGTTGACGCCGGCGTCGAGCACTGCATCCATCATCTCGTCGGCCGCCGCCTGGTCGAGGGAGTTCAGCGCGATCGCGCCGAACGTGAGGGCGCTCGATTCGTGACCCGTGTCGCCCAGCGGTCGGGTTTCCATGGCGGATCGACGGTCGAGGGGCGCATAAAGTTCGGTGGCGCTTGCGGAGGGCCGGCCGCTCGTGCCGCGGGCC
>DATFIX010000275.1:0-5822 GCA_035269625.1 Natrialbaceae archaeon
GGGAGAACCCGGGGTCGAATCGGCGTTCGTCGCCGGGCACACGACGGTCACTCGCGGTCGCGATCTAGCGAGGTCGTGGTGGTCGCGCGTCTGGGCACCGAGGTCGTCCACGTCTCACTCGCACGATTCCGCGTTCGATCGGCGCGGATGGCGGTTCGTCGTCCCTCTCGGCGATACGTGACAGGTCGGTTTTGTGACCATACCCCACCACTTCGGCACACGATCCAGAAGGACCGAGGACAGAAGGCGTTACCATGAAGACCGAACGAAACAGAAAACCGCCCGATGGGGGATTGGCGAGTGAGACGGTGTCCCGGTCGCTGTCCGAACCGTTACGCCCCGGTCGAGAAAGGCCGTGTGTTGGTTTTTCGGGTGGAGACCGCGTCCGGATCGCCAGCCAGTCCGTCCCACCGACTCCCCATCTTCGAAGGCGGTTGGCGACCCGACGCCCATGGAACTGACCTACGCGACGTTTCACGCCCTCTTCGTCGTCCTTCCCATCGTTGGACTGGCAGTAGGAGGGTCGTTCGCCGGGAACCGGACGTCGCTTCGCCGGTGGGACGCGCTCGGGATCGCGATCCTGATCCTGCTGGCCCTGGTGTACACCGCGCCGTGGGACCGATACCTCATCCAGCGGGGCGTCTGGGGATACGGTCCCGGCGTCGTCCTGATCCGTGTCGAAAGCATTCCGATCGAGGAACTCGCGTTCATCACCCTCCAGCCGCTCCTGACCGGGCTCTGGGTCGCTCGCCTGGACACCTCGGCCGACGTCGCCGGAACCATCCCGCTCCGAAAACGGATCGGCGGGGTCGTCGCGGCCGGCGCGCTCCTCGTCGTCGGTCTCGTCCTCCTCGCCACGCCGGCCACCTTCTATCTCGGGGCGATCGTGGCCTGGGGCGCTCCGATCCTGGCGATCCAGTGGGCGTTCGACTGGCCGTACCTCGTTGCCCGCTGGCGGGCGGTCCTCGCCGGAGTGGCAGTGCCCACCGCGTACCTCTGTGCGGCCGACTGGTTCGCCATCCAGCAGGGGCTCTGGTACCTCTCGGATCGGTACACGACCGGGCTGGCCCTGGCCGGTCTGCCGATCGAGGAGGCGGTGTTCTTCCTCGCGACCAACCTGTTCGTCGTCCAGGGGCTCGTCCTGTTCGGGGGGGTGACCGAACGGTGGGCGTGAACGACGCCGGGGACACGTCGGGACTCGAACTCGACCGGCCCCTCCGGGCCGCGCTCGTCCGGAACGCGATGGCCCCCTCGTGGCTCCTGCTGGGCGTTATTGCGGTCGCGTTCGTGGCCGGGGTGACGGTTTCCCTCCGGGTCCAGTACGGCGTCCTCCTGGCGAGCGCCCTCGTGTTCGGGGTGCCCCACGGCGCGCTTGATCACCTCGTCCCGGGTCGGCTCCGTCGCGGCGGGACCGACCGACGCTCGATCGCCGCCGTCGTCGGCCTCTACGCGGTGCTGGGCACGGGGTACGCGCTGATCTGGTTCGTCGCGCCCGTCGCCGCGTTCGCGTCGTTCGTCCTGCTCACCGTGATCCACTGGGGTCAGGGCGACCTGCACGCCCTCCTCGCGCTCGCGGACGTCGACCACCTCCCGACGCGACGGCATCGCGCGCTGACCGCCGCCGTCCGCGGCGGACTGCCAATGCTGGTCCCGCTGGTCGCGTTCCCCGAGCGCTACCGGGCCGTCGCGACGGACGTGGTCGGACTGTTCGCGAGCGAACCCACAGGCCTGGCACCGGTCTTCGCCCCCGGGACGCGTCTCGCCGTCGGCCTCGGGGTGGCCGCCGTCGCGGTCGCCACCCTCTCCCTCGGGTTCTTCCGGGCCTGTTCCCGGCGTGGCTGGGCGATCGACGCCGCCGAGACCGGCCTGCTCGCGGGATACTTCGCCGTCGTGCCGCCGGTCCTGGCGATCGGGCTGTACTTCACCGTCTGGCACTCGCTGCGCCACGTCGCCCGGTTGCTGGCCGACGACGCCGAGGCGGCCGCGGCCCTCCGTGACGGCCGAATCCGGCCGGCGGTCGCGAGCTTTGCCCGCGACGCTGCCCCGGCGACGATCGGTGCACTGGCGCTGTTCGCGCCACTCCTGTGGCTCGTCCCCCGGTCCCCCGGCGACCTGGCGGCGTACGCGGGGCTCTACCTCGTCCTGATCGCGACGCTGACGCTCCCGCACGTCGCCGTGGTCTCGTGGATGGATCGCGAACAGGACGTCTGGCACCCGTCCTGACGCCGAAAGCTCAAAAGACCAGTTCCATGACGTCCTCGAGGTCCGGCGCGAGCGCGTTCGCGACGTCGGTGGTCGTGAGAATCCCGACGAGAACGCCGTCCTCGGTGACCGGGAGCTTCTTGATCGTGAGTCGGTTCATCCGGGTGACCGCGGTTCGAACCGGGGCCGACGCCTCGACCGTGACGACCGGTTCGGTCATGATCTCCTCGACCGTCGTCGTTGCCGGGTCCTGTTCGGCACCCACGCTCCGCACCACGTCCGACTCGGTGACGATCCCCCGCAGGTCGTCGTCCTCGACGACGACGAGCGCGCCGACGTGGAGGTTCCAGAGCGTCGTCGCGGTCTCGTCGATCGTCGTCCCGGGATCGGTCGTCTCCACCGGCGTGGACATGAGCTCCTCGGTCGGGCGCTCCAGGATGGTTTCGTCCATGGTATCGTTCGCTGGCGTCCGATTGGCGAGTGCCGCGTTGCCCGGCGGGATCCCCCGCTCCGCCCATTCGGGACCCGGCTACCAACCGTCAATGGTATCCGGGACTCCAGCCTCAAAAGGGATGCTACTGTGGCAGGATTTCACACGGGCGAGCGGCAGTCGGGCCAACTCGGGGTGGATACCGACCGACGGACGTCCGACGATCGACCGCCCGTCGGCCTCGTTTTCACCGCGCGAGAAGTGGCTCGTTGATTGATATCGTTACCCAACCTACAGGTCATTCACATGCATTTCGACGAGTTCACCGGCACGGTCCAGCACCGACTCGAACTCCCCGGCACCGGCGAGACGCTCCGGGCGATCCGGGCGACGCTTTCGACCCTGGGGCAACGGCTCCCCGCGGGGAACGCCGAGGACCTCGCCGCGTCGCTCCCGATGGAGATCAAGTGGTATTTGACCGGCGCGGTCCACGAGCACGGTCAGCGGTTCGACTGGCAGGAATTCGTTGCGCGCGTCAGCGAGATCGAGGGAACCGATCCACCCGACGCGGCCTACCACGCGCGCGTAATCGTCGACCTCGTTCACACGGTCGTCCCGGAATCCGACTTCCGACAACTCCGGGACTCGCTGCCCGAAAGCGACGGCGACGAGAACTGGGGCAACCTCTTCGAAATCGTCGACGCCGGCGGCTGGAGCGAGCACGAAGGATCGTAGGCTGGCGGGGTCACGAAACGCGAGCGAGGAGCCAGGACGACCGCCTCGGAGCCCAACTCCCGAGAGGGAGGGACTACTTGTTCGTCGGCCTCGTAACGGTATTACAACATGTACGACGACATCCTCCTCCCGACCGACGGCAGTCCGGGTGCCGAAAGTGCGACGGCCCGCGCATTCGATCTCGCCCGAACCAGCAACGCGACGATCCACGTCCTTCACGTCGTCGACACCGGCCCGGAACCACCTCGCCTCGATTCCCCGGAGCGTGAGGAACTACGACGACGATCGGAAACGCTGGGACGGGACGCAACCGAACGGATCCACGAGCGGGCCACGGATCTTGGGATAAACGCCGTCCAGTCCGTACGCGAGGGAACGCCATACCGGGCGATCCTCGCGTCCGTCGACGAGAACGACGTCGACCTGGTCGTGATGGGAACCCACGGTCGAACGGGGGCCGAACGCGCCCGGCTCGGCAGCACGACCGAACGCGTGATCGCGCTGGCCGACGTCCCGGTGATGGCCGTGCGAATCGTGGCAGACGAGGAGCCCCCCGAATCGGGCTACGGGATGTACGATCACGTCGTCATCCCGACCGACGGGAGCGACGCTGCCGAACGCGCCGCCGACCACGCGCTCGGCATCGCCGAACGCTACGGCGCGGACGTGCACGTGATCTACGTCGTCGACACGACGACGTACGGCGTCGAGGACGCGCCCCGGAGCATCGTCGGCCTCCTCAAGGAGGGTGGTGAGAACGCGATCGAGACGATCGCCGCCGACGCGCGCGATCGCAACCTCCCGGTGACGACCGACGTGCTGCGTGGCGTCCCCCACGAGGAGATCCTCGAATACGCGACGGGGGCCGACGCCGACCTGATCGCGATGGGGACGCGCGGTCTGGCGGCAGACGGGAACCCGTTCCTCGGGAGCACGACTGCTCGCGTCGTTCGCCGGTCGGCGGTTCCCGTCCTCACCCTCGTCTGACCGAACCACGATCGATCGTTACGAGAAACCTTTATCAGACCCCACCGGCTTCGATGCAGTATGGGCGCGATGTCGTTGGTAGTACGTCGATAGCCGACCGCGACGAACAGTCGCGCGTCTTTCTCACGTCGTCGCCGACCAGCGACCGCTCTCGCGATTCCGCGACCGCATTACCGACACGATCCACAACCCATGACAGCAACTGAAGAATCACGGCCCGAGATGCCGGAGGATTACGACCCGGACGAGATGGAAGCCAAGTGGCGCGACCGGTGGCAGGCGATGGACGTCTACGAGTACGAGGACACCGGTGCGACCGACTACGTCGTCGACACGCCGCCGCCGTACCCGACGGGCAACTTCCACATCGGGAACGCGCTGGGCTGGTGTTACATGGATTACGCCGCCCGGTACAAGCGGCTGCAGGGGTTCGACGTCGACTTCCCGCAGGGCTGGGACTGTCACGGCCTCCCGACCGAGGTCAAGGTCGAGGAAAACCACGACATCCATCGGACGGAGGTCCCCCGCGACGAGTTCCGGCAGATGTGCATCGACCACACCGAGGAACAGATCGACGCGATGAAGGAGACGATGCTGGATCTCGGGTTCTCCCAGGACTGGACCACCGAGTTCCGGACGATGAGCCCCGAGTACTGGGGCAAGACCCAGCGCTCGTTCGTCGAGATGGCCGAGGACGACTACATCTACCGCGGCGAGCACCCGGTCAACTGGTGTCCCCGCTGTGAGACCGCCATCGCCGAGTCCGAAGTCGAGAACGAGGACCGGATGGGGACGCTCTACGACGTCACCTTCCCCGGTTCCGGCAACGACGACATCGACATCGCGACGACCCGCCCCGAACTGCTGGCGGCCTGCGTGGCCATGGCCGTCCACCCGGACGACGAGCGCTACGAGGGCCGGGTCGGCGACACCTTCGAAGTCCCGCTGTTCGGCCAGGAGGTCGAACTCATCGCCGACGACGCGGTCGACCCCGACTTCGGGACCGGCGCCGTGATGATCTGTACCTTCGGGGACAAACAGGACGTCGAGTGGTGGGCGGAGTACGACCTCGACCTCCGGCCGGTCTTCTCCGAGGACGGCCACCTCACCGAACTGGCCGGCGAGTACGAGGGACTCGAGATCCGCGAGGCAAAGGACGTCATCGCCGAGGACCTCGACGAAGAGGGCTACCTCAACGACACCGACCCCACCGAGCAGTCGGTCGGCCAGTGCTGGCGGTGTGACACGCCCATCGAGATCCTCTCGAAAGAGCAGTGGTTCGTCGAGGTCGATCAGGACGACATCCTGAGCAAGGCAAACCAGGTCGACTGGGTTCCCGAGCACATGTACGACCGGCTGGAGGACTGGACCGAGGGAATGGACTGGGACTGGGTCATCTCCCGGCAGCGCGTCTTCGCGACGCCCATCCCCGCGTGGTTCTGCGAGTCGTGTGGGTACGCCCACATCG
>DATFIX010000276.1:0-5117 GCA_035269625.1 Natrialbaceae archaeon
CGCGGATGGTCGCAAACGCGTAGATCTCGTCCGTCCCCGTCGAGAACTCGGTGGCGACGTCCTGCGGGGTCCCGTGCGAGATCCCCGACGCCAGGCCGTGTTCTTCGACGGCCAGGTCGGCCTCGGCCGCGAGATCGTTCCCGGCCGCGGTCGTTCCGGTCGCCGCGACGATGCTCCCCCCGAGTATCGCCACCGCGACGACGATGGCGAGTACCAGTACTGATGATCGAATTCGCATGTGTCCCTCCAGCGCCGCAACGAGACGGCTTCGAGCGGAGAAACGTCGTCCGCGTCGATCCGCTTTCCCGCGGTTCTCCGATCGGGAGATTCGTCGCCCGGTTGAAGGCTTTCGCGTCGCTTCGTCGGTCGAGCGCCGTCGATACCGACGAGTCGGCACAATCCACGCCGCTTATGCCCCCGGCTGTCGGTTCCTCCGGTATGGCCGATCAGGAACTCATCGACGCGCTGCGGGCTGCCGACGCCGTCCAGTTCGGCGAGTTCGAACTGTCTCACGGCGGCACCAGCGACTACTACGTGGACAAGTACCGCTTCGAGACCGATCCGCGCTGCCTGCGCCTCGTCGCCGAGGCCTTCGCCGAGCGGGTCGATCCCGACCAGAAACTCGCGGGCGTCGCGCTCGGGGCCGTCCCGCTGGTCGCGGCGACCTCGGTCGTCGGGGGCAACCCCTACGTCATCGCCCGGAAGAAACAGAAGGAGTACGGCACCGGCAACCGGATCGAGGGGGAACTATCAGAGGGCGAGTCGGTCGTCCTGATCGAGGACGTCGTAACGACCGGGCAGTCCGCCGTCGACGCCGTCGAGGCGCTGCGCGAGGCCGGCGCGGTCGTCGACCGGGCGCTGATCGTCGTCGACCGACAGGAGGGCGGACGAGAACTCCTCGCCGAGCACGGCGTCGAACTCGAGGCGCTGGTGACCGCCGGGGAACTGCTGGCCGACCGCGACGAGGAGTGATCGGCGGGAGTTCTCGCGACCTACACCGAGACCCGCGTCGGAATCCCGCGCGCTTCCAGTCGGTCCGCGATTTCGTCGAGGCGTTCGCGACTCGCCGCCTGCAGGTCGTAGGCCGTCGGGCGTGCGATCGTGTAGAGGTCGACCGCGACGGGGTCGACATGCTCGACCGCTTCGATCCAGGCCTCGACGTTCTCGTCGTCCAGGTTCCCGATCTCCCCCTCGAACTGCATCGCCTGGATCGCCACCTCGTCCATCGACGCCAGGACGTCCAGTAACTCCTCGAACTCGATCCCGACGGGTCGGTTGACGGCGGCGAACGTCTCGGGCGTCCCGGCGTCGAGTTTGACGAACGGATCGTCGATCCGCCCGACGGCCGCGCGCACCGCAGGATCGTCCAGGCGGCAGCCGTTCGTGAACAGCGCGAGGTCCGCGCCGGAGTGCTCGGCGACCTCGCGGATGCGGTCGACGATCGCCGGGAACTCGGGATGGCTCGTCGGTTCGCCGTTGCCGGAGAGGGTGAGGTAGTCGGGCTCCCGATCCAGGCGGTCCAGGGCGTCCCGGACGGCGGTTTCGACGGCATCGACGCCGGGAACCGCCGCCGGATCGTATCGGACCGGTTGTTCGACCGACGGGCCGTACTGGCAGTAGACGCAGTCGAACGAGCAGACTTTCCGGTCCTGCGGGGCGAGGTTGATCCCGAGCGAGCGCCCCAGTCGCCGGGAATCGACGGGGCCGTAGACGATCCCGTCCTGGAGGGGTACGGTGGCGGTCATTCCCCTGGAACTTCGGTCGCCGGGGGAAAAAGGCGGTCGATCCCGGGCCGAGCAGTCCCGTGCTGACTGACGCCGGCGGTAGTTACACGTGAATTCGCTGCCATCGTTCGAGCATGGACGTCGACGTCACGGGCGCGTTCACGGACGCGCTCGAAACCCGCGACGTGACCTGGTCGCGCGCCACCCCGGAGGCGTTCGAATCGACGCTGGGGGACGCCATCGAGGAACCGGCCGTCGGGACGCCGCTCCCGTTCGAGGGTGTTTCGCTGCCGGAGACCGTCACGGTCGATCCCTCGACCGACGAACTGGCCGAAGCGACGACTGGGGTGACGGCTGCCGCCTTCGGCGTGGCCGACTACGGGTCGCTCGTCCTCCGGATAGACGACGCGGGCGGGGAACCGCTCTCGCTATGGCCCGAACGTCACGTGGCCGTCCTCGACGAGCGCGAGATCCTGCCCGACATGGCGAGCGCGATCGAGCGCATGGCCGAGGGGACCGAGGCGGGCGAGAGTTTCGTCGTCGCGACCGGCCCGAGCGCGACCGCCGACATGGGCGCACTCGTCCAGGGCGCTCACGGCCCGAAGACCGTCCACGCCATCCTGCTGGAGGGGCTGTGATGTCGATCGACGACCGCCGGGCCAAGGCGGCCCGGATCCGCGAACTGCTCGAAACCGAGGGCGAGGCGGTCGCCGAGAACACGAAGGGGTTCAACGAGGGGCGCTACGAGTCCGTCGCCCGCCTGGAGGAGGCCGAAGCGCTGCGCGAGCAGGCCCGCGACATCAAGGAAGATGCCATCGCGAATCTGCCCGACCTGATCGACGAGGTGACCGGGGCCGTCGAGGCCAGCGGCGGGCACGTCTACCTCGCCGAGGACGCGGCCGACGCCAACCGGTACGTCGCGGACGTGATGGACGAGGCCGACGCCGACGCGGCGGTGAAGAGCAAGTCGATGACCACCGAGGAGACCGACCTCAACGACGCCATCGAGGCACGGGGCCGCGACGTCTGGGAGACGGATCTGGGGGAGTTCGTCGTCCAGTTGGCCGACGAGTCGCCGAGCCACATCGTCGCGCCGGCGATCCACCGCTCGCGCGAGGAAATCGCCGACCTGTTCAACGAGCGGTTCGATCCGGACCCGCCCCTGGAAACGGCGGAGGAACTGGTGGCGTTCGCCCGCGAGTACCTCGGCGAGCGGATGGCCGAGGCCGACGTGGGGATCACCGGCGCGAACTTCGTCGCGGCCGACACCGGCACGGTCGCCCTGGTCACCAGCGAGGGCAACGCCCGGAAAACCGTCCAGGCGACCGACACCCACGTCGCCGTCGCCGGGGTCGAGAAGTTGATCCCCTCCGTGGGCGACCTGCGCCCCTTCGTCGAGTTGATCGCGCGGTCGGGCACCGGCCAGGACATCACCTCCTACGTCACGCTCCTGACGCCGCCGACGGACTCGCCGACGATGGACTTCGACGATGGATCCCCAGTCACACGACAGCAGGGAGACCGCGAGTTCCACCTCGTCCTGCTGGACAACGGCCGGATGGCCATGCGCGAGGACGACGACCTCCGGGAGACGCTGTACTGCATCCGGTGTTCGGCGTGCTCGAACACCTGCGCCAACTTCCAGCACGTCGGCGGGCACGCCTTCGGCGGCGAGACCTACTCCGGCGGCATCGCGACGGGGTGGGAGGCCGGCGTCCACGGGATGGACAGCGCGGCCGAGTTCAACGACCTCTGCACGAACTGCACGCGCTGTGTCAACGCCTGCCCGGTGAAGATCGACATCCCGTGGATCAACACCGTCGTCCGCGACCGCCTCAATCGCGGGGCCGACCCGGACACTTTCGATCACCTGGTCGAGGGCCTGTCCCCGGACGCCGACCCCGCGGGGATCGACCTCCAGAAACGCTTGTTCGGCAACTTCGGCACGCTCGCGCGTCTCGGGAGCGCCTTTGCACCGGTCTCGAACTGGGTGACGTCCGCCGGTCCGGCCCGGCGGATCATGGAACGCCTCGTCGGCGTCGATCCCCGGCGGCCGATGCCCGAGTTCCAGCGCTACACGCTCAGGGACTGGTTCGAGGACCGGGGCGGGTCGCAGGTCGCCCTCGACGAGGCCGAGCGCGACGTCGTGCTCTACGATGACGTCTACACGAACTACGTCCGGGTGGAACGCGGGCAGGCGGCGGTTCGGACCCTCGAAGCCCTCGACGTTCACGTCCATCTCTCGTCGGCGATCGAGAGCGGTCGCGCGCCGCTCTCGCAGGGGATGGTCGCCACCGCGCGCCAGCAGGGCGAGCGCGTCGCCGAGGACCTGGCCGACCACCTCGCGGCCGGCCGGGACGTCGTGGCGATCGAACCCAGCGACCTCGCGATGTTCCGCGAGGACTACGAGCGCCTCCTGCCGGCGGAGACGTTCGAACCCCTCCGGGATTCGAGCTACGAGGTCATGGAGTACGTCTTCGGCCTGCTGGAGGAGGGTGCCGATCCCGACGACCTCACCAGCACTCGCGAGAACGTCGCCTACCACGCCCACTGCCAGGCCCGGACGATGGGGATCGGAACCTACACCGAGGCCGTCCTCGCCGACCTGGGTTACGACGTCGTCACCTCCGACGTCGAGTGCTGTGGCATGGCCGGAAGTTTCGGATACAAGACGGAGTACTACGACCTGAGCATCGACGTGGGGCGCGACCTTCGCGACCAGTTCACGGATGGCGACGTCCGGTCCCGGGCGGTCGTCGCCAGCGGGACGTCCTGTCTGGAGCAACTGGAGGACCTGCTGGAGCGTCGGCCGCGACACCCGGTCGAACTGGTCGATCCGGCGCGGTGAGGTCGCCGAGACGGACGAACGTGGCGCAGTCCGGCGACGTCAGCGGTTCCAGGCGGCCTCGTCCGGGTCGATGATCCGCTCTCGCCGATCGATAGCGTCGATGCGGGCGACGTCCTCCTCCTCGAGGTCGATCTCGCGGGCAGCGTAGTTCTCGTCCACGTGGTCGCCCCGGCCCTGCGGGATCGGGACGACGTTGTCCTTCGCGTGGTGCCAGGCCAGCGTCACCTGGGCCGCGGTGGCGTCGTAGTCCTCGGCGACGTCCTGCAATACGGGATCGTCGATCACCTCCCCCTGGGCCAGCGGCGAGTAGGCCACGAGGGCGTGATCGTGGCGCTGGGCATACGCGACCAGTTCCTCCTGGGGCAGATACGGGTGCATCTCGACCTGGTGGGCGACGATCGGCGCGTCGAGGATCTCCCGGGCCTCGTCGAGCAGCTCCGGCGTGAAGTTCGACAGGCCGACGTGCCGGATCTTCCCCTGCTCCCGGAGTTCGTCGAACGCCGGCAACGTCGACTCGGCGGCGTAGGCGCTCGTCGGCCAGTGGA
>DATFIX010000277.1:0-8925 GCA_035269625.1 Natrialbaceae archaeon
CCGGGGTTCGCCCCGGACGCGGTCCCGATCGCTCACGACGAATCACTGGTCGAGGACGCCGTCGAGGGATTCGCGATCACGGCCGTGAACACCGGCGTCCCCCACGCCGTCGCGTTCGTCGAGGACGTGGACGCGATCCGAATCGACGAGGCCGCGCCGCCGATCCGCCACGCGGAGGTCTTTCCCGAGGGGGCGAACGTGACGTTTGCTACCCCGACGCCCGAGGGGTTCGACCAGCGAACCTACGAGCGTGGCGTGGAGGGGGAAACGCGAGCCTGCGGGACCGGCGCGGTCGCCATCGCCGCAGTGGCCGACCGCCTGGGGACGATCGAGCGTGACGAGTCGGTGACCGTCAGCCCGCCGGGTGGCGACCTGCGGGTGACGATCCGTTCGGACGGGACGGCGACCCTGCGCGGGCCGACGACGTTCGAGTTCGCGGACGTGGCGTCGGAGGGCTGACCTACAGTTCCCGACACGTCGGCGGCGCCACGTCCAGCATCGTGACGAGTCCCGGGTCGGCGTCGCGGATCGACGGCACCATGTTGACGACGACGGCCGGGGTCGTCACGTCGCCGTGGAACCCGCCCTCGACGACCGAATGCAGGTCCGGCACGCCCTCGACTTTCACCTCGTCGTGGGGGTCGGGTGCGCCGAGGTACATGCTGAGGTCGAGTTCGATCCGGGTTTCGCCGTCCACGATGCCCTCGCCGACCTGGTGAATGCCGGCGACCTCGCCCGCCTCGACGGTGACGTAGTCGCTCTCGACGCGCTCCTCGGCGACGACGGGGTCGATGGACTCCTCGATCGAATCGAGCTCCCAGCCCAGCGCCGCCCCGAGCAATGCCACCGACTCGGGGAGGCCGACGTGGCCCGCCTCGGTCGCGATTTCGGCCTCGAAGGTGTCCACGTCGGTGCCGGCACCGATCTTCTCCTGGAGGGGCCCGCGCCTCGTCGCGGCGTCCTGCACCCGCTCGACGTAGACGCTGTCGACGCGCCGGTTCGCACCCGTGAGCACCGCCGGGAACGCGTCCATCGCGAAGCCGGGATTGATCCCTGTCCCCAGGCAGGTCTGGCCGTGTTCTCGGGCGGCCTCGTCGAGCGCGGCCGCCGTCTCGGGGTTGGCCCGCCAGGGGTAGGCCATCTCCTCGCAGGTCGAGACGACGTCCGCGCCGGCCGCCATGGCCTGCTCGATCTGTGGCCGTACGTCTTCCAGGTCCGACAGCGTCGAGTTGAAGACCACGTCCGGGCCGGCCGCCAGGGCCGCGTCGGCGTCCTCGGTGATCTCGACGCCGAGGTCGTCGATTCCCGCGACCGTCCCGAGGTCTCGCCCGACCTTGTCCGGGTCCACGTCCACCGCGCCGACGAACTCGTAGCCACGATCGACCGCCGTCTCGACGACGCGGCTCCCGATCGGGCCGACGCCGTACTGGACCGCCGTCGGAGTGTCAGTCATCGTCCCGTCACCCCGCAGGCGTCGGTGGCAGGTGTTTCGGGAGTCTCCCCGGTGGGTACCCCGTGGTGCGGGTTGCAGTTCTGACCCCCGTCAGGGGGCGTGAGGGTGTCGATCGTCATGGCTGACCGTCACGAGGACATACAATGGGGGAGGGTATCAAACCACACCCCGAACCGGGCGCGATCATGGGCGTGGCACTTGCTAGCAGTTCATTGCAGTGGTCCGACGCCGGCGTGTCGCCCCTCCCAAACGTTTACTCCGTCGCCGGAGAGCCCTCAGTATGGACCAGCACCACGACCTCCCGGACGACCTCCGGCGAGAGGTAGAATCGTTCGTCACGGAGTGGTTGAGCGAGCACCGCATCCCCGGTGCGAGCCTCGCCATCGTGGACGGCGACGAGATGGTTTACGCCGATGGCTTCGGCGCGCGGGACCTGGCGTCGAACGCCCCCGCCACGGCCGAGACCCGGTACGGCATGGCGTCGATCACGAAATCCTTCACCGCGACGGCCGTTCTCCAGCAGGTCGAGGCCGGGCGCGTCGACCTCCAGGCACCGATCACCGAGTACGTCCCGTTCTACGAGGGCCTCGACGATCCGCCGACGGTACACGAACTGCTCTCCCATTCCTCGCGGATGCCCAGCGACGGCGCCAGCGTCGCGCTCATCGGCCGCCTCGCGGGGGCGGATCCGGTCGAGGTGCCCCTGAGTTCCGACGCGGACTTCTCGCGGTACGTGGCCGACTCGCTCCCGGAACGCTCGCCCGACGAGCGCTTCTTCTACTACAACACCGGCTATACGGTTCTGGGCAAACTCGTCGAAGAACTGGACGGCCGCGAGTTCCCGACCTACGTCGGCGAGGCGATCCTCGAGCCCCTGGGGATGGACCGGTCCGTCCTCGCCCCCGAGAACTTCGAGGACCTCGATAACGCCATGACGCCCTACCGGAAGGAGGACGGCGAACGCGTCGAGGCCGGGTTTCCCGTCAAGGGCGTCGGCGCGGCCGGCGGCCTCGTGAGCACCGTCGAGGACCTCGCGACGTACCTCCAGTTCCAGTCCGATCCGGACGCCGACGTCCTCGACCCGGATCTACTCGACGACGCGCGGACTGCCCACTCGACCCGCCAGACGTATCTCGACGGGACCGAGCAGGGGTACGGCTACGGCTGGATGCGCCGCCCGTTCCTGGGGGACGACCTGATCGAACACGGCGGCAGCCTGGGCGTCTCGACGGCCTACGTCGGGTTCCTGGCCGACGAGGAACTCGGCGTGGCGATGGCGTGTAACGACTCGCCAGCGACCCATCCCCAACACGTGGGCCCCGCCATCCTCGCGATTCTCCGGGGTGAGGACCCCGCGGAAGCCACTCGGTATTACGGCCTCCAGCGCAAGGCCGACCGCGTCGCCGGCGGGTACGAATCCTTCCACGGGATCCAGACCGCGACGGTCGAACCCGACGGTGCCACGCTGGAGATTACCTTCGAGACGGCACTGGACGAACAGCACGTGGCGGCGACCCCCGAGTCGACCGCCCCCGACGACCTTACCTACGATGCCGTCGGGGAGGGCGGTGCCAGGATCCCGATCGAGTTCGAGGAAACCGAGGACGGGATGGACCTGTACTTCCAGCGGTGGCGACTCCACCGGCAGTAATCGGGGTCGTACTGGACCGATCGATGGCTCGACGGGGCGGCAAAAAACATCATCGGGCATAGATTAAAGTCGATTCGACCGCATCAAATCGTGGGGAAACCATGAGCAAACGATCCGTGTGGCGATTCGAGGACGCGACCGAGGACGGCAAGGACGTCCTGGTGTACGACCCGGGCGGCCGGGGGAGCGACCTGCAGGTGTTCACCCAGGACCGGACCGTGAGTGCGGAGGAGGCCACCAGCACGGCCGAGGAGGGACTCGGCTACGCGAAAGAGCGGCCGTACCTGGCCGAGTCCTTCGCGCAGGCCGCGTTCGAGGTCGACGACGGCGAGCGCTGGGAAATCTGCGATTGAATCGCTGATCGCCACGCGAGCGCGACCGACGGCGGCAGTTCGGTCTCGACAGCCTTTTCTCTCGCTCGGGGCTACGCCCGCCCATGTTCGAGACGCGCCCGGATCGGGACGCCGAGGTGATCCTGGTTGGGCGATCGAACGTGGGCAAGTCGACGCTGATGCGCGAACTCACGGGCCACACGTTCGACACGGGGAAAAAGCCGGGCGTCACCCGCGAACCCAACCACTACGACTGGGCCAGCGAGGACTTCGTCATCACCGACCTGCCGGGGTTTGGCTTCATGTCCGGCGTCCCCGAGGAGCGCCGCGAGCGGATCAAGACCGACGTCGTCCGGTACGTCGAGGAGTACGCCGACAAAATCCTCGTCGCCGTCCTCGTGATGGACGGCAAGAGCGCCGTCGACATCATCGACCGCCACTCCGGCCCGGACGAGATTCCCTACGACGTCGAGATGTACGGCTTCCTCCAGGACGTCGGGATCCCGACCGTCGTCGCGGTGAACAAGATGGACAAGGTGGACGACCGGGACGAGCGCCTGGACGAGATCTGCGACCGGCTCGGCCTCTACCCGCCGTGGCAACAGTGGCGCGACCGGATCGCGCCGATCAGTGCCAAGCGGGGAAACGTCGACGCGATGACCGAGGCCGTCAGAGAGCGACTGCACGAACAGAAGCGCGACGACCTGCTGAAATTCTTCTGAGCGAGCGGTCGACGCACTAGCGATCCCCGGGAGTCCCGTCGGCGGCCGGTTCGATCGCCAGTCGCCCGCCCGCGTCCTCGGCCTCGCCCTCGACGTAGACCGTCATGACGGGACGTTCCGCCATCCGGACGACCTTCTCGGCGACGCTCCCGAGCAGGTACCGCTCGTAACCGGTCCGGCCGTGGGTGCCCATCACGATCAGGTCGATCTCGTTCTCGTCGGCGTACGCGAGGACGGCACCCGGCGGGTTCCCCCACCGGATCTCGCGGCTCACCGACAGCCCCCGGTCGACGGCCTTCTCGGCGATGGTCTTCGTCGCCGTCTGCCCGTCTTCTTCGAGGGTCTCGCGCACCTTGTGGCGGGCCTCGTTGGGGACGCTCGCGTAGGCCCGGTCGTCGACGACGTAGAGGACGTGGACCGACGCCCCGAACTGCTCGGCCAGGGTCAGCGCCTGCTCGGCGACCGACGACATCCCGCTGCTGCCATCGGTCGGGATCAGGATCGATTCGTACATCGCCCTTCGATACTGCCGGCCGCGTCTTTGAACTTACGGCAAGCGGGGGATTCAACGCGCAACCGCGGCCGACTCAGGAAAGTGCCGAGACGGCCACGTCGAACAGGTTCTGCAGGTGGTCATCGGTCGCGTCGAATCGTGGATCCCACTCGTCCGGACCGAGGTAGTCGCTGACGGTGAACAGCGCGCCGGCCTCGACGTCGCGGTACTCGGCGACGGCGAACAGCGCCGCGGCCTCCATGTCCACCGTAAGGATCCCCTCGTCGGCGTAGCGCTCGATTTCTGGGATCGTCTCCCGGTACACCGCACTCGTCGTCCAGGTCGGCCCGCGGTGGACCGGGAGATCGGCCTCCTCGACGGCCGTCTCGCACCGCTGGACCATCGCTTCGTCGGCGGTGGCCCAGCGGCCGGGCTCGACGTAGTGGTGGGAAACGCCCTCGTCGCGGAGCGCCCGGGTACAGACGACAGGTTCGCCCATGCCGACCTCGCGCTGGAGACAGCCCGCGATGCCGGCGATGCAGAACCGCTCGACGCCCCCGGCCGCCAGTTGCTCGGCGACCATGGCGGTGATGGGAGCGCCGATGCCGAAGTCGCCCGCGACGCCCACGTCCGGGTGGTCGCCCAGTCGGTACAGCGAGAAGAGCCCGCCCACGTCGTCGATTTGCTCGGCGACGCGCTCCGCCACGACGTGCTCGAACAGTTCCGGCTGGAAGGTGAGCACGACCGCCGACGGCAGGTCGGGACTCCGCAATAGACGGTCGTTCTCGTCGTCGGACTCGTCTCCGCGATCGGGCGTGATCAGGGCCGACGCCTCGTGCTTGTCCGGGTACTGCGGGACCGTCATCGGCGGGACCACGGGGAGGAGGGGTTTCAAACTTCCGCGACGGGAGCGGCGAGGTGGCATTCGGGCGTAGGTGGGACCGCCGGAGACGCCCCGCCCTGGACAATAATGATCAAATATTGAGGAATCGGCTGGCTATTTGTATTCATCCGTCCAACAGGAACCATGGATTCGCTCGCACGCCTGTTCGCACCGGAGACCGTCGCCGTGGTGGGCGCCACGGATCGGGAGGGGTCGATCGGTCGGACCATCTTGACGAACCTGATCGAGGGATTCCGAGGTGCGGTCGTCCCGGTCAACCCCGACCGCGAGGAGGTGCTGGGGATCGAAGCGGTCGGGGACGTCGCCGACGTTCCGGACGCGGACCTCGCGGTGATCGCCATCCCGGCCGACCCGGCACTGGAGGTCGTCCGGACCTGCGGCGAGGTCGGGATCCGCAACGTCGTCCTCATTTCGGCCGGGTTCGGGGAGATGGGGGACGCGGGGACGGCCCGGGAACGCGAACTCGCGTCGATCGCGGCCGAGTACGACCTGAACGTCGTCGGGCCGAACTGCCTGGGCGTTATTAGCACGTCCTCGGGCCTCAACGCGACGTTCGGGCCCGAGTTCTCGCTCCAGGGACCGATGTCGTTCGTCAGCCAGTCGGGGGCATTCGTGACGGCCGTCCTGGACTGGGCGAAGGACCAGGGCATCGGCTTCGAGCACGTCGTCTCCCTGGGCAACAAGACGGTGCTGGACGAGACCGACTTCGTCCGCGAGTGGGGCGACGACCCCGGGACGGACGTGATCCTCGGGTATCTGGAGAGCATCGAGGACGGACGGGCGTTTCTCGAGACCGCCCGGGAGGTCACCGACGAAACGCCGGTGGTCCTCGTGAAGGCCGGGCGAACCGAGGCCGGTGCCCAGGCCGCCGCCTCGCATACGGGCGCGATTGCAGGGAGCGATCGCGCCTACGACGCGGCCTTCGAACAGGGCGGCGTCCTTCGCGCCGAGAGCCCCCAGGAACTGTTCGACTACGCCCAGGTGCTCGCGGGACAGCCACTTCCGGCGGGCGATTCGGTCGCCGTCGTCACCAACGCCGGCGGTCCGGGCGTCATGAGCACGGACGCGCTCGGTGCCTCGCGCCTGTCGGTCGCGTCGTTCGCGGACGAAACGATCGACCGCTTGCGCGAGGTTCTCCCCGAGGCCGCGAACGTCTACAACCCGGTCGACGTCATCGGCGACGCCGACCTGGACCGGTTCCGCAAGGCCATGGACGTCGTCTTCGCCGACGAGAACGTCGACGCGGCGATCGTCTGCTCCGCGCCGGCACCGATCGTCGATTACGACGCCCTCGCCGCCGTCATCGGCGACCTCCACGAGAAACACGACATTCCCGTCGTGAGCTGCCTGATGGGGGGCAACCGGACCCGCTCGGCCGGGGCGGTCCTCGGCGAGTACGGCATCCCCAACTACTTCGATCCGGCCCGGGCGGTCGACAGCCTCTCGGCGCTGGTCGAGTATCGCGAGATCTCGCGGCGGGAGTACGAACCGCCGACGGAGTTCGACGTCGACCGCGACCGCGTGCGGACGATCCTCGAACGCGTCCGGTCCCGGGAGACGAACCGACTGGGCCTCGAAGCGTTGCCGATCCTCGACGCGTACGGCATCCCGACACCGCCCGGACGACTGGTCGAATCCCCGGCCGAGGCGATCGCGGCCGCCGAGGAGACCGACGGTCCCGTCGTCATGAAGGTCGTCAGTCCGGCCGTCGTCCACAAGTCCGACGTCGGCGGCGTCGCGGTGGGCGTTTCGCAGGACGAGGTCGCCGACACGTACGACGCGCTCGTTGCTCGCGTCCGTCAGTACCAGCCCGACGCCACCGTGCTCGGCGTGTACGTCCAGGAACAGGTCGACGTCGAGCGAGGCGTGGAGACGATCGTCGGGATGAACCGCGATCCGCAGTTCGGGCCACTCCTGATGTTCGGCCTCGGTGGCATCTTCGTTGAGGTGCTGGAGGACGTGACCTTCCGGGTCGCTCCCGTGGGGGAATCCGAAGCCCGAACGATGCTCGACGAAATCGAGGCGGCCCCGCTGCTGGCGGGCGCTCGCGGCCGGGAACCGGTCGATCGGGACGCCGTCGTGGACGTCTTGCAGCGCCTGTCGCAACTGGTCACCGATTTCCCCGCAATCCTCGAACTGGACGTCAACCCGCTCGTCGCGACGGCCGGGGACGCCGTCGCGATCGACCTGCGCCTCACGGTGGATCCCGACCGACTCTGAGGAGCTTAAACGACCCGATTCGGTGGTCAAGGTCCTCAAATAGTTCATAAATAGATTTATATAATTATCTATCACTGAGAACGTCCGTTCGACTTCATGGAATTATCCGTGGTTGTCCTCCCTGGGGAAACGATCAATGGTAGACAACGAAACAGCTCGTGACTTGCTCCGGCTGATGCTCCGGATCAGGATCTACGAGGACGAAATGGAAGAACGGTTTTCCGAGGGGGAGATACCCGGATTCGTCCACCTCTCCCACGGACACGAGGGAACCCACGCCGGCGTCGGTCTCGCGGTCGAAGACGACGACTGGCTGTCACTGTGCTATCCGCGATTGCACGGGATCTACATCGCCGCCGGCGTCCCGATGCGGGACATCACGGCCGAACTGTACGGCAAGAAGACGGGGTCGAACAAGGGGAAAGGCGGGTCGATGCACCTCGCGGACCGCGAGCGCCACCTCTATGGCACCGCCGGCACGATCGGATCGGATCACAACCCGTCGGCCGGCATCGCGCTCGCCCAGCAGATGCTCGAGACGGGGAACGTGGTCGTCGACGTGTTCGGCGACGGCGGGACCGGCCGCGGATCACTCCACGAGGCGCTGAACTTCGCCTCGATGTGGCAACTGCCGGTCGTCTACGTCATCGACAACAACCGGCGGGCCATCTCCTTCGAGACGCCGAAACGGGTCAAGATGGACCCGCTGGCCAGGGTGGCTGACACGTTCGACATCCCGCGAACGGTCGTCGACGGGACCGACCCCGAAAACGTCCTCGACGCGGTGTCCGAGGGCGTCGAACGGGCCCGGAACGGCGAGGGGCCGACGGTCGTCGAGAGCCAGGTGTACCGGCTCAAGGGTCACTACATCGGCGACCGACAGACCTACCGCACCGAGGAGGAACTCGAGGAGGTCCAGGCGAAGCACGACCCCGTGACGAACTACCGCGAGCGGTTGCTCTCGGAGGGGGTCATCACCGAGGGCGACCTCGAAACCATGACGGCCGAAATCGAGGAGGAGGTCATGGACGCCGTCGAATACGCTCGCGAGAGCGAACTCCCGGACCCGTCGGACGCCTACGAGGACGTGTACGAACTGCCCCTGTACGGGCAGGAGGGATCGCAATGACGCAGAAGACCTACGTCGAGG
>DATFIX010000278.1:0-2396 GCA_035269625.1 Natrialbaceae archaeon
ACGAACCTCGACAAGACGGAAGCGCGGCTGGATCGACTCCTCTCTGACTTCGACTGGCAGCCGATCGGGGTGGGTTCCAGACTGCCGTCGAGAACGAGTCCGCCGCGTCGGCGGGCGTGGGTCTGACCTCGGCCGTCCGCAACTGTGGGGATTACTTATTCGGTTTCGAGCACGTCAGCATAGACCGCCCTGGTTCGCTCGATCATTCGATCTCGAGTAAAGTGTTCCTCGACTCGTTTCCGGGCGTTCTCGCCGTAGCGCTCCCGGAGCGCCGGATCGGCAAGCAATTCGTCGATCGCCTCGGCGAGGGCAGCGCTGTCCTCCGGTGGGACCGTCCGCCCCGTCTCGCCGTCCTGGCTCACCCACGGGACGCCGGACGCGATGTCGGTGTTGACGACCGGCGTCCGGTAGGCCATCGCCTCGAGCTGGACGATGCCGAATCCCTCGCTCGTGGCGATCGACGGGAGCACGAACAGGTCGGCGCGATCGTAGCAGTAGTGGAGTTCGTCGTCGGAGACGTACCCGAGGAAGGAGACCTTGTCCTCGACGCCGCGGTCGCGAGCACGCTCCTCGAGCGCGTCCCGACGGTCCCCCTCGCCAACGACGAGCAAATCGGCCTCGATGTCCGCCATCGCGTCGATCAGGTACTCGATGCCCTTGTAGTAGATCAGGCGCCCGACGAAGAGGATCACGGGGCGGTCGCCCTCGACCGGCAGGTCGAATTCGGGGCCCGAATACTCGCCGTACTCGTCCAGGTCGATGCCGAGCGGGACGACGGTACACTTCTCGGTGTACTGGGCGAGGAATTCGGAGCGGTCGAGCAACCGGGGGGACGTGACGATGATCCGGTCGGTACTCGCGAGAAACCGATCGAGAACGGGGCGATACGCTTTGAGGGCCCTGGCCTGTCGGACGATGTTGTTGTGGTAGGTGGCGACCGTCTTGGGTCGGGAGGATCCCGCCAGGACGTGTGAGGTGACCGAGAGCGGGTCCGGGAGGTGGTAGTGGACGAGGTCGGCGTCGCGACTCGCGGTCCGAAGGTGGGCCGGGAACGTCGGTGCCAGGGGAACGGACAGCGCCACCCCCAGGCTCGCGGCCTTCGAGATCTGCACGTCGTTGTGCGACGAGTTCCCGCCGAGTCCCCGCGTTACGGCGGCGAGGACCCGGACCGTGTTTCCCGAAGTCGCCATCTCCTCGGCGACCTGGCGCACGACCCACTCGATGCCGCCGACCTTCGGGTAGTAGAACTTGCTGACGTGCAGGAGGTTCATCGGACGTGTGCTCTCGCAGTATGGGCCCGTCGAGTATAATGCTCTCGTCTCTACAGGTTTGCCACTTCGCGGTACACGTCGAACGTTTCGCGTGCCGTTCGTTCCCAGGTGAATTCACCGGCGCGGCCCTGGCCCGCCTCGCAGAGGGCGTCCGCATACTCCCCGTCGTCGAGGATCTGATGGAGGCCCTCTGCGAGCGCGTCCGGATCGGTCGGATCGACGAGATGGGCCGCATCGCCGGCGACCTCGGCCATCGCACCGCGGTTCGAGGTGACCACTGGGGTCCCGGCACTCATCGCTTCGAGGATCGGGAGGCCGAATCCCTCGTAAAGCGAGGGGAAGACGAAAGCTCGAGCGTTGTCGTAGAGCCAGGTCAGTTCGCCGTCGGACACGAAGCCGAGCGCGTGGACCCCCTCGACCGCGGGACGGTCCGTCGACGCGAACACGTCGCGGTCGGGACCGGCAAGCGCGAGGGGGAGCGGATCACTGGCCGACAGTCGGTATCGACGGTACGCTTGCAGGAGCGTGGCCACGTTCTTTCGGGGGTTCGATGACCCAACGAACAGCAGAAAGCCGTTCGGCCCCAGCCCGTCGATCGGCGTTCCCGATCCCTGCCGAGGGGTCGCCCCGTTGGAAATGGCTACGGTCTTCCCGGCTGCCGAGGGATAGGCGTCGAGGATCTCGTCCCGGGCGAATTCGGAAGGGGTGACGATGCGATCCGATGCGCGGACGGCCAGCGGGGTGAGGACGCGATACAGCGCCGCGTACTGCCTGGAGAACCATTCGGGGTGGACGATCGGGGAGACGTCGTGAATCGTCGTGACGAGTGGAACCCGTGCGAGCAATGGCGGTTGACCGGCTGGCGTGTGGAACACGTCGATATCGGTGCCGTTCACGGCCCGCGGTAGCCTGAACTGTTCCCACAGGTGGGCGCGGAAACCGCTGTGAGTCGGGCTGGGTTCGCCGGCGCTTTCGATCCCATCGGCCCCCGCCAGCATGTCAGGGACCGATTCGACGCCGAACAGCGAGTATTCGAGTTCCTCCAGATCAGTTCGTCGCGCGTCGAGTTCCGGGATCAAGTGACGAGTGTAGCGTGCGACTCCCGCCGGGTCCGGTTTCGACAAT
>DATFIX010000279.1:0-40031 GCA_035269625.1 Natrialbaceae archaeon
CGCGTTCCAGTTCGGCGGCGGCGAGAGCGAGGTGGACGGTTCGGATCCTGACGATCTGAATTTCGTGATCCCGGATTTCGACACGGCGGACGACTCGGAGGAGTGAGGGTTTCGACTCCGAAACCGGCGATCCCGGCGGGAAACCGCAGTCGTAATCCCACTCGATATCGTCGATACGAACGTGCACGGGGTTCGCCGGCGGTTCGAGACGTGGCTCGAGGATCACGGGGTGTCCAAGGAGCTGTTCGCGCTGTCGCTGGCCCAGTCGATCGCGGCCTTCGGCGGCGGGCTGGTCATCCCGATGCTTGCGCCGCTTCTGGAGGCGCTCCCCGACCCGATGTTCCCGGCGACCCTGTACGGGTTGCCGATGACGACCGAACTCCAGGTCGGCATCCTCTTCTCGATGTTCGGCATCACGCGGTCGATCCTGCAGATCCCGATGGGTCGGCTGTCGGATCACGTGGGCGTCCGGCGGCCGTTCGTCGAGATGGGGATGCTCCTGAGTGCGGTGACGCTCTATCTCTACTCGACCGCGGGGACCGTCGGGGTGCTGGTCTCGGTCCGGATGGCCCAGGGCGCGGCGATCGCCATCTCGACGCCGGCCCTGATGGCGCTCGTCGAGGGCATCACCGAACACCGGTCCCGCGGCGGGAGCATGGGCTTTTTCTCCTCGATGCGGACCCTGGGCTGGGGGATCGGGCCGATCGTCGGCGGCGTCATCGCCGACGCGTACGGGTTGACGGCGGCGTTCGCCATGGGTGCCGTCCTGACGGTTCTGGCCGTCGGGATGATCCACCTCACCGTTCCGGAGGTCCGGGCGGCCGAAAGCGAGGAACCGGACGAGGCGGAGGAAACGGTCGCCGACGGCGGCCACGCGGACCTCATCCTCGGCACCTTCACGTCCCGACAGCAGGCGACGACCTTCCTCGGTCTCGGGGTCGCGATGGCGACGCTGATGATGGGCTTCGCGGCGGTCGTCGCCATGGAGAACCCCATTCTGGAACGGATCGGCGGGTCGAAGGCCGGGTTCGGCCTGGTGTTCGCGATCACGACCCTGACGCGGTTCGGGTTCCAGTTCCCCATCGGCATCGCCTCGGACGATTACGGTCGCAAACCGTTCATCGTCGGCGGGTTGCTGGTGAGCGCGCCGCTGGTGGCGCTCATGGGCTTTGCCCACTCCTTCCTCGAGTTCTTCGTCCTCCGCGGCTTGCTCGGCGTGGCCCTGGCGGGGGTCATCGCTCCGGCGTACGCGGTGGCGGCCGACGTGACCGACGACGCGCTGTCCGGCCGGCAGATGGCCGTGCTCATGACCGCGTTCAGCGTCGGGTTCGCGTTCGGGCCCGTCGTGTCCGGTGCCGTAGCCTTCAAGGGTTTCGCCGTTCCCTTCGTGCTCGCGGGCGCGCTCACGGTCGTCGGGACGGTCGGTGCCTGGTGGCTCGTTGACGAACCACAAGCGGCATAGACGGCCTCTACCTGTCGAATTCGACGGTTCAGTGACGTAACCACGCCCGGTTACATCGATTCCAATAAGCCTATTCGACACCGGTCCCTCCGTTTAAACATGGGTTACTGGTATCGACGCCTCGACGTAGACCTGAGCACCGGCGAGGTTTCCACGAGCGAAATCTCGGAGGAGTTCGCTCGCAAGTACATGGGTGGCGCCGGATTCACGACGCGCGTGCTTTACGACGAGGTGGGTCCCGACGTCGATCCGCTCGATCCGGAGAACATCATCGCTGTCGCGCCCGGCCTGCTGGTCGGGCCGTCGGTCCCGACGGGATCGAAGACGACGTTCGGCTTCAAGTCGCCGTTGACCGGCGGCTACGGCAAGTCGCTCGTCGGCGCGAAGATGGGCGATCAACTCACCCGGGCGGGCTACGACATGCTCGTGGTCCGCGGTGAGGCCGAGGAGCCCACGACGCTCGTCATCGAGGACGACGACGTCTGGCTCGAATCGGCCGAGGACATCTGGGGGATGGAGACCTGGGAGTCCGACGACGAGATCAAGGAGAAACACGGCGGCCAGTTCCGGACCGCAATCATCGGCCCGGCTGGCGAGAACCTCGCGTTCGTCGCCGGGATCGAGTGTGAAGACCGCCAGGCCGGCCGCGGCGGCGGCGGCGCGGTCATGGGGTCGAAGAACCTCAAGGCCATCGCGGTCAAGGGGAGCAATTCCCCGCCGGTCGCCCGCGAGGAGGAACTCGAGGAACTCAACAACCACTGGCGGCTGGAGACGACCGGCCGCGGCGACATCGAGGTCTCGGGCACCGGGTCGGCCACCGTCGACGTCCAGTACGGCACGGGCGAGGCGCTGGAAGTGAAGAACACCGAACTCGGCATCTTCCCGACGCGCAACTGGAACTCGGGGTACTTCAAGAAGGCCTACGACCGCCTGGAATCCCCCGACGACCGGATCGAACTCGATCCGCGATACTGGACCGAGGAGTACGTCCAGACCAAGCGCCCCTGCCCCTACTGTACGAAGCCGTGCAGCCAGTACTTCGAGGCCGAGGACACGCCCTATGGCGACATCGCGGCCGACGGCCCCGAGTACGAGACCCAGAGTTCGCTGGGCGGCAACCTCGAGATCGACGACATCGAGGCCGTCGCGAAGGCCAACGAGATGTGCGACCGGTTCGGGCTGGACACGATCGACGCCGGGAACGCCATCGCGTGGGCGATGGAGGCCAACGAGAAGGGCCTCATCGACCCCGACCTGGAACACGAGCTGGAGTTCGGCAACGCCGAGGCGATGATCGAGGCCGTCGAGGCCATCGCGTATAACAAGGGCGAGATCGGCGAACTGCTCAAGGACGGCAACCTCGCCGCGGCGAAGAAGGTCGGCGCGGGCGAGGAGTTCGCCACGCAGGTCAAGGGCATGGCCCCCGCCGCCTTCGAGGCCCGTGGAATCAAGGGCATGGCGCTGGCGTTCGGCGTCGCCCCGCGCGGTGCCGACCACCTCACGTCCTGTATGTACGCCCTGGAGATGGGCGGCGACTTCTGGGAGTTCGAGAACTACGACCGTCTCCGCATGGACGGCAAGTCGGTCGCGCTGAAGTCCCTGGAGGACCTGATGACCCTCTACGACACGACCGGGGTCTGCAAGTTCACCCGCGGACTCACGTTCGCCGAGGGGCTGCTCGACCTGGTCAACGCCAAGACGGGCTTCGACTACACGATGTCCGAGTTCCTGACCGTCGGCGAGCGCGTCTACAACGTCTCGAAGGCCTACAACATCCGCGAGGGCTTCGGCCGCGAGGACGACATGATTCCCCCGCGGTTCACCGAACCCGTTCCGGACGGCCCGAACGAGGGCGAATCCATCGACTGTGACGCCTACGAGCGCGAACTCGACCGCTACTACGCGGTGCGAGGCTGGGACATGAACGGCGTGCCCCTCCGCGAGACGCTGAACGAACTCGACCTGTCCGACGTCGGCGAGGACGTCGGCGTCACGAACGAGATGGTGCCGGCCGACGACTGAACCCGCCGATATCGCTCTTCTCTCACGTCGCTTCTGCCGTGGTTTCCACCTCGACGGCGTCGAGTTCGCCGTCCAGGTACTGCTGCCCCCGGTAGGTGATCTGGTAGACGCCGTTGCCGAGGTTGAGGACGAAACTCCGCTGGGCGAGTTCGGTGCAGCGAGCGTTGATGTAGGATCGGCTGAACCGCATCCTGGCGTCGTCGGCCATCCGCTTTGGCGTGCTCGTCCCCTCCTCGGCCAGGTATTCGAGAATTCGGTCGTCCGCCATGGTCATCCAGTCAGCCGAGAGACGCATTGCTGTCCGAACGTCGTCTCCTGTCCCACCTTAGCGTTGTGGCCGGGAACTGACCGTTCGAATCCAAACGCAACGACTCGCTTGCCGACGTTTCTGGCGGGGATCTGGCGGCCTGGTGGGTTCAGACTTCGGATTCCACGTACTCGACTGCAGAGACGGGACCCTCGACCGCCTCGACGCCCTCGACGTCGTGAGTCCGGAGACCGGCGACCGGGAGTCCCCCGTTGAGCGCGAGCGCGATTTCCGAGAGCGTGCCGTAGCCCCCGTCGATCGCGATGGCGGCGTCGCCGTTCAGCGCGACGAGTGCGTTCCGGGCGTCGCCGATACCCGTCGCGACGGGAACGTCGACGTATTCGTTGGCCTCGTCGCGGTCCTCGCCCGGGAGGATCCCGATCGTTTCGCCGTCCGCCTCGCTGGCACCCTTCGCGACCGCTTCCATCGCCCCGGTGAGGCCGCCACAGACGACGACGTGGCCTCGCTCCGCGAGCTCGCGACCGACGCGCTCCGCGAGGGCGTACTCCTCGTCGGTGACCGTGCTGCCGCCGATGACGCTGACGCGCATACCCTCGCTTCGCCCGGGTGCCCGTTAGGGTCCCCGATTCGGAAACGTCCCCTACACGGGTGGCGATGTCGAAGGTCAAGAAACCCGAATTGGGAGGGTGCACTCTTTTCGTCCATTGGCACCTATCCACAAACGATGGCCGACAGCAATCGAGAACAGAGCGCCCCGTCAGGGTCCGACGACGTCGAATCGATGGCTACCGATGCCATGGATTCCCTCCTTTCGACTACTGACGACTTCGAGACGATCCTTCGGGTTTTGGTCCTCGCCGCCGACGCGAAGGGCATCGACGTTCGTGGTGGCTGGCCCGTCCTTTCGGACGACAGCCCCGGATCGTGGGACGTCGAGATCGTCGAGATCGTTCGCGATCACTGAGCGCCTACTCCTCGCCGGACTCGTCTGTTGACGTCCAGGGGCGTCGGTCGACCCGTTCGTCCCCCGGGAGCACGTCCGATTCGTCCAGAATCGTCGCCGGGTGCGGGACCGGATCCACGGTAATTCCCGTGCGGACCTCGTGTGGCGAGTCGTAGCTCCCGGCGATCAGGCGATCGAGGACGTCGACGAACCGGTCGCCGGTGACGTCCGGCGAGAACGCGAGTCGCCGACTCCCGTATTCCAGGGCGAGTGCCTCGCTGGTAACTGGGTACCCGTCGTCGAGACGGTGGTCGTCCACGTCCGGCGGACGCCGGCGGTCGTCGCGGGACGGCATGGCTGACGTTAGTATGTGACGATATAGCAAAATACTACTGATTGACGGGACTCGCAGGCTGCCCCCGGAAGCAAACGGTAAACGTGTGCCGGGCGGAGAGGGGCACGAATGGACGAACGCATCTCGCGACGGACCTTTCTCGGGGCACTCGCCACGGGAACGGCCGGGGCGGTCGCCGGGTGTGCCGTCGAACCGCCCTCCGCCCGAACGGAACCGCTCATCGACGAGGACGGACTGCCACCCGCCACGGTCGCCGAGACGCAGTTCCGCGGCGGTCTGCAGCGTCGAGGGAGCTATCCGGACGCGACGGTTCCCGAAACGGCCGAAATCGAGTGGACGGTTCGGAACGTGAACGCGGGCGATCACACGGCGGCGAAGGCCAGTCCGGTCGAGACGCCCGACGGCGACGTCGTCGTCCCCGGCGACACCGGCGAGGTTCGACGGGTCACGCCGGCCGGGGAAGTTCTCTGGACCGCGAGCGTCGAGGAGACCAAACGCGGCATCCACGGCACGCCCACCATCGCCAACGGGGCGGTCTACGTCGGCGCCTACGACGGCGCGCTGTACGCGTTCGACCTCGACACTGGCGACCGGTTCTGGCGGCGAAAACTCGGTGACGCCATCGGGTCGAGTCCGGGCTATTACGACGGGACCGTCTACATCGCCGTCGAGTACTACGACCCCAGCGGGGCGATGTTCGGGGTCGACGCCGCGACGGGCGCGATCACCTGGGAGGACGACCGGCCGACCGATCACCCCCACTCCACCGCGGCCATCGACCGCGAGGCCGGCCGCCTCGTCGTCGGATCCAACGACGGGGACCTCTACGCCTGGACCTACCCCGGCCTCGAGTTCGCGTGGTCGTTCCCGACCGGCAAGGCGATCAAGGGACCGATCGCGACCCACGACGGGAGCGCGTTCTTCGGGTCGTGGGATCGCCACGTCTACCGGGTCGACCTCGCCGACGGAAGCGAGGAGTGGGCGTTCGAAACCGGCGGCATGGTCATGTCCGGGCCCTCGGTCGAGGCCGCGACCGACACTGTCTACGTCGGGAGCCACGACTCGAACCTCTACGCGCTCGACGCTGCAACCGGCGAGGAGCGCTGGCGGTTCGACACCGGCTGGATGATCATCGGCTGTCCAACCGTCACGGCCGAAACCGTCCTGTTCGGCTCCCACGATGGGCACTGCTACGCCGTCGAGAAGGCGACCGGCGAGGAGCGCTGGCGGGTCGCGGGCGTCGGCGAGGTGTCGAGCACGCCCCTCGTCGCGGATGGGGCAGTCTACTTCACCGACCGGGCGTCGTCGGGGTACCTCGACGGCGGTGACGGGAAAACTGGCGGGCTGTACAAGGTCGTGGCGGACGGGGACGGGTAATACTCCTGGCGAGGTCACACCGACTTCTCGACCGTCACTCGCTCGCCGTTGTGTTCCACGAGAACCGAGCCCGGACCCTCGCCGTGCACTTCGACGGTCGCCTCGTATTCGATATAGACGATCGCCATCGTGCAGTCCTGATCCTCGTCGGCGTCTTCGTAACTCTCGATTCTCACGACGAGTGCGTCGTCTTCGATCGTCGTCTCGGCGAGTCGAGCGGTGTAACAGCCGTTATTTCCCCGGATCGTGCCGTTCACGGTGACCGTCCGGTCCTCGACGGTCACGGACGCCGATTCCGGTCCAGTCCCCGATTCGTCGACGATCTCGAATCCAGTCTCCATGATCTCCCACCCCCGATTCGCGCCGTTCTGGATTGCGAAGCAGCCAGCGACGCCACCCCCCAAGACGGCACCGCTCGCTGCGAGGAGCGTGCGTCGATTCACACCCTGTCAAGGGATAATACAGATATACCTCTTTGGAAAGCGCGAGTCGATGGCGAGACGGGCAGGACCGGTGCCCGGCTATCCTCTCCTGGCGATCCTACGAACCGCCGCCGACGACGTTGACGCTGTCGGTGCCGAACACGGGGACGCCGTCGTTCGTCAACCCGACGAGTTCGCCTTCGGTGTCGGCCGAATCGAAGCCGGTATCCCGGGCCGGGAAGTGGAACAGCGAGTCCACGTCGCCGTCGTCGTCCACGTCTTCCGCGTGACCTCCGACGTGTGCCGGGCGGGCACCACTCTGAGGCCGACCGGATGCGTCGAAGCCGACGTCGTCCGGGTCGCCGAAGTGCACGGTCGCCGGATCGAGTCTGGCCGTCGGGTCGAACGCCGCCGTTTGCAGCACCGCGACGGGAACGTTCCCCTTCTTGTTGGGGTTGATCGAGTTGGGGCCACCTCCGTTGGGCGAGACGACGACTGCGACGCGGATGTGGACCGTGAACGTTCCGGTGACTGGGTCGCTCGTCGCACCGTCGTCGTCGGTGACCCGCAGCGCGACGGTGTGTTCGCCCCCGGTCGCGAACGTGTGATCGACCGTCGTGCTGGTGGTGCTCTCGTCCACGGTGAAGGTCGTCCCGTCGTAGTCCCAGTCCCACTCGTAACGATCGACCGTTCCGTCCGAGTCCGACGACCCGGAGGCGTCGAACGTGGTGGGTTCGTTCCGGACCACCGGATCCGGCGAAACCGTGAACGACGCCGTCGGATAGTGATTGACGTGGAACGTCTCCGCTGCGGTGTCGGTCGTCCCGTCGCTGTCGGTGACTCTGAGCCCGACCGTTTTGTCGCCGCCATCCGGGAACGTGTGCGACGGGGTTCGGCCAGTTCCGTCGTCGTACGCGCCATCGCCGTCGAAGTCCCACTCGTAGCGAAGGATCACGCCGTCCGGGTCGAACGACCCCGACGCGTCGAACGAGACGGAGTCGCCTTCGTTCGGTTCGGGCGGCGAGTGCGTGAACTGTGCCTCGGGCGGTGCGTTGATCCGGAGCGTCCGGGTCGTCTCGTCGTGCTGCCCGAACGGGTCGGTGACGCGGTGGCGTACCGTCACGGTCGCGGGACTGGAATACGAATGCATGACTTCACTGGTGGTGGCGTCGATGAAACCGTCGTTCGTGAAGTCCCACTCGTATGTCAGCGAGTCGTCCTCGGGGTCGGTCGCCGTCGAGGTGAACGTCACCGTCTCGCCGGGGTCCGGGACCGCCGGCGTGTACGTGAACGACGCGGTCGGCGGCAGGTTGTCCTTCGTCTCGAAGAATTCGATGCGACCGTACTCGGTCGACGTCGACCCGTCGTCTGGATCATCGACGGTCGCTCCTGCCCGGTACTCGTAGACCGTGTCCTCTTCGAGTCCGTCGACGGTGATCTCAAAGGGGCCGGCACTGGGCAGCGTCTCGGCCGGCGTCTGCGTCCAGGTCCCGGTACCGTTCACCCGGTACTGGTAGAACACGTCGGCGCTGTCCGAACCGGTGAGTTTGACCAGTTCGCCGTACAACTGGGCCTCGGTGAACCCGGTATCGGGGAAATCGCGGAGCGTATCGACCTCGAGCAGGTCGTTGGCGGACCCGTACCCGAGTGCTTCGGCGACGTCGAGGATCCCGTTGCCCTGTTCGTCGTCGGTGAGTCCGACGTCTTCCGCCGTGCTGCCCAGGATCGTCCGGGCACTGTCCGCATCTTCCCCGTCAGCGATCAGTTGCGCGCCGGCCCCGGCGACGTGCGGCGACGCCATCGACGTTCCGGAGATGCTGTTGTACTCCCCGTCGAACCACGTCGAGGGGATTCCGGTCCCGGGTGCGGCGATCTCGATTTCCGACCCTCTCGACGATCCGCCCGCGATGTCGTCCTCGTCCGTGACGTTGCTCACGGCGATGACCTCGTCGTACGCGGCCGGGTACTCGACGTTGTCACAGCAGCCGTCGTTTCCGGCCGAGGCGACGAGGAGTACCCCTTTGTTCGCCGCGTACTCGATCCCGTCCTGCTTCGTCCCGGAATCGGACCCGCCGTGACTCATGTTGACGACGTCGTACCCCTGATCGGCAGCCCACTTCAGCCCCTCCTTGATCTTGTCGTGGCCGCCGTCCGGGAAGATCTTCACGGCATGAAGGGTCGCGTCGGTCGACACGCCGATGACCCCCTCCGCGTTGTCGACGGCGTTCGCGATGCCGGCGACGTGGGTTCCGTGGCCGTCGGTGTCGTCCCACACCTCGTCGCAGTTCCCGTCGGGATGACTGGAATCCACGCAGTCCTGACCCGACGTTGCGTACCCCGTCCCGAGGTTCGCCACCAGATCCGGGTGATCCGCGTCGATCCCCGAATCGCTGATCGCGACGTCGACGCCGCTGCCCGTGTCCCCGTTGGCGTGGGCGATCTCGGCGTCGACGCGGTCGATCCCCCACGGGAGAATCTCGTCCGGGAGATCGTAGTGTGGCGCGTCGAACTGCTCTTCCTCGACGTAGCGGACGTGTGGATTGCGTTGCAGTCCCTCGAGCGCTTCTTCGGGCCATCGACCGACGACCGTCGGGCCGATCTCTTCCATCTCGACGACGTGGCTTACGTCCGATGCCCGCCGCCGTGCGACGTCCGCTTTCCCCGGTTTCGTGCCGACGAAGTACCGCTTCGGTTTCGTTGCCCCTGCCGTTTCGGTCCCGAATGCGCCGATCGTGCCTGCGGCACTGACGGCCTTGAGGACGTCTCGTCGACTGAACGACGGGTCGTCGTTCGGCGTATCGTTTCGATTTTCTGTCATAGTGTTGGTCTCGTGTGTCTCATCGCCGATGCAAATCCGGACGAACGGCTATCCTTCCTGTCGATCACTCGTATCACTCCTCCCCAACAAATCGAGTCCCCCCTCCCCAGGCCCCGCTTGTTGGATGGGGTCGCTGTAGGAGCAAGACCCCTTAAATTGACCTCAAATGTTAAATGTTATCATATACCAAAAGTAAACCCCGTCACGCTGCTCAGACGTCCTGAACAGAAAGTCAACTCGAAGAGACTTTATCAGCGATCCGATCCACCCATCCCCGGGAAAACGAACACCGGCGAAACGTGCGGGAACTCCCGATTGACGGTTGGTGGTCCACTATCCGAGGGAGTCACCGATAGCCCCGTCGAGCTCAGCCATCGACACCGTCTGGGCTTCGACTGCGGGCTCGTCCACGTCCCGCTCCGTGAATCCGGTCCCTGTCGTCACCAGGACGACGTCCTCGTCCGGTCCGATTTCGCCTCGTTCGCCCAACTGCCGGGCCCCGGCGAGCGCCGTCGCGCTCGAGGTTTCGACGAACAATCCCGCCCGCTCCGACAGCGCCCGTCTGTCGTCGAGGATCGCGTCGTCGTCCACGGCGAGGACGCCCCCGTCCGTCTCGCTGGCAGCGGCGAGCACCCGGTTCCCGCTCGGCGGGTCGGCGTTCGCGATGGAGTACGCGACCGTCTCGCCGCCCTCGACCGGCGTCACCGTCTCGTCGCCGCGCTTCCAGGCCGCCGCGATCGGCGCACACGCGGCCGTCTGGACGAAGTAGAGCCGTGGCGGCGTCTCCACCAGCCCCGCCGCGGAAAGCTCGCGGAACGCCTTCCAGACGCCGCTGGCGTGCCCGCCGCTGGAGACCGGCATCACGACCGCGTCGGGAACCTCGGGCGCGAACGATTCCGCGATCTCAAGCGCGGTCGTCTTCTGGCCGGCCACCCGCAGCGGGGCGTCCGAGTTGACGAACGGGATCCCCCGCTCGCGACTCACGCGAAGCGACTCCTCGTAGAGTCTGCCGTAATCGCCCTCGACCCGGAGGATCGTCGGGTCGTGGCGGGCGATGAGCCCCAGCCGTTCCCTCGGGATGTCCGCCGGGACGAGCACGATGCAGTCGAGGCCGGCGCTGGCGGCGTGGGCCGCCATCGACCGGGCCATGTTCCCGTGCGAGACGGTCCCGATGGCGTCGTCGCCCGCCGCCGTTGCGTGGGCCACGCCGACCGCGCTTCCGCGGTCCTTGAAGCTCCCCGTCGGGTTCGCCCCCTCGTGTTTGACGTGGACCCGTGCGCCGACGTCCCCGTCGAGTCGCGGGGCGCGGATCAGTGGCGTCCCGCCTGCCCCGCCAGCCAGTCCGGTCGGTGCCGCCGTGGCGGTCGAGTCGTCGACGGGCAGGAGGTCGCGATAGCGCCAGATCGACCGATCATCGTCGCCGTCGGGCCAGGTGAATTCGGCCGGGGCGGTATCGACCCAATAGGGTTCCCCGCAGTCACAGCGACGCCCCTCGGAGAGCGTGCCCGTCGAACCGCAGGCGTAGCAGGTGAGGTCGACGTCCATGCGAGGCCGTTCGGGGGCCGGTCGGTAAGCGATGGCGAAACGCTCGCGAATCGCCGGTTTCGGCGGCCGCGGCCCCGCCGGGGACGTCGGCCGATCACTTCTCGACGGTCAACAGCGCGACCCGCTCGATCACCAGGTCCTCGAGGCTGGCGTCGGTCGCGGCCATCTCGGCGTCCCCGACGTCGAAGAACTCTCGCAGGGTGTCGGGATCGAACGCGCCGAGGGTGTCGGCCGGTTCGAGGAGTGCCCGGACGTCGCTCGCGGCGGCCGCCTCGTCGCCATCGCTGCTGTCGTTCTCGCTCTCCTCCTCGGCCGCGATCAGCACGACGACCGGCGACTCGCCCTCGTCGACGCCCATCGCCAGCGCCCGGTTGATCTGGCGGCGGCCGGCGGCGTAGCACAGCACCTCGACCGCCCGGTCGTCGGCGATGGCGTCGTCGCGCCCGATGGCCCGGTCGGCCAGTTCCAGGGCGCGTTCGAGGTGCCGTCGCCCGGCGACGTACCGGGCGTCGAACGCCTGGATCGTGCAGTCGTGCTCGTCGCCGATATCGCCGAGGCGTTCGAGAAACGCGTCGAGGTCGTCGATCGTCGCGATCCCTTCAACGAGTTCCATCAGAAATCACCCAGGCTGGCCTGGTCGGCGTCGGTTTCCTCGTCGTCCCGGCGTCGCGGGTCGGTGCTGGCCGTCTCGCCGCCTTCGGTGGCCGAGGACACCGCTTTCGCCTCGACGCCGTCCATCGACGGGTCCTGACGCCCGGCGTTCTCCAGCACGTTCTCGGCGGTCTTGCGGCGGCCGTCGAGCGCGCCGAGGACGACGCCCTTGTCGGCCTCGCGGAGGTCGGCGGGGGTTTCGAGTCCGGCGGCGTACAGTTTCCGGGCGCGCTTGCGGCCGATGCCCCGAACGTTCACGAGGTCGAGCAGTTCCTCGCCGACGCCGTGCTGGACGCGCTTTCGCGCCTCGGCGACGGCGGGGGCCCACCCGGTGTCGATCTCGGCGGCCAGGCGTTCGCCGGCCGACAGCAGCCATTCCGCCGTGTCCACCTTCCCCCGGAGGTCGCCCGGCCCGACGCCGTAGCGCTCGCAGATGCGGTCCTCGTCCTCCTCGCCCGCCCAGTCCTCGAGCAGCGTGGCGGTCTTGAGCGCCGACAGCCAGTCCTCGAAGCGGGCGTCCTCGAACTCGCTGGGCGTCGCCCCGAGGAGTTCGGGTTCGCGCTCGTAGCACAGTTCCGTGTATTGCTCGCGGTCGCCCGACCGGAGGTAGAGTTCGTACATGTCCGGCGTCCGGGCGACGAGGTGGTACAGTCCCAGCGGCGTCGGCCGGTCCTCGGCCGCCCGCAGGCCGTCCACGATTTCTGCGGCGCTCATCGGGTCGAGATAGAGCCGCGAGACGGTGTGGCCGAGACTCGTCGCCGCCAGGCGTTCGTCGTCCTCGCCCGCGACCGTCCGTTCGAGGAAGTCGTTGCGCTCCAGGTAGGTCAACACGTCGTCG
Organism: Natrialbaceae archaeon; assembly: GCA_035269625.1. Classification (GTDB taxonomy): domain Archaea; phylum Halobacteriota; class Halobacteria; order Halobacteriales; family Natrialbaceae; genus DATFIX01. The sequence continues at coordinate 12,702 of DATFIX010000279.1, forward strand.
GTGACGGTCTCCAGGCGGCCGGGGTCGTCGGACTGGGTGGCGTACAGCGTCCGGTCCATGAACTCGAGCAGGCCCGACCGCGTCCGGGCAAAGCCGGAGGCGACCGTCGCCAGGACGTGCGTCCGCAGCGCGGGTTCGGCCGCCAGTTTCGACCGGATCGGTTCGGGGTCGGCGTAGACGTACCGGTCGAAGAGTTCGTCGAGTTCGTCGTAGGTGTCCGCGAGCAGGACTGCCTCGCCGTAGGGGTCGCGCCCGGGGCGACCCGCCCGGCCCATCATCTGGTGGACCTCCAGCGTCGAGAGGGGTTGCATCCCGCCGGCGCTGGCGTCGTAGCGCCGCCAGTCCCGGACGACGACCCGGCGGCTGGGCGTGTTCACCCCGGCCGCGAGCGTCGGGGTCGCACAGACGGTCTTGATAATGCGCTCGCGGAACGCGTCCTCGATCAGGGAGCGATGCTCGGAGGCCAGTCCGGCGTGGTGGAACGCCGCGCCGCGCTCGACGGCGTCGGCGAGGTCCTCGCTGGTCTCGGTGTCGCTGACGCCACGGATCTCCTCGGCCACCTCGGCGAGCGCGCGTCGCTCCCCGGCCCCGAGCATCGGTTCGACGACGTCCGCGAGGCGGTCGGCAGCCGACTCGGCGTTGCGCCGGGAGTTGACGAACACGAGCGTCGACCCCTCGTCGGCGAGCGTGTCCCGGACGATCGCCGCCGTTTGGCGCTCGTTGCCGTGGACGGGCAACGACCCCTGGGTGCCGTCCTCCAGGTGGAGCGAGTCCCCGAAGTGAACCCCTCGTCGAAGTTCGATCGGACGCCAGTCGCTGTGGACGAGTTCGGCGTCGAGCCAGTCGGCCACCTCGGCCGCGTTTCCGACGGTCGCCGAGAGGGCGACGACCTGGAGGCCGGGGTTTCGGGTGCGCAGTTTCGCCAGCGTCACCTCCAGGGTCGGGCCCCTGCTCCGGTCGTCGATCAGGTGCACCTCGTCGGCGACGACGCAATCGAGGTCGTCGATCCAGGGCGCGTCGTTGCGCACGAGCGAGTCGACCTTCTCGCTGGTGGCGACGATCAGGTCCTTCTCGGCCAGCCACTCGCCGGTCTCCTCGTAGTCGCCGGTGGCGACGCCGACCTCGACGCCGAACGCCTCGAAGGCGGCGAACTCGTCGTGTTTCTCGCTGGCCAGCGCCCGCAGGGGGACGATGTACAGCGCCGTCCCGCCGCGGTCGATCGCGGAGAGCATCGCCATCGTCGCGATCAGCGTCTTCCCGCTGGCGGTCGGGATGCTGGCGACGACGCTCTCGCCGCGGGTGACTCCGGCCTCGACGGCGTCGGCCTGGGGGGGATAGAGCTTCTCGATGCCGTCGTCCTCGAGACGATCGACGAACTCGTCGGGGAGGCCCGGCACGTCCGCCGGATTCATTGGACACCGGTTCGTCCCTGTTCCGGTTTAAACTGTCGTCTCGCGCCTCGGGGACGGTGACGCACCCGCCAGGGCGTCAGGGATATGCCGTCGCCCTCCCAACGTCGGCCCATGCGCATCGAGTACGACCGGGACACCTGCATCGGGATGTTCCAGTGTACCGCCGAATGGGACGCCTTCGAACGCGACGAGGACGCCGGCAAGGCGGTGCTCGCGGAGGCCGAGGAGCGCGAGGACGGCGTCTTCGTCCGCGAGGTCCCCGAGGACGCCGAACTCGACGCGAAGTTCGCGGCCCGGGCCTGTCCGGTCGAGGCCATCGCCGTCTACGACGACGACGGCGAACGGCTGGTTCCCTGACGGAGGACGGTCCAGGCGGCTCCCACCGCCACGCCTCGACGGTGCGTTTAATTACCCGTCCCCGAGATAGTTGCCGACGACATGGCGTCGGGGCTCGCGCTCGTCTGGTTCGCGCTCGGACTCGTCGGAACCGCCCTCGGAGCGATCGCGTTTCTGGGAGCCGGCTGGACCGAACCGGATCCCTGGAAGCGGCAGTTCTACCGGTATTCGGCGGCCGCGGCCGGCCTGATGGCCGTGGCCTACCTCCTCGCACTCCTCGGGATCGGACGGATCGCGATGGGTAGCGACGACGCGGCGCGTTCGGTGTTCTGGGCCCGCGCCGTCGCCTGGGCGGGGATCGCCCCGGTGTTCCTGCTCGCACTGGGGCGTCTCGCCGGCGCGGACTCGACGCCGATCAAGCGCGTCGCCGCACTCGGTGCCGGCGTCCCTGCTGCCAGCCTGCTCGCGGCCGCGCTACCACCGGGCGTTCTTACGATCGTCGGCTGGGGCGTCGCGGGGGCCTGTCTCGTCGGCGTCCTCGCGCTCCTGTTCGGCCCGATCGGGTCGTCGGCGTCCCGACGCCATCGCTCGGTCGTCGCGACCTACGGGCGGGTCCGGACGACGCTCGCGGTCGCCCTCGCCGCGACCGTGGCCGTGACCGCTGCCGGGGTCGCCGGATTCGACGTTCTTCCGGGTGGAACCACGTTCCCCCTGTTCCTCGTGGTCGACGTCGTCGGGGTCGTCCTGGTCGGCTTTTTGCTCTGTCGCAGTCGGGCCGTCCTCCACTGGGCGCGACCCGACGATCCGTCGGCGTCGGGCGAGGACGCCGAACCGGCGACGAACTGACGACGGTCGCGCATCTGCTGGCGTTCTCGGCGGGGTCCGATCGGTTTCGTCCGTGAAATGAACAACCATTATAGTCTCTCCCGAGAGTGTTTCCAGTAGGTGAGTACAATGGAACACCAGCGACACGGTCACCTCCAGGAGTGGGCAGAACTGGTGGGCGACGACCTCCCGGAGTCGGTTCTCGAGGAGGACGAAGATCGGTCGGACCGGTCGCGCCGGCCTACGTGATCTTCTCGTACTGCTCGGAGAGCTTCGCCGCGGCCTCGTCGAGTTGCTCGCGTTCGAACTCGGAGAGGTCCCACTCGACGACTTCTTCGACGCCGTTACGGCCCAGTTTCAACGGGACGCCCAGCGCGACGTCGTCGTGCCCGAACTCGCCGTCGAGCGCGATCGATCCCGGGAGGACCGCGCCCGTGTCGCGAAGGATGGCCTCCGTCATGTGAGCGACGCCCGTCGCCGGACCCCACTCGGTCGCGCCCTTGCGCTCGATGACGTTCATCGCCGACTCCTGGAGGTCGCCCAGGATCTCCTCGCGCTCGTCCGCGGAGAACTCGGGGTCGCGGCCGTCCACCCGGACCTTCGAGAAGACGGGGACCTGTGCGTCGCCGTGCTCGCCGAGGAGCGACGCCTCGACGTTGTCGACCGGCACGTCGAAGCGCTGGCTCAGGACGTACCGGAACCGGGCGCTGTCCAGGCGGTTGCCGAACCCGATAACCTGGTGTCGGTCGCGGTCGCCGACTTCGGAGAGGTGGCGATTGAGTACGTCCACCGGATTCGAGGTGGTGATCGAGACGAAGTCGTCGGAGTGCTCTTCGAGCGAACTCGCGATGTCCTCCATGATCGGGGCGTTGTCCTCGGCCAGGTCGAGGCGCGTCTGCCCCGGCTTTCGGGGGATGCCCGCCGTGATGATGACCACGTCCGATCCCGCGGTGTCGGCGTAGTCGCCCTGACGGACGACGGTGTTCGAGTCGTACGCGATGCCGTGATTGACGTCCGCGGCCTGTCCGACGGTCTCGTCTTCCTTGTCCGGGATGTCCACGAAAACGAGTTCGTCCACGACGTCCCGGAGCGCGAGGTTGTACCCGGCGGCAGCGCCGACCGTTCCGGCCGCACCGACCACGCTTACTTTTGTCATACCGCCTCAAAATGGGTATCCCAATTCTGTTAAACACTTCGCAGCCTGTCAAAATTTGTTGACTTCCCCGGGCCGTCTCCTGGCTCGTGGTAACATACCACTGAGCCGCTAACCGCACGTTTTTCCGCCGTCGACGCCCATTCTTCGCTCATGAGCGAGGACTTCGACAAGGAAGCCGAGCGCGAGAAGTTGCGCGAGCAGTTCGAGCGCGACGAGCAACGCCGCCAGGCGACCCGGAAGATGTCCGATCTACTGCTGAAGGGCGCGACGATGACGAACAAGCACTGCGACCAGTGTGGCAGTCCCATCTTCCGCTACGAGGGCCAGGAGTTCTGTCCCGAGTGCCAGGCCGTCGTCGGCGGGGAAGGCGAGCAAGGGGCCGAGATGGAGGCTCCTGCCGAGGATACCGACGCCGAACCCGCCCCGGCGGAAGACGGGGCCACACCGGAAACGCCCGACGAGGCCGGCGAACCGGCGCCCGAAACCCAACCGTCGCCGGAACCCGAACCCGCGTTCGAGTCGGACCCCACGGCCGAACCGGAACCGACACCCGAACGGGAGACGACGCCCGGACCCGAACCCACGCCCGACGCGTCGGCGATGGCGGGGTCGGATCTCGGCCACCCCACCGTCCGACCGGACGCAACCCCCGAGTCACGACGGCCACCCCGGCAGCGGGAACCGGCGGTCGAGGCGGGTGGGGTTCCCGCTCCGGGCGAAGGGGGCGACCTCGCGGAGGCCCAGGCCTCGCTCCGGGACGCCCTGACCCGGTTCGCCAACCGCGCCGCCGAGACGGACGATCCGCGGCAGGCGCGCGAGTACCTCGCCGCCGCCCGGGAGGCGGCCGAGGCGCTGGCGGCGCTTCGTCGCTGAGCGCGCCCTCGGGCGCTTCGGTTGCTCACCGCTCGACCAGTATTTTGACGATGGCGGCCACGCTCGCGACGACCACGGCGATCGCTCCTGCTTCGGCCAGCGTCCGGAGTTCGCCACGACCCGCCTCGATCGAGAGGAGAACGTAGCTCATCAGCCCCAGCGTCAGGACGAGCGCGCCAGCGTACAGCCGGAACCGTCGCGTTCCGGGCAGGTCGTTCGGTTCACGACTCATAGTCGCTGCCGACGACCTCCCGGATCCGTTCGGCGGTCACCTCGCCGACGCCCTCGACCTCGAGCAGGTCCTCCTCGCGGGCGGTCATGACGGCCTCGACGGTGCTGAAATGGTCCAGGAGCGACCGGGCCGTGACCGGACCGATGTCGGCGATCGAGGAGACGACGTACTCCTGCTGTTCGGTCAGCGTCTTCGCACCCTTCTCGCCGTGGACCGACACCTCGCGGTCGCCCGTCTCCTGTTCCCGTCCCGCGATCACGTGCAGGAGGTCGGCGGTGTCGGCCTCGTCGTCGGTGTGGAGCACGCTCGCGTCGAAGTCGACCGCCAGGGACGCCAGCGCGCCACGGATCGCGTTGGGATGGACGTTGCGTTCCTCGTAGAGGCTCCCGCCCTCCAGAACGAGCACGGGCCGGGAGTAGTGGCGGGCGAGGTCGCCCATTTGCTCGAACAGCGACCGGTCGCCGCCGGTCAGGGTGTCGAGGAAGTCCGAGACGGACTTGCGCTCGACGGCGACCCGGTCCGAAAGGACGTAGTCGCCCACCTCCAGGGTCTCCAGGCGGACCCGGACGTCGTCCCTGGTCGAGAGCGTCCGGGCGATCGAGGCGTCGGTCTCGCGCTGGTCGGCGACGACCTCGATGGCCTCCTCGTCGGGTGCGGGCCCGGGGCGTGGCGTGGTGGGTTCGGCGTCGGTTTCGGCATCGTCCGGTTCGTCCCTCTCAGGTTCGTCGTCTTCCGGTTCCTCGCCCTCCGGTTCGGCCTTGAACGCGGCCGATTCTGCCACTTCGCCCTCCTCGGACGCTTCACCGTCGCCGCCTGTTTCGCCGTCCCCCTCCCCATCGTCCTCGCCGACGAAGTCCGTCAGGCCGTGCTGGAGGCCGTCCTCGCCCGCCGAGAACTCGGCGAGACTGCGCTGGGCTTCGTCGAGTTCGGCCTCGATCTCGTCGCTGACGCCCTTGAGTTCCCGGAGTTCCTCCTCCATCCGGTCCTCGCGGCGCTTCGAGATCCAGAAGTAGGCCTCGTCGCGGGTGTCCTCGGCCATCAGCACGACGACCCGGCCCTCGGTCTGGCGGCCGGTCCGGCCCTTGCGCTGGATCGACCGGATCGCCGTGGGGACGGGTTCGTAAAACAGCACGAGATCCACCTCGGGGACGTCAAGGCCCTCTTCGGCGACCGAGGTGGAGACCAGCACCTCGAACTCGCCGGCCCGGAAGGCGTCGAGGACGGCCTGTTGCTGGTTCTGGGTCATGCCGTCCGAACCCTCGCGGTCGCCCTGGCCGACGAACCGCCGGGTGTCGAAGTGCCCGGAGAGGAAGTCCGTCAGCGCCTCGGCGGTGTCGCGGGACTCGGTGAAGACGATGACGCGCTCGCCGTCGTCGATGCCCAGCGTCTCCGCGATCAGCGACCTGGCCCGGGAGTACTTCGGGTGGAGGTCGTCGTAATCCTCGGCCGTGCGCATCGCCTCCCGGACCTTGGGTTCGCTGACGAGGCGCTGGCTGGCCTTCGACGCGCCCGAGGAGCGCGCGGCGTTGCGCTGGCGCTCGAAGTACCGCCGGAGGGACTCGACGCTCTGGGTTTCGACGTACGTGACGGCGGTCTTGAGCTTGCGGATCTCGGCGTGGGCGGACATGCCCTGGTAGCCCTCGGACTTGTCCGAGTCGATGAGGCGCTGGAGTTTCGCCCGCATGCCCTTGAGGTCCTTCTCCGAGAGGTTCGGGTCCGTCGAGTTCGTCACGCCGAGGTCCTTCAGCTTCTCCAGACGGTCTTTGATCACCTCGTTGAGCGCGTCCCGGATCTCCATGATCGCCTCGGGCAACTCGACGGTCTCCCACTCGACGTCGGTCTCGTGGGTGTACCTGGCGACGTCGGCGTCCTCCTCGGTCATCACCTCGACCTCGCGGATGCCCAGGTTCTCACAGACTTCCAGGATCTCCTCCTCGTCGCCGCCGGGCGAGGCGCTCATGCCGGTCACGAGTGGGTCCGCGGCGTCGGCGTGGTAGCGCTCGGCGATGTAGTTGTAGGCGTAGTCCCCGGTGGCGCGATGGCACTCGTCGAAGGTGCAGTGGGTCACGTCCGCCAGCGAGATCCGACTCCCGACCAGGTCGTTTTCGATGACTTGCGGCGTCGCGATCACGACCCGGGCCTCGTTCCAGAGGTCGGCGCGGTCGTCGGGTGAGACTTCCCCGGTGAAGACGACGATTTCCTCGTCCGGGATCGACAGCGCTTCGCGGTAGAAGTCGGCGTGTTGCTGGACGAGGGGTTTGGTCGGCGCGAGCAGGAGGGACGTTCCGCCGACCTCGTCGAGCCTGCGAGCGGTCACCAGCAGGCTCACCGTCGTCTTTCCGAGCCCGGTCGGCAGACAGACCAGGGTGTGGTCCTCGACGGCGCTGCCGGCCAGCTGGAGCTGGTAGAGCCGGCGCTCGACGACCTCGGGTTCCAGGAGTGCGTGTTCGACGTAGGCGACCTCGTCGCTGGCGGCCATTCGCCTCCTCGTAGGGTTCGGCGTCGGTTAAGGGTTCAGGAAGCGCGGTGGAAGTGAACGGACGTGGCCACCGGCCGAGGCCCATCTTATACCACGGCCATCGCGACCCACGCCGCCCCCGACGCCACGATCGGAATGCTGAGGTTGTCGTCGATGACGTAGCTCGCGACGACCGGCTTGACGCCGTCGGCCAGCGTCGCCGCGAGCGCAGCGGCGACGGCCGCCACTGTCGGGAGGAACGACCAGGCCAGCCCGAGCGAGACGAGGAACATCGTCGCCAGGATGTGCGGTGGCTTGACCGTCCGGAGTTCGTCCGACCCGAGGAGGCCGCTCACGGGATCGGCGATCGTCAGCATGAGCATCGCGGGGACGGCGATCTCGGGGCGAAAGAGGAGGCCAGCGATGCTCCCGCCGATGACGTACAGCGCGTAGCCGGCGAGGTTGTCCTGCTCGTACTCGCGGGTGAGGGCGTCGAAGACGACCCACTCCACGCCGATCACGATCCTGACGAACTCGAGGACCAGCGCGAGCAGCGACCCGGCGACCAGCAGGACCCGGACCTGTGGCCAGGTCAGGACGTCGAAGACCCACGACAGGGGGACGATCGCACCGGACGCGTGAACCAGTCGCCGGGCGATCTCGTGGGCCATCTACGCGAGCTCGTCGAAGGTTCGTTCGCCGTCACGGAGCGCCGACAGCGTCTCTGCCAGGTCGGGAATCGCCACGCGAACCTGCTCGGTCGAGTCCCGGTCCCGGACGGTTACCGTCTCGTCCTCCAGGCTCTGGTGATCGACGGTCACGCAGAAGGGCGTGCCGACCTCGTCCTGCCGCCGGTAGCGCCGACCGATGCTGCCCGAGTCGTCGTAGGTCACGGCCAGTCCCGCAGTCCTGAGGTCCTCGGCGACCTCGCGGGCGACGGTCTCCATCTCGCCGCCGCTCTCGAGTGGGAAGACGCCCACGGAAGTCGGGGCGACGGTGGGTTCGAGGTCGAGGTAGGTGCGCTCCTCGCCGTCGATCACGTCCTCGCGGTAGGCGTGGTGGACGACGGTGTAGAGCAACCGGTCGATCCCGAAGGACGGTTCGACCACGTGGGGCGTGATGTGCTCGCCGGCCTCCGTGACCTCCTCGACGGCGAAGCCAGTCTTCTCGGTCGGGATGGCGTATTCCTCGCCATCGACTTCGACGACGACTTCTTCGCTCTCGAAGGCCGACCGATCGCGTTCGGCGAGGCGTTCGAGCGCGTCGGCCACGTCGGCCGCCTCGCCGCCGAACTCGGGGCCCAGGTAGCTCATGTCGGGGTCGACGGTCGCGCGTTCGACGGTCTTCGGTTCGTCGTACTGCTTGAACACCGTGAAGTCGTCGTCGCTGTACTCGGCGTGTTTCGAGAGGTCGTAGTCGCCCCGGTAAGCGAAGCCCGCCAGTTCGATCCAGTCGCCGTCGATCCGGCTCTCGGCGTCCCAGCAGTCGGCGGCGTAGTGCGCGAGTTCGCCGGGGTTGTGCTGGCGGAACCGGAACCGGTCCATGTCGACGCCGACGGCCTCGTACCAGGGTTTCGCGACCCCGACGTAGTAGGCGACCCAGGGGTCGGCGATGACGCCCTCGTCGTAGGCCTCGCCGATCGTCATCGTCTGCGGGCCGGTCTCCCCGGCCTGCATCTCGGCGCTGTACAGCGGGGCTTCGACGTCCCGAACCTCGTCGAGGGGTGGTTCGTCCTCCTCGGGATCGAGGAACAGTTCGAGTTCGGCCTGGGTGAACTCCCGGACGCGCACGATGGACTTGCGGGGGCTGATCTCGTTGCGGTAGGCGCGGCCGACCTGGGTGACGCCGAACGGGAGTTTCCCCCGGGCGTACTCCTTGAGCTGGGGGAACTCGACGAAGATGCCCTGGGCGGTCTCCGGGCGGAGGTAGCCCGGGTCCGAGGAGCCCGGCCCGATGTTGGTCTCGAACATGAGGTTGAACTGCTCGACGGCCTGCCCGGCCAGGCCCGCCCCGCAGTTCGGGCAGACGAGTTCGTATTCCGCGATGACCTCCTCGACCTCGGGGATCGGGAGGCTCTCGGCCTCCTCGATGTCCGTGTTGTCCTCGATGACGTGATCGGCCCGGTGGGACGCGCCGCACTCGGGGCACTCGACCAGCATGTCGTCGAACCCGTCCAGGTGGCCCGAGGCCTCGAACACGGCCTCCGGCACGACGGTCGGCGATTCGATCTCGCGGTGACCCTCCCGGACGGTGAACCGGTCGCGCCAGGCGTCCTCGAGGTGGCGCTTCAGCGCCGCGCCCTGCGGACCGAACGTGTAGAAACCGGAGACGCCGCCGTAGGCCCCGCAGGACTGGAGGAAAAACCCGCGCCGTTTGGCGAGTTCGACGACGGTTTCCGCGTCGACGCGCGGCTGTGACTCGTCCGGGTCCTCAGTCATATAGTGCCTCCAGCAGGTTCACGTCGAGGACGATCGCCTCGAGCTGGTCGCCGCCCACCAGCGGGAGCTGTTCGATGTCGTTCGAGATCATCAGCTGGGCGGCCTCCTTGATGCTCTTGCGGCGGGTGATGGAGACGACGTCCTCGGTCATGAACTCGCTGACGGGGCCGTTCGGGATCTGGACGTTTCGGGTCGGGATGGACCGGCTCCCCACGGCCTTGATGCCCTCCCACATCCACTCGTCGTCCTGGTTGGCGATGGAATCACCCGTGCTTTCCTCGCCCTGGACGACCCGGGCGACGTGGATGATGTCCACTTCGGTCACCATCCCCGCCAGTTCGGCCTCGTCGTCCAGCACGACGGCGTAGGGGGCGTCGGCGTAGTACAGTTCCCGTTCGACGACGGGCAACGGGGTGCCGGAATAGGTCGCGTTGACGGTGCTGGAGGCGACGTTTTCGACCGTCACGTCGGGCCCGACGTCGCCGTTCGCGATCGCCCGGACGATGTCGGTGACGGTGATGATTCCCTCGAGTTCGCCGTCGACGACGGGGAGCCGACGGGCCCCCTGCTCGACCATGATCCGTGCGGCCTCTTCGACGCTGGTCGCACAGGTCGTGGTCGGGACGTCGTCGTCCATCAGGATGGCCAGCTGGTCCTCGTCGGGGTCCTCGATGAGCGAGTCACGAGTGAGAAGTCCCCTGAACTCCTCTTTGTCGTCGACCTCCTTGACGACGGGGACCGAGGAGAAGGACTTTTCCTGCAGGTATTCGAGCGCGTCGTCCCGGGTGCCGGGCAGGGACACCGTGACGACATCGGAACGGGGCGTCATCGCGTCGACAACGTTCATATCCGCGGCTTACTATCCCCGTGCATTTGTATACTGCGACCCGTTTCGATCGATTCTGACAGTTCCTGCCGTCTCGTGGTGCTCTGGTGTGGATCGACCCGTCTGGACGCCACGGGCAACCCCCGCCGAATATCGCCTCGTCGCCCCGTTTCTCCGCATTGTTGGCTACGTTCGGCGTTCGCGCATGTCGACGAGTTTTCTCCCGGCGGGATTTCGACGTTCTTTTGTGTGTGTGACTCGCACCCACGAGTATGTCCACCAACACCGCGGTCACGTCCGAAGCGGACGACGGGACAGTGATGGCGTCGATCGACGAGGGTGGACACGAGACTCGCCTCGTCATCGCCGACGTCTCGCGCGACGGTGCCTGGGTAGCGATCCCGCACGACGACGCCGTCGACGTCGAGAACTGGCGATAGGGGCAACGCCTTTCGGTTCGTTTTCGCGTCGCGAACGATCGCATTCCCGTGGCTCGTCGTCACTCGATCGCGATCATCCCGAAAAGCGGTCCGACGGACGAGACGTTGTATCGGCGTGACGACGGACGATCCCGTTCAGATTTCCGGGAAGAACTGTTCGTATCCTTCGTGGTGGAAGGTTCCGATGACGGTCCCGTCGAGTCGCTGGAGGTGGGAGTACATCTCGTCTTCCTCCTTGGCCGCCTCGAACAGGGGGTCAGCACGGTGGCGCCAGAAGTTCCCGGCGATGAACACGGCCGTCTCGGTGTCCGGATCGAGTAGTTCGGTCACGAGGAAGATTCGCCCCTCGACGTCGCCACGATAGACGTTGTATTCCGGGAAATCGCCCGGGTCGACCGCGTCGAGGAAATCTTCGGCCTCGTTTTTGGGCACCACGTACATGAGGCCGAACTGCTGGTCGTCCGCTCGGTCGTCGATCCCTCTAGGCGTGGTGTCCTGTGCTCGAATCGTAATCACGTCGTAGCCTTCTTCCTCGCGCTCTTCGGCCATGGCCCGCATGTCCTGGAGGGTCTCCGTCCACGCGTCCTTGTGCACGTCCGAACTGGAGGAGAGACGCTCGTACTCCTGCTCGTATCCGTCTACCTCTTCGGGATCGTCCGGGATATGCCGTCCCATGGAAGAACGTGATAGATCCCTCCCCAAGTACCCTTCGTTCGCCCCTGGAACGAGAACCGCTCCCGGGGTGTCAGTGCGCCGTCAGCCGACGTGCAGAACGAGTTCCATCGCCAGGGAGGTTCCCAGGACCGCAAAGCTCAGGGCCATGAGCTTGAGACCGGCCGGGAACCGTTCGCCTTTCCGGACCCTGGCGAACCTGGCGGGGGGAAGCTCCTGGACGATCGCCTGGAATTTCGTTTCGTCCGTCGACGCGAAGGTCTTCTCCGATTCGGACGAGTCCATCGATTCGGCCTCGCCGCCGGACATCCCACCGCTCAGGAGCCCGACCCCGGTGGATTTCTTCGCGTCTTCCCCCGGCAGCGACTGGTTCTCGTGGAGGGACGCGGGAAACACCAGGATCGCCGAATAGCCGAACATCAGCCACCCCAGGTAGAACAGGCCCCACTTGATGCCCTTCAGGCCGAATCCGGCAGCGAAGCTCACGACACCGACGACTACGACCGCCAGGGCGGTGCCGGCTATCGCGTAGGTCACGAGATCGAGGACGCGACCCTGCCAGTTCCGGTGGAGCACGGTTCTCACGTCGTCTCGTAGATCTCGACGGACTCTCTGGGTTCGTCGTACTCGGCGCCGTGTCGGTGACACATGCTCGTGCGGCCGGTGTTGCTCACTCGCTTGTCGGCCGGGAGTTCGACGTCACAGACGCTCCCGAACTCCTCGCGGAGGTATTGGCGGGCCTGCTCTTCGTTCCCGTTTTTGACGTACTGGACGGCCTCTCCGACGGGTGACTGCACTTCGGAGGACAGGTCGAGGTGTCCGAAGATGTCCTCGATGATCTCGTCGACGTCCTGGTACGGATCCGTCCCGCCGAGGGCCGTCTTGATCCGTGACGTCCACGAGCGCTCGATCCGGGTCCGTTCGCGAACCACTTCGCGGAACACTTCGATCCCTTCCCACACGTCGTCGTCTATGTCCCGATATTTCTCGGGCCGGACCTTCATCGGGCACCGCGTAGTGAACGGACACCCTTTCGGCGGATCGCGCGGGTTCGGCGGCGTCCCCCGGAGCGTAATCCGGTTCTTCTCGATGGTGGGGTCGGGTTCCGGGATCGCCGACAACAACGACAGCGTGTACGGGTTCGCGGGATCGTCGAACAGCTCCTCCGTCTTCCCGAGTTCCATCACGTTGCCGAGATACATCACGGCGACCCGGTCGGTGATCTGCTCGACCACGGAGAGGTCGTGTGCGATGAGCAGGTAGGTCAACCCGAACCGATCCTGGAGGTCGTCCAGGAGGTTGAGGATCTTCGCCTGCACGGAGGCGTCCAGGGCCGACACGGGCTCGTCCAGGATGACGAACTCGGGTTCGAGTGCGAGCGCGCGGGCGATCCCGACGCGCTGTTTCTGCCCGCCCGAGAACTGGTGCGGGTAGCGATAGAAGTGTTCGGGGTGGAGCCCGACGATGTCGAGGATTTCGCGGACCCGCGCACGCCGATCCTTCGGCGTCTTCCAGTCGTGAACGTCCAGGGGTTCCTTGATGATCTCCCCGACGGTCATCCGCTCGTTCAGGCTGGATTCGGGGTCCTGGAAGACCATCTGGACGTTCTTTCGCCATTCCTTGAGTTCCTTGCCCGACAGCTCGGTGATCTCCGTTCCGTCGTACTTGATGCTGCCACCTCTCGCGTTTTCCAGCTGGATCAGCGTTCGCCCGAGCGTCGTCTTGCCACAGCCGGACTCGCCGACGAGACCGAGCGTCTCACCCTTCTGGATGTCGAACGTGACGCCGTCGACGGCCTTGACTGGCGGCCCGGCGAACATCCCCTGTCCGCCGTAGTACGTCTTGAGATCGTTGAGTTCGACCAGGGTGTCACCGATCTGGGTGTCGCTTTCCTCCTGGTCCTGGTACATCGACGTTGCGGTACTCATTCGTCAATCGCCTCCTCTGTCGCAGTCGATCGAGAGCGGTGCATCTCCACGGCTTCGTCACGCGGAACGTCGTCCGGGTACAGCAGGCAGGATGCCGTGTGGTCGCTCCCGTTGCGGGAAACCTCCACTGGCACCGGATGCACCTGCTCGCACCCGTCGAACGCTTCCGGACATCGCGGCGCGAACCGGCAATCCGTCGCCGGCGCGCTCGCGGTGGGGACCTCGCCCTCGATGGTCGCTAGCTTCTCGCCCCGTTCCGTGCGGCCCGGGATCGATTTCAGGAGACCGCGCGTGTAGGGGTGCTGCGGGTTCTCGTATAGCTCTTCGACGTCCGCCTGCTCGACGATCTCACCGGCGTACATCACGTTCACCCGATCGGCGATCTCGGCGATCACGCCCATGTCGTGGGTGATGAACATGATCCCGATGTCCCGTTCCTCCTGCAGTTCCTTGAGGAGGTCCAGGATCTGGGCCTGGATGGTCACGTCGAGCGCGGTGGTCGGTTCGTCACAGATCAGCAGGTCGGGCTCGCACGCGAGCGCCGTCGCGATGACCGCACGCTGGCGCATGCCCCCGGAGAACTCGTGGGGGTACTCCTTCACGCGCCGCGGGGCGTCCGGAATGCCGACGGACTCGAGGAGTTCGATCGCCTCCTGCGTGGCTTCCTGGCCCGTGAGCCCCTGGTGGAGCCGGAGGGCTTCCTTGATCTGGTTGCCGACGGTGTAGACGGGGTTCAGCGACGAGAGGGGATCCTGAAAGACCATCGCGATCTCGCCGCCGCGGATGTCCCGCCATTCGCTCTCGGAGTTCCCGACGAGGTCGTCTCCCTTGTATTTGATCGAGCCCTCGACGATCTTTCCGGGGGACTTGATCAGGCCCATGATCGAGCGCGCCGTGACGCTCTTGCCGGACCCGGATTCCCCGACGATGCCGACGGTTTCGCCGCGTTCAACGTCGAAGGTGATCCCGTCGACCGCACGGATCGTCTCCTTGTCGGTGAAGAACACCGTCTGCAGGTTCTCCACCTGGAGGAGCGCGTCTCCGTCAGTGTTCGCCTCGGTGGCAAACGACTGGCTCATTTAGGCACCACCTCCTGCGGCGCTGACCTCGTCGGCGCCGCCGCCTTCGGACTGCGGGTCCCGGGCGTCGCGGAGGCCGTCACTGAACGCGTTGAACGCCACGACGACCATCGTGACGGCAATCCCCGGCAGGATGGACATGTGCCAGGACTGGGTCGTGACGTAATTCTGCCCCATCGCCACTGCGCGGCCCCATTCGGGCGTCGGCGCGGTGATGCCGATCCCGAGGAACGAGAGGCCGGCCGTCCCGATCATCACGCCGCCGATCGACATCGACGCGTAGATCATCAGGTACGTGAACGTGAACGGGGCGATGTGGGTCTTCACCAGGTCCCAGGTCGGCTGGCCGTAGGATTCGGCAGCGTCGACCCACTCGTTCTCGGCGGCCTGGAAGGCCGGACCACGGACGACGCGCCAGAGGCCTGGCCAGCTCCAGAGGCCGAACAGCAGTGCCAGTAGAAGGCCGCCGTTGTAGATCTGGGAGACCCAGTGGTCGGCCAGCACCACCGAGAACATGATGAGCACCAGCAGCCGCGGCATGGCCTGGAAGGAGTCACTGACGACGACCGTCACCAGGTCGAGAAGACCCTTGTAGTAGGCGGTCAGGATCGAGAGCGCCAGCGCGATGCTGCCACTGATGCCGATGGACACCAGTCCGATGAACAGCGATATCCTGGCCCCGTGTGCCATGAAGGTAAACAGGTCCTTCCCGTTCGTCAGTGTCCCGAACGGGTGGAACCGGTCGTGCTTGTCGTAGGAGCCAACACCGAAGTTCTGCTCTGACCCCTGGGACTGTGCGGCCAGGTTGGCCGTCCCGATCGTCACTTCACGTACTTCTCCCATGTCCTCGTCGTAGATCTTCTTGTAGTGGGAGTACGGCTCCTCGATGTTTTGCTCCGTGGACGCCATGCCGAGCGACGGAGCGAAGATCGCCATGACGACGAACGCCGCGACGATGATCATGCCGAACTGACCCCAGCGGTGGCCACGGAAACGCTCGACCACGTCGTCGGTCGGAGTCCAGTCGGCGTACCGGTAGTGCTCGCGGAACACGAGGTACCCGCGCCACACCCAGTAAAGGGCCACGGCCGCGTAGCCATAAATGAGGATCACTCGGATCGCCCAGGCGTACGCCGGTGCGAGACCGAGGAACGTCCCTCGCCACTCGCCGCTGGGCATCTGGTAGCCCTGGTTCGGAATCAGGTCGCGCGAGAGCAGCGTCGGTATCGACGCGAGCGCGTCGCCGATGATTGCTGGGACCGAGAGAACCGCCCCCAGGGGGTCGGCAACGCCGGCGGGGAGGTTGCTCAAGATTCCGCCGATCGCCATGTTCCACGGCATGCTCATGACGAAATTGAAGAAGGCGCCGAGTTCGAGGGCGAGCAGCACCGCCAGCACGATCGCCCATCGAACGGCCGGCCCGGGATTGTCACGGACGCGATCCAACAGGGGTTTGTCCTCGAATTCCTCTCTATAGGCACTCATGGATTAGGAACCCTCCAAACTGACGCGTGGGTCGATAATCGTGTACAAGATGTCCTGTACGATGTTCATCCCGACGATGAGGATGATGAAGAAGTACATCAGCGCGCCAGCCAGCGGGATGTCGCCCTGGACCATCGACTGGAAGAACAGCCAGCCGATGCCGTTGATACCGAACACGGTCTCGATGAGGACCGACCCCGCGACGATGAGGACGGCCTCGGCCGTGATGAGGGGCACCAGCGGCATCAAGGCGTTCCGGAAGATGTGCTTCCAGACGATGCTTCGTCCCGAGACGCCCTTCGCCCGCGCCATCTCCACGTAATTCGAGTTTTTCACCTCGAGGTACGCCGTCCGACCGACGCGCATCTCGTTGCCCATCGACCCGTTTCCGAGGACGATGGCGGCCGGCAGCACCATCTTGATCGCCACCAGTAACTGGTGTGGGTCGGTGAGGTTGTTGAGTGGTGGTGGCCCCACGACGTTCGAGTTGACGATGAATCCCGTCCAGTTGAAGCCGAACAGCATCGACTCCGATCTGGAGAGGATCATCATGAAGATGACGGCGAGCCAGAATTTCGGCATCGATCGCCAGACGATCCCGCCGAACGATGCGAAGTAGTCACGGAACGTGTTCGGGTGCATCCCCGCGTAGAACCCGAGCGGAATGCCGATAAAAATCGGGAGGGTGACGGCCCACAGTCCCATCCACACGGTCCGTGGCAGGAAGTTCATGATGACCTCGTAGGAGCCAGTGTCGGGCTGGATTACCCACGACTGACCCAGGTCGAGCGTCAACATGTCCACCAGGAAGTCGAAGTACTGCTGCCAGAGTGGCTGGTTCAACCCGAGCTGGGCTCGAACCTGTGCGCGCTCCGCCGCAGTCGACTGTTGTCCGAGAATTTGAATCGCCGGATCGATCGGCCCGGCGTACAGGATGATGAAGGTCACCGAGGTTCCGAAAATGACGACCGGAACCATGAGCAGGAGCCGTTTGAAGAGGTACGACAACCTGCTCATTGTTTCTCACCTCCTGTACTGGGAATTAACTGTGCCGTTACGTGTGTGTGTGGCATCGTTTCGTGCATAGAGGCGAAGTTGTATTAATTTCGTTCGAAATGTTCTGGCTTAAGTTTCCCGAAATTCAGCGTCGATCGTTCACGACGCCATCATCCTCGGGCGCCGTGAACGCCAGCTACGTGACCGGCGTTAGGGTTTGTACTGCGACCGCTCTTCGATCCAGACGTTGTTGTGCGTGGACCGGGAAGCGCCCATCGCACCGATGCGCGGTCCCTTCGTCCACGGGTAGTCGTAGTGGAAGGCGATCGAGTGGAAGATGGGCACGAGGACCATGTCCTCCCAGTTGGCCTTCTCGATGGTGAGGTAGGCGTCGTTGCGGGCCTGCTTGTCCTCCTCGGTCGGAAGCGGGTTGTTGGCGAACTTCGTGTCCCAGGCTTCCTGGGCACGCCGTGCGGCGTCGCTCCAACTGTCGCCCTCTTCGCCTTCCTTGGCACCCCAGTCGAACCCGGACAGGGACTCTGGGTCGGGTGACTGGCTGAACTCCGGCACGAGGAGCTTCAGGAAGTTGTCCGGCGCGGGGTAGTCGGCGAGCCAGCCGAGGGAGTAACACTCGACGTTGCCCTTGTCGACGCGCTGGAGCAGCGTCGAGAACGGGGCCTGCTCGTACTGGACGTTGATGTGGGCGGCCTGGAGCTTGTCGCGCATCAGGTTCCCGATCTTCTTCATCGTCGACCCCTGGTAGGTCGTCATCTGGAGCTTGGCCATGTTGTCCGGACCGTAGCCGGCCTCTTCCATGACCTGCTTGGCCTTGCCCAGCATCGTCTCGTTGTACCCGTACGGGTACTCCTCCTTGGCCGTCTTGGTGTAGTTCTCGGCACCGCCGGGGAAGATCATCGGCGGGGTCAGGAAGAACGCTTCCTTGATGCGACCCTTGTAGACCTGGTCGACGACTTCCTTCTGGTTGTAGGCGTAGGCGAACGCTTTCCGGATCGGCTTCTCGACGTTGTCGACGTTGAAGCCGAAGTAGTAGCTGCTGACCTCCGGGGTCTTGTAGAAGGGAACGGTCATGTCGTTCCCGAGCGGGCCGTAGGTACCGTATTCACGGCCGCGGGCGTCGGTCCCTTCGATGGTGATCTTGTCCCGGTCGTAGTGGGACGAGGGAACCGCCGCGTGATCGGAGTTCATGTTGAGGGTCGAGTACGTGTAGGTCGCGTTGGTCTTCTCGAGGACCCGCCAGTGAATACCCTCCACGTACGGCCCTTCTCCCGTCTTGTACTCGTCCATCGGCCGGGCGCTCAGCTTGATCTCCGTGGACTTGTTCCACGTGTCGAGCGTGAACGGGCCGGTGCCGATCGGGTTCTTCGTCGCGAACTCCGAGTGCTTCATCTCGCCGGAGTAGCCTTCGATGTCGCCCACGATGCCTTCGGGGATGGCCGAGAAGGACGTGTAGGCGAGCAGCGAGAGCGTGGCGTGGAACGGCGCTTCCAGCTCGAACTCGAGGGTGTACTTGTCCGGAGCGCGAACGGCAAGCGACCCGGGCTTGTACTCTTCCTTCTCCTCGCCGTCCTTGGTGACGGTCTGGGTCTCGTGCTTGATGTTGAGGTCGCCCAGGATGAAGGACGCTCGGCGGGAGTTGTCGGATGCAGCCAGGCGCTCCCAGGCGTACACGAAGTCGCTGGCCGTCAATTCGTCGCCGTTGCTGTAGGTGATTCCTTCCTTGAGGTGGAAGGTGTAGGTGACGTCGTCGCCGGCGACTTCGTAGTCCTTCGCGAGTCGGGTCTGCACGTTGGTCTGACCGTTGGGATAGCTGGTCAGGCACTCGAAAACCTGGGAAATGACTCGGCCGGACGCGGTGTCGGTCGCCTTGATGGGGTCGAACGTCGTCGCGTTCGAGTTGACGAGCCGATAGGTCCGCTTTTGCTCCTGCGGTTTCTCGGGCTCGGTCGTGTTGGCCGTTTCCTTTTCCTCGGTGGTACCGTCGCCACCGTCCTCGCCGTCGCCGCCCGAGGGCGTATCCGTCGCCGTCTCGGTTGCCGTACCGCCGTCGCCTCCGGAACAACCGGCAAGTGATGCCGCCGCCGCGGCACCAGCAGTTGCCTGGAGGAATCGCCGCCGTGAAGGATTGCTACTGTCTGGCATTCCACTTTGGGTGTGTTTTGGGAAAGAGTATAAATCCACCGCATCTATCCAAATACTCCTCCGGTGTTAAACCACCCTCTATCGGCCATGAATCAAATTTCTCCCGGGCGACTCGGCCATGGTCATTAGTAACATGGGCTCATTGGGCATTTCTATCCATTGACGAACGTTAATGATAGTCTCCCACATCGAAAATGTAGTGGTCACCATTGTTGTTCTATTCTCGGCTTTTTTCCCCGGGCTAATTGGCTGCATTTTCAATTTAAGGGCGTCGGCATTATTCGGCAGTTTAACAGCTGTCACTTTGGAACTGTCCGGGCGGTTTCGCCCTCGTTTTTTGTTGGCCGATCGCGTGTGTACGACCATGCACTATCGCGAGGTGACGACCGATCGTCAGTTCCTGGCTCGACTCGAGTCGGGTGCTGACTGGCGGGAAGAGATCGAGGCGCTGGCCGACGAGGCGGGAATCGACGCCGGATGGTTCGTCGGTATCGGTGCCGTTTCGGACGCCGAAGTCTGGTACTACGACCAGGCCGACGGGGAGTATCATGCGGTCGAACTCGACGAACCACTGGAGGTCGCTGCCTGTCTCGGGAACGTTTCGTTACTCCCAGACCCGGCGGGATCGACGGGAGGTGCCACCTACGAGTCCGAGAGTGGTGACCGCTTCGCTCACACCCACGCGGTGCTCTCCCGACGATCCGGGGGGACCCTCGCCGGTCACCTGAACGCGGGCACCGTCTTCGTCGGAGAAATCTACATGACGGCGTTCGAGCGGCCGCTGGAGCGTGAGTACGACCCGGCGCTGGACCTCGAACTGTGGCTCTAGGCCCGCCGTCCGCCGCCCCCGTCGCTCGCCCCGCCGGGCGAGTTCGACGACCGACAGCGTTTTGCCGGCCAACCGTCGTGTCCATGCACATGCGAAACGTCGCCGAGTACCGGCGCGACCGGATCGCCACAGCCACGGGTTCGGGTCGATAACATGCGCGAGGCGGACGAACGCTACTTCGAGCGCCTGGAGGCGGGGCTCGACGAGGCGTTCGACGTGGCCGAGGAGGCCAAGACCCGTGGCGGGGACCCCGAACCCGAGGTCGAGATCCCGGTCGCCAAGGACATGGCCGACCGCGTCGAGAACATCCTCGGTATCGACGGCGTCGCCGAACGCGTCCGGGAGCTCGAAGGGCAAATGTCCCGCGAGGAGGCCGCGCTGGAACTGGTCACCGACTTCGTCGAGGGGACGGTCGGCGACTACGAGTCCAAGGCCGGCAAGGTCGAAGGGGCGGTCCGCACCGCCGTCGCCCTGCTCACCGAGGGCGTCGTCGCCGCGCCCATCGAGGGCATCGACCGCGTGGAACTCCTGGCAAACGACGACGGGACGGAGTTCATCAACGTCTATTACGCCGGGCCGATTCGGTCGGCGGGCGGGACCGCCCAGGCGCTCTCGGTCCTGGTCGGCGACTACGCCCGGACGCTGCTCGGCATCGAGGAGTATCACGCCCGCGACGACGAGATCGAGCGCTACGCCGAGGAGGTGTCCCTCTACGACGAGGAGACTGGCTTGCAGTACTCGCCCAAGGACGAGGAGACGAAGTTCATCGCGGAGCACATGCCGATCATGCTGGACGGCGAGGCGACGGGCGACGAGGAGGTGCAGGGCTTTCGTGACCTCGAACGCGTCGATACTAACTCCGCGCGGGGGGGAATGTGCCTCGTTCTTGCGGAGGGTATCGCGCTCAAGGCACCGAAGATCCAGCGCTACACCCGGAACCTCGACGACGTCGAGTGGCCCTGGCTCCAGGACCTCATCGACGGAACCTACTACGAGGACGACGGTGCGAACGAGGATGCGGATTCGGGGGACGAGGCCCCGGAGGAAGACCAGGGGGACGACGCCGACTCGGACGCCGAGGCGGAGACCGGGGACGACGGTGAAACGGCAGCCGATGATGACGCTCCCGAGGGTCCGCCCCGTGTCGAGGAGTCCTGGAAGTACCTCCGGGACCTGATCGCCGGTCGTCCCGTCTTCTCGCATCCGGCCGAGACGGGTGGGTTTCGCCTGCGCTACGGTCGCGCGCGCAATCACGGGTTCGCAACGGCCGGGGTTCACCCGGCGACGATGCACGTCGTGGACGACTTCCTCGCGACCGGCACCCAGATCAAGACCGAGCGCCCCGGCAAGGCCGCCGGGGTTGTTCCCGTGGACACCATCGAGGGGCCGACGGTCCGACTGGCCAACGGCGACGTCCGTCGGATCGACGACCCGGCCGAAGCCCTCGAGGTTCGCAACGGCGTCGAGAAGATTATCGACCTCGGCGAGTACCTCGTGAACTACGGCGAGTTCGTCGAGAACAACCACCCGCTCGCCCCCGCCTCGTACACGCCCGAGTGGTGGGTTCAGGACCTCGAAGCGACCACGGCCGACGTGCAGGCCATGCGGGACGACCCGCGGATCGACCTGGAGAACCCGTCCGTCGAGGACGCGCTGGAGTGGGCGACCGAGTACGACGCGCCGCTCCACCCCGAGTACACCTACCTCTGGCACGACCTTGCGCCGGAGGAGTTCGAGACGCTGGCCGAGGTGGTGGCCACGACGGGCCGGTTCGAGGACGGCGTGCTGGTCGTGGACCGCGATCCGCAGGCAGACGTCGGTGTGGAGTCCGCCGTCGAGGACCTCCGTGACCCCGTCGAGGCGCTGCTGGTCGAACACGCCCAGACCGAGGAGACCCTTCGGATTCCGGAATCGCGTCCCCTGCTCCGATCCCTCGGGATCACGCCGGACCTCGAACGCGAGTGGGACGACCTCTCCGCGGAAGCCCGCGACTGGCCCAACGCCGTCACGGCTGTCAACGAGGTCGCGCCCTTCGCGGTTCGCGAGCGCGCCCCGACCCGAATCGGCAACCGGATGGGTCGCCCGGAGAAATCCGAATCCCGCGAACTCTCGCCGGCGGTCCACACGCTCTTCCCGCTTGGCGAGGCCGGCGGATCGCAGCGCGACGTGGCCAAGGCCGCCAAACACGCCGACGACATGAATTCGACGCCGGGCGAGGTCGAGGTCGAGGTCGGCCGCCGGACCTGCCCGGACTGCGGCGAGGAGACCTACGAGGCCCGCTGTCCCGAGTGTGGGGCCCACACCGAACCCCACTACACCTGTCCCGACTGCGAGCAGGACCTCGAACCCGACGACGCCGGCCGGGTCCACTGCGACCGGTGTGACGTCGATGGGAGCGCCGTCGAAACCAGGACGATCGACGTCCACGAGGCCTACCGGGACGCCCTCGAATCGGTCGGGGAGCGCGAGAGCGCCTTCGACGTGCTGAAGGGCGTCAAGGGGATGTCCTCGAAACTCAAGACGCCCGAACCCATCGAGAAAGGCGTCCTCCGGGCCAAACACGGCGTCTCGACGTTCAAGGACGGCACCGTCAGGTACGACATGACAGACCTCCCCGTCACGTCGGTCCGTCCTGCGGAACTGGACGTGACCGTCGAGCAGTTCCGCGAACTCGGCTACGAGACGGACATCCACGGCGAACCGCTGCGCCACGACGACCAACTGGTCGAACTGAAAGTGCAGGACGTGGTCCTCTCGGACGGGGCCGCCGAGCACATGCTCAAGACGGCCGACTTCGTGGACGACCTGCTGGAGTCCTACTACGACATGGAGCCGTACTACGAGGTCGAGGAACGCGACGATCTAGTCGGAAAACTGGTGTTTGGCATGGCACCACACACCTCTGCCGCAGTTGTCGGGAGAGTAATCGGTTTTACGAGCGCGGCCGTCGGCTACGCGCACCCGTTTTTCCACGCGGCGAAACGACGGAACTGCTTCCATCCCGAGACGAAGGTCCACTACCGGGACGAGGACGGGACCTGGCACTACGAGCCCATCGAGAAACTGGTCGAAGCGCGTCTCGACGACCCGCGAGAAGACGACTTCGGCACGCTGGTCGAGGAACTGGACGACCCGGTGTACGTCCCGTCCGTCGAGTCCGACGGCACGACGGTCCGAAAGCCCGTAACGGCGGTCTCCAAACACGACGCCCAGGATCACCTGGTCGAAATCAGGACCCGGGGCGGTCGCGAACTCACCGTAACGCCGGATCACTCGATGTTGCGGTGGGGCGATGGCGACGGGGACGCGGATCGAACCGGCGACAGCGACGGGATCCGAGAAATCGACGCCAGGGGACTCTCGCCCGGGGATCGAATCCCGTCCCGGAAGCAGGTGACCTACGACGGGACGGAACGCGAGTACGACCTGCTCGCCGAACTGATCGCGGTCGATTCGATCCCCAACGAGGACCTGACCGTGCAGGGCGTCGGGAGCGAAGGGCTGAAGGAACTGTTGGACGGGGCCACCGACGCCGACGAGTACCTGCAACCGGTCGCTGACCGCCTGGGGATCAGCGATTCGACGGTGTACAACTGGGTGTCCCGCGACAGCATCCCGGTTTCGGTCCTGCTCGAACTCTATCCCGAGTCGGCACTCCTCGAGCTTCTCCCGCGGGACGTGGACCTGTCGGTCCGACGAGACGGGACGACAGTCGAGCGGTTCCTGACGGTGGACGAGGATTTCTCGTCGCTCCTCGGATATTACGCGGCAGAGGGCTACACCTGCCGGAATGAGGGGAAGTGCTACCAGACGACGATCTGTACGCCCGACGAACCGGTCCGACAGGCGGTCGTCGAGACGCTCGACGACGCTCTCGGCGTGGACGCGTATCGAGAGAACGAGTGGAAGGTCACCGTTTCCAGTCGTCTGGTGACGGCCATCGTCGCCGACGTGCTGGACGTGGGATCGCGGGCCGAAGACAAATCGATCCCCGATGCCGTCTTCGGCGCACCGTCGTCACATCTCTCCGCATTTCTCGCGGGGTATTTCAGCGGCGACGGGAGTGCGTCGACGGACCGGATCGAAGTGCGCGCTCACACCGTCAGCGACGAGTTGAAAAAGGACCTCCTCGCCGCGCTGAAGCGGTTCGGGATCGCGGCGAAAGCGTACCGGGAACGGCGAGTGCCGAGCACCGGGGCTGTCGCGGAGTTCTACGAGGATACCCCGGAGGAGTTCGAGACCTGGGTCCTGAAGATAACCTCGGAGAACGCGGTCAGGTTCGCGAACGCGATCGGGTTCGACCTCGACCGGAAGGACTCGACGCTCCGGACGGCCATCGATTCGACCGAGGTGCGCACGCAACGGCTCTTCGGGGACGGCGGGGATCTCTGGCTCGACGAGGTCGAGTCGGTCGAAATCGTCGAGAGCGACGTCGAGCACACCTATTCGGTGACCGTCGCGGACACGCACACGCTCGTCGCCAACGATCTGCTCAGTGGGCAGTGCGACGGCGACGAGGACTGTGTGATGTTGCTGATGGACGGGCTGTTGAACTTCAGCAAGACCTACCTGCCCGACCAGCGCGGTGGGAGCGTCGCAGCGGATTCACGCCTCGTGGCAGTCGATCCGGGCGGGGACGTCCGGTTTCTCACTTTCGACGAGTTCTGGAACGAACTCGAGTCGCCGGTGGACGTCGACGGGAAATTTCGGAAACGGTCGTGCGTCGACGAAGGCTGGCAAACCTATGCCTTCAACGACGCTCACGAGGCCACGCTCCGACCGATCGAAAAAGCGATTCGGTATCGAGCGAGCGAGGACGAAACGCTTCGTCGCGTCAAGACGCAATTCGGGCGATCGCTCGAGGTCACCGAGGATCACAGTCTCTTCCGGTACGACGCGACTCGTGGAATCGAGCCGATCGATGGTGACGACATTGAGGTCGGTGATCTGTTGATCGCACCGAGGGATCTCGGGATCGACTCATCCGAGACGACGATCGACGTGACGGAGGCTGTCGACGATCCGTACGTCGTCATCGACGATCAGATCGAGGACCTCCTGACGACCGTATGGGAATCGGCGGACCGCGGTGACGAGACCAGACGATTGTTCGACTGGGGACTCTCACATCGGCTTTCGAAAGCAAAGATCCCGTTCGAAAAACTCGAGACGATCCTCGATGCTGGCGGTTTTTACGTGCCGGACGACATTTCGATTGCCAGATGGGGCGCCACCGACGGCATCAGTCGAACGATCGATCTCGACGAGGAGTTCGCATGGCTTCTCGGTCTGTACGTCGCCGAGGGGTCCACGTCGACGGTTTGCCCGACGATTCACAACGCGGACGAACGACTGATCGAACGGGCGGCGGAAATAGTCGAAACGAAACTCGGGCACGATCCCACAATCAGGTGGTCGAACCGTTCGTACGAACTTCGATTTCCCGCGACGTTTACGGACGTCCTCTATCACCTCGGGTTCGAAGAGAAGGAGTCGTACAACTCGAGCGAGAAAGTCATCCCGGAACCGGTTTTGACGGCCTCGGAGAACGTCGTCACGTCGTTCTTGCGTGGGTTCATTGCGGGTGATGGAAGCGACTATACCGACGACAACCATACGACAGTCTCGTTTCATTCGACCAGTGAGGACGTCAAAGACGGCATCGTGTATTTGCTCCACCGTCTGGGATTGGTCGCCAACGTCTCGACCAGAACGAACCGAGACGGAAACCGGCAGGACATCTATACGGTGACCGTCTCGGGAGGGGCGTCGGACAACCCCCTCAACCGGATTCTTGCCGACGAGGACCCCTACACGCCCAAAAGTCTCGTCGTTCGAATCCCCGACGCCATTCGAGCGATTCGCGAGATGGACATCGAAGGGGTCAAAGAGATCATTCCCAAGTATCTAAAGCGTCGGGAGAACGTCTCCCTGGAGAAGCTTCGGGAGATCGTCGAGACGCTTGATGACCAAAACTTGCCCGACGAAGCGGAACGACGACTGGAGGACGTCCGGCCGCTGATCTCGGGTGATCTCTCCTACCTTCGGGTTACCAGTGTCGAACCAGTCGATTATGACGGATTCCTGTACGATCTCCAGGTGGGCGGAGACCCGATCTTTACGGCGAACTGGTTGTATGCTCACAATTCCATGGACGCGCCCCTGGTCATGTCCTCCCGGATCGATCCCTCCGAAATCGACGACGAGGCGCACAACATGGACGTCGTCTCGTCGTACTCGCGGGAGTTCTACGAGGCGACCCGGCGGATGGCCGACCCCGGCGAGGTCGACGTCGAGATCGCGGAGGACACCCTGGGCACCGACGAGGAATACACCGGGTTCGAACACACCCACGACGTCTCGGACATCGCACTCGGGCCGGACCTGTCGGCGTACAAGACGCTGGGCTCGATGATGGAGAAGATGGACGCCCAGCTGGAACTCTCCCGCAAACTCCGGGCGGTCGACGAGACTGACGTCGCCGAGCGCGTCATCGAGTTCCACTTCCTGCCGGACCTGATCGGCAACCTCCGGGCGTTCTCGCGCCAGGAGGTGCGCTGTCTCGACTGCGGCGAGAAGTATCGCCGGATGCCCCTCTCGGGCGACTGCCGGGAGTGTGGCGGCGACGTGAACCTCACCGTCCACCAGGGGTCGGTCAACAAGTACATGGACACGGCCATCGAGGTGGCCGAGGAGTTCGGTGCTCGCGATTACACCAAACAGCGCCTGGAAGTCCTCGAGCGCTCGCTGGAGAGCATCTTCGAGGACGACACCAACAAACAGACCGGCATCGCGGACTTCATGTAACTCGTTGGCCATCAACGGTTACCCGTTGGGGCACGAACTCCCACTCGAATGCGACGACGGGACCTGCTCGCGGCGGTACCGCCGGCCGCAGCAGGGCTGGGTGGGTGTTTCGATCTGGGGGGCATGTACTCCTCGGGAATGCTTTCCGCCGCCGACCTCGGGATCTGTCCGGACCGGGAGCGAGAGGGCACTTCGAAACCGGGTCGAGAGACGGACAGGCCCGTGCAGGTTTTCGTCCGTAACGACTCCGATACCCGACAGCGAATCGAAGTGACGATCGAGGGGCTGAACGCGACGTACTTCGACGAACCGGTCGAGGTCGACGCGGGAAAGCGGGTTCCGGTGTTCGATGGGGAATCGAAACCGAAACTGACCGGG
>DATFIX010000280.1:0-2250 GCA_035269625.1 Natrialbaceae archaeon
GGACGCCCCCTGCGAGAAGGTCTGTCCGGCGGACGCGATCAAGAAGCGCGACAGCGACGGCATCGTGGTGGTCGATCGCGAGGCCTGCATCGGCTGTCACTACTGCGGGTGGGCCTGCCCCTACGGCGCGCCCCAGTACGACGAGGAGGGCCTGATGCAGAAGTGCAACCTGTGCCTGGACAAGGGCCCCGGCAGCGGCGTCGACGCCCCGCCGAAACACGAGCAGGAGGACCCGCTGACGCCCGCCTGTGCGGACGAGTGCGTCGGCGACGCGCTCCATGCCGGACCGATCGAGGACCTGCTCGACATGGCGTCCGAGGACGCCCAGGACCGGTTCCACCGGGACGACGACTGCCAGGTCATCGTCGAGTCGGCGGGCGAGGGCTCCGAGACCGCGAACGAAACGGAAACCGCGGACTGAGGTGATCGAACATGAGTGCATCCGGATACGTCTGGCTCGAAGGGGTCCACTGGGGGCTGTTGACCGCCATCTACCTGTTCTTCGCCACGCTCGGCGGGGGCGCCTACCTCGCCGGCGTCGCGGCCTACGGTCTCGGCCGTGACGACCGGCGATCCGAAGCGATGGCCCTGGCACGCTGGGCGTTCCTCACCGCCCTCGTGGCGACCGGGATCGCCGGGATCGCGATCCTCGCCCACCTCGCGCGACCGCTCTCGGGGCTGCTGTTCCCCGTGACCCTCACCGAGTTCGGCTCCTGGATCACCCGCGGGACCTGGATCCTGGTGTCCCTCGGTGCCCTCGCCGGGTTGCAGACCCTCTGGTTCCACTTCGGCGCGTTCGGTCGAGGGGCCGAGGGCGGCAGCGCCGTGCTCCGAAAGCTCGCCGCGATCGTTCGGATCGAGGGACTCCTCGACGAGGTGGCCGACGCGATCCGCCCCGGGAAAACGGGGTTCTGGATCGTGGCCGCTCTCGGCCTGCTGCCGGCGCTGGGGACCGTCTACACCGGCTTCGAGTTGGCCGTCGTCGAGACGGTCCCGCTCTGGAATCACCCGACGCTGCTCCCCGCCATGTTCGTCACCAGCGGCGTGGCGTCGGGCGTCGCCCTGTCGCTCGCGCTGACCATCGCGTTCGACGGGGCGACGGACCGACTCGTGGTCGGGTTCGCCGGCGCGGTGAGTCTGGGCCTGCTGCTCACCGGCGGCCTGCTCTGGACGCTCCTGAACTCCCTCGGCGACGGGCCGGCAGCAGCCGAGTCGATGGCGATGCTCGACGGTGGAAGCCTGTCGGGTTTCGTCACGCTCCTGGCGGCCGGCATCGCCGTCTCCGTCGTCGCGAGCCCGGTCCTCGCCTGGCTCTGGTGCGCTCGCGAGGAGACGGCCGTGACGAAGTGGGTCGTCAGGCCGGGGCTGGTCGCCTCGCTCCTGTTCGGCGTCCTCGCGACGTTCCTGATCCGGTACGTGCTGCTGTTCGCCGCGGTCCACTCCCCCAACGTGGTGTTCTGAGATGGCGGCCACGGCGACCCTCGAACGGCCGGACGCCTGGGCCGACCTGCTGGCAGCGCTCGGGAACTGCCTGCACGACCCCGACGAGGCCCTCGTCGAGAGCGTCCGGAGCGGGGAGCTTCGTGACGCGCTGGCCGAGGCCACCGCGACCGTCGATTTCCAGCCCGATGCCGGGATCGATCCGCCCGCGGTGGCCTCGGTCGGCGACCTGACGGAGTCGTCCATCGAACTGTTCGAGGCGATGCGGACACCCTACGCGCCGCCCGCCGAATCGCCGTACAAGCCGTGGCACGACGACCGGACGGGGCTGATGGGTGGCCCGCCGGCGGCGGACATGGTCCGACGATACGAGGCCATCGACGTCGACGTTCCCCAGGGGTACCCGCCGGACCACGTCGCCCTCCTGCTGGAATACGGGACGGTGCTGCTGGACGCGGGAGAAACGGCGGCCTTCGCCGACCACGTCGACGCCCACCTCGACTGGATCCCGGCGCTCGCCCTGGCGACCGAGGGCGCCGCCGCGGACGCGCCGTTCCATCGGTGGGCGATCCACCTGCTGGACGAGGCGACCGCGACCCTGCGCTCGCGCCTCGACCTCGATCCCGTCGACGAGGACGCGGCCAGGACGATGGTCGGGCGGGTCGAGGACGCGACGGCACCGACCCGACCGGACGGTACCTGACGGCCCCCAACAATATCGAGAGCGACGGGTTGGGGGAACCCTCTTGACGTTGAAGCGCAAAGCCACCGAGTAGATGTCCGAAGGACCGGCGTTCAGACCCGTCGAGG
>DATFIX010000281.1:0-3203 GCA_035269625.1 Natrialbaceae archaeon
GTGCGCGGGGCGACTACGACTTTCACAACGACGCCGCGGACCTCTCGAACGACACGCTCCGCCAGTCGGTGCTCGACGGCGTCGGCTTCCACCACGCCGGCCTCTCGAAGTCGGACAAGGACCGCGTCGAGGCGTGGTTCAAGGCGGGGAAGATTCAACTGCTGTTCTCGACGTCGACGCTGGCCTGGGGGGTCAACCTCCCCGCCCGCTGTGTCGTCATCCGCGACACCAAGCTCCACGACCCGCTGGAGGGCGAGGTGGACATGAGCCCGCTGGACATCCTCCAGATGCTCGGGCGGGCCGGCCGGCCCGACTACGACGACGTGGGCTACGGCTGGGTCGTCTGTGACGCCGGCGAGGCCGACAAGTACCGCCGACTGCTCCGGGACGGCAAGCCGATCGAATCCAGGCTGGCTGAGGACCTGGACGCCCACCTCAACGCCGAAATCGCAATGGGGACGATTCGCGACCTCGACGACGTGATGTCGTGGCTCGAGACCACCTTCTACTACGTCCGGGCCCAGTCCGCCCCTGCCGAGTACGAGTTCGGCAGCCTCCGCGACCGGGTCCGGTCGGTGCTGGACGACCTGGTCGATCGCGGGTTCGTCGAGACCGGCGAGGACCTCTCGATCGAGGCGACGGCCCTGGGTCGTCTCGCCTCGAAGTACTACCTCAGGCTCGACACTGCCGCCGGGTTCCGCGACCTCGCCACGCGGGACTCGATCGACGAGGACGCGATCCTCCGGGCCGTCGCGACCGCGGCGGAGTTCGACAGCGTGAGCGCCCGCCAGTCCGAGCGCGACGGGATCACGGCGGTGCTGGGCAACAGGGGCGACGACCTCGAACCGAGCGCGCGGAAGGTCCTGGCGATCCTCCGGGGCGGGATGTCGGGCACGACCCCGCCGGACCTCCAGAGCGACGCCTGGGTCATCCGGCAGAACGCGCTCCGTCTGCTTGCGGCCTGCCGGGCCTTCCTCGAACGCTTCGCCGACGCCCACGCCGCCAACCTCGCCCGCCGGATCGAGGCCCGCGTCGAGAACGGCGTCCCGGCCGGCGCGGTCGGCCTCACGGCCATCGACGGCGTCGGGTCGGGCCGGGCGAGCAAACTCGACGCGGAAGGGGTCTCGACTCCCGATGACGTTCGCGACGCAGACGTCGAGGGGTTGATGGCGGCGGGACTCTCGGAGGGCGTTTCCGAACGCGTCCTCGAAAGCGCCCGGAACCTCCCGGCAGTCGGGATCGAGTGGGGCGCGTTCCCCGATTCGATCCCGCACGGCGAGAACGACATGCGAGAGGTGCGGATTCGAAACGGGGGCGACGCCGCGTCGGTGGGAATCCGCGTGACGGTCAACGGCCGGGAGATGACGACCCGGGAAACCTACCTCGCCGACGAGGAGACCGTCCCCGTGGGCGTGTTCGGGGCGGACGTGGACGAACTGGCGGTTCGCGTGTCGGTCGCGTTCCCGGATCGGCCGCTGTTGCCGGTCGCCGAGGAGCGGTCGGTTCGAGTGGAGTGAAAACGAAACCACCGGTTTCGATCGCCGTCGATGTCTTCGAGGATTTTACCGGTTCATTGTTGGCGCGTCGAGACCCTCGACGAGAGACGGCACGCTGTTCGAAAGAGCCAGTGGGGTAACTGCTGGGTGCGTATTCAGCAGGCTCGGTGACGCTCCGGTAACGAGGGCGAGTCTCGATACGTGCCACTACCGTACTCGCCAGTTCCGACTCGAAGAAACGAATCCGGGGAACTGTGAACACACTCACACATTTATTTGACATTATCTTGGATGATCGTATGATTAATAGTTAGAATTCCCAGGAAGTAAGAAAAGTCGCGTGGATTATTTCGACATAGCCTCAATTTTCGAATGCATGGACGCTGCTAGGTATTACGGTCAGGAAGACATCCGTGTCGAAGATGTCGAACCAGACACCGTGGGGCCCAACGAGGTCCGGATCGACGTCGAGGCGTGTGGGATCTGTGGATCGGACCTCCACGAGTACACTGCCGGGCCGATATTCGTCCCCGGGGACGACCCACATCCGGTCTCGGATGTGCAGGCACCCCTCACGATGGGACACGAGTTCAGCGGCACTATTTCGGAAGTCGGCTCGGACGTCGCTGACCTCTCGGAGGGCGACGCTGTCGCGGTCAACCCGATCATTTACTGCGGCGAGTGTCCTCGCTGTGAAGCAGGCGAGTATCACCGCTGTGAATCGCTCGGGTTCGTCGGGTTGGCCTCGAACGGCGGATTTGCAGAGAACGCGGTCGTAGACGCCGAAAAGGCGATCCCGCTCGGGGACATCCCGGTCGAACACGGGGCGCTCATCGAACCGCTGGCGGTCGCGCTGCACGCGACGCGAGTCGCCGACGTCTCGGCTGGCGATTCGGTCGCTGTCTTCGGGAGCGGCCCGATCGGACTCTGCCAGATCCAGACCTTGCGCGCGGCCGGCGCCGGCCCGATTATCGTTTCCGAACCGCGTGACCAGCGGCGCGCTCGTGCCGACCGGTGCGGGGCGGACGTCCTCGTCGATCCGACCGAGGAGGATCCCCTCGACGTGATCCGCGCGGAAACCGGCGAAGGGGTGGACGTCGCGTTCGACGTCGCTGGGGTCGAAGCGACGTACAACCAAGCGATTAACGGCACCCGTCCAGGCGGACGGGTTGCGGAAGTCAGCATCTTCGAGGCCGGCGTCGAAACCAATCCCAACGACCTCGTCATCCCCGAGCGCTCGCTCGTCGGCTCGATCGCGTACCAGGGTGGCCCCCGTTCGGGAGAGGAGTTCGGCATGGTCATCGACATGCTCGAAGACGGTCAACTCGACCCCGATCCACTCATCACCGATCGAGTCGATCTCGACGAGATCGTCGATGGCGGTTTCGAACGACTGCTCGACCCGGACAGCGATCAGGTGAAAATCCTGGTGAAGCCGTAGCGGTTCGGTTTCTCGTCGAGCAAGACGCCTTCCGACCCTCGCTGTTTTGTCGACGGCATTCGGCCGCGTCGGTCTACGATCGGCGATGGAGTGCGGTTCGGTTTCGAATCTCGTCCCGGAGCGCGTCCGGCGTCTCGACCACGACGTCGGCGGCCGACAGGTCGACGTCCTCGTCAGCACCCGTTCGGTAGCCGATCACCGTCACCCCCGCCCGGACGGCGGCCTCGACGCCGTTCTCGGAGTCCTCGACGGCGATGCAGTCGGCC
>DATFIX010000282.1:0-3313 GCA_035269625.1 Natrialbaceae archaeon
CGCGTTCAGGATCAACGCGGTGTTCGTCGTTGCAAACGTCACACTCAATATCACTCTGATCTTTCTATACGGCTGGCTCGGCGCAGCAGTCGCCACCGCAACGTCCATCGCCATCAGCCTAGTCCTCGCATATCGCCACGTCGCTGCGATAATCGACTTTTCGCTTCCAATAGCAGAGATCGCAAAGCAATGGCTTGCCGCCATCGTCATGGCGGGGGTTGTCTATGGGGGACTTACCATCGAAAACACCTACCGACTCCTTAGACACAACGTCGCGACTGTTCTATTATTCGCTGGGGTTGGCGCAGCCGTATATTTCCTGACTCTGTTCGGAATCTCCGAGCAATTCCGACGGACCGTCAACCGAAACCTCCCCTTCGAACTCCCCTTGTCGTAGGAAACAGGATTTTCGAACAAGCAACCAATCGTTCCCAGCTCACCGCCCAAATCCCGACTCCGCCCACAAAATCCCGATGACCTCCTCGGGCGGCGTCGACTCGTCGACCTGTCGGGCGTACCACACCAGTAATTCCTCGAACGTCTCGACCACGTTGTTCGAGGCGATCCGCGTCGAATCCACCGTCCCTTCGGCCTTCACCGCCACGTCCACGCCGTAGTGCTCGCCGATGGCCGAGAGCGGCGTCGTCGGTCCCTTCGAGTCCACCCCTTCGTCCACCTCGAGACGGTCGAAATCCGCCGGATCGTCGATCGTCGAGTCGGCACCGTCCGCGGCGTCCGTCGACACCAGGAACCGGTTCTCGTCCAGTGTCTCGACCTCCTCCTCGTCTTCGACCCCGAGTTCGTCGGGATGGAGAATCCCCTCGTCTCCCTCGGTTTCGTCCGAGTGCTCGACCATAGGTGACCTTGCCAGTGAATCCCCATAATTCGAACGGCAGGGCGGCCGGGACCTCGTAGTGATCCGGCCGGGACGCCTTAGTGGTCCGGGCGCGTATCACGCGCACGCTACATGGTAGTCGGATCGATCGTCGGCGGCCTGGGACTGATCGTCCTCTCGGTCGCGTTCATCCGCCTGGGTGCCAGCGACCGGACCGAACGGATCTCTCTCATGGTGGCCGAGTACGGCCTGTCGATCGCGTTCCTGTTAGCTGGCGTCGCTATCGTCGGCCTGGCCGTCTCGAAACTACTCGGGTGAGGACGACGTTCCTGTCGACGATCCGGATCGGCCACCCGATTTTTACCGTCGTGTGACGAATCGACGACCGAAATGGCGCGTCTCCAGGCGCGACGATCCGAAGCGTCGACCGCGACGCCACCGGCACGACGACTCGTTCCGGATGCCCGGGGTGCCGTCCCGCTCCGGATCGCCCCGCTGGTCATCATCGGACTCATTCTGCTGGTCATGGCGATGCTCGCGGCGACGACGCTGTGACGGGGCGCAGTGATCAGTACGTTTCGACTTCGAGGCCCGGAATCCGCTCGAAGTGATCCACGTTGTTCGTGAGAACGGGCTCGTCGTGAACCACGCCCGTCGCTCCGATAATCTCGTCGCCCGGATCGTGGAGCGGCTGCCCCTCCTGAGACAGGCGGCCGGCGATCCGTCCTGCTTTCCGCGCAATCTCGGGGGTGACCTGGTAGATCTCCTTCGTCTCGAGGACCGCATCGACGACGGCGTTCTCTTCTCGGGGCGTCTCGACGTACCCGATCCCCCAGTAGAGTTCGTAAACGGTCATCGCGGAAAGTCGCTCGGGGACGCCGTTCGCTGCCAACCGGTCGGCCCTGGCAAGGGCCGCCTCCTCCTCCCGTGCGACGTCTTCGACGAACGAGGTATCGAGGATCATTCCTCCCGCTCCCGTTCGCGGCGGTCGGCGTACTCGTCGTAGCGTCTCGACCGTTCGGTGCGGATCGACTCGACTGCCTCGTCCTTACGGCGACCCACTCGACCAGGACACTATGACGACTACCGAAGAACCCCCCAGAAAGGCCGGAGCACGAGATTCTTAGTAGTCGTGCCACGTTAGCAAAGGGTATGATTCACGCGAGTGGACCACTCCTGACGATCGACGTGGGGGACCGATCGACGACCGAGACGGCCATCGACCAGGTGCTCGAATCGTTCGTCGGCGGGCGCGGCGTCGCCACGGCACTGGCGCACGATCGCATCCCGTTCGACGCGGACCCGTTCGGCCCGGAGAACCGGGCGTACTTCGCGACGGGCCCGTTGCAGGTATCGCAAACGAGCTTCACCGGCCGGACGAACATGACCGGCCTCTCGCCGTTGACCGACGGGTTGGTCTCGACGAACGCCGGCGGATACGTCTCGCGCAACCTCGCCGACACCGGCTACAGCGCGGTCGAAATCGTCGGTGAGAGTGACGAGCTGATCGGCGTGCACGTCACCGACGAGGGCGTCGAGTTCGAGGCGGTCCCCCAGCTGGCCCAGGAACCGGTCTCGGCAGTCTCGGAATACACCGAGGAACACCACGGTCTCGGTGCCGAACACGTCGCCGCGATCGGGCCGGCCGGCGAGAACCAGGTGCGGTTCGCGAGCGTCATGACGTTCGACAGCCGAGCGTTCGGGCGGGGCGGCCTCGGCGCAGTCCTCGGGTCGAAGAACGTCAAGTTCGTCACCTTCGAGGGCGATTCCCGGCCGGAAATCGACCTCCCGGAGGACGTCCAGCGCGACATCCAGCGCGAGGCCGCCGAGGCGGACGACCGGATGAAACGCCAGGGGACCACGGGTGGGACGGAGTTCATCAACGACGAGTTCTCCCTCCCCACGCGGTACTTCTCGGAGTACGACTTCGAGGGCATCGACGGCATCAAGGGCGAGCGCGTCGAGGAGAAGAAGTACAAGACGGAGGCGTGCTCGCTCTGTGCCTACGGCTGCAAACTCCCGACCCGCGACGAGGAAACGGGCCTCGAAACCGAGGGGCCGGAGTTCGAGACGGTGTTCTCGTTCGGGTCGAACTGCGCGGTCGACGACATCGTGGCGGTGATGAAATCGAACGACCTGTGCGACGAGTACGGCCTGGACACCATCTCGGCCGGGGACGTGGTCGCGGCCTACCTCGCCAGCGAGGACGAGTTCGGCAACGTCGAATTGATCCACGACCTCGTCGAGAAGATCGCGTTCCGCGAGGGAATCGGCGACACCCTCGCGGAGGGAATCGATCGTTTCCACGAGGAACTGGGCGTCGAGAACTGGTCCGTGAAAGGTCTCGAATTCGCCGCCCACGACGGCCGCGTCCTCCACGGACAGGGCCTGTCCTACGCGGTCGCCAACCGCGGCGCGGACCACATGTACGCCGGCATGCTCTCCCTGGAGTACGGTGGCGAACTCGACCCCGAGGGC
>DATFIX010000283.1:0-2090 GCA_035269625.1 Natrialbaceae archaeon
TTGGTCTTGACGACCGGCATCGGACAGTTGAGTCCCGTTACGTCGAGCGTCTCCGTGACGTCGAATTCCACACTCATTGTTGACCACACAGTATTGTGTGTATTGCGCAACTTAGGTTACTATTAGATAAGTCCTACGGTCCCAATTCTCCCAAATTCAGTATAAAAGGGGCAAGGATTTGGGGGCGTAGTTGAAGTATTGAGTTTCTCTAAGTTATCTCTCGCTTCATGGTCTTGTGCAGTATTTGGATTACTATGGAAAGCCTTTAGTGCCCCAGCATATAACGGGCTATCGAGGCATGAGCGAGACCGAAACGGACCCCGACTTTCCGACACCGGAAGTATCGGTCGACTCGATCGAACCGGACGTGCTGAAAGCCCAGATCGACGAGGGCGAGGACGTCACGATCCTCGACGTTCGCGCCGAGGACGAGTTCGAGGAGTGGCACATCGACGGCGAGTCCGTCGACGTCCTGAACGTCCCCTATTTCGAATTCCTCGACGACGTCGACGAGGAGCTCGTCGAACGCGTTCCGACGGGCGATCCCCTCGTGGTCGTCTGCGCCAAGGGCACCTCCAGCGAGTACGTCGCCGGCGTCCTGAAGGAGGAAGACGACAGGGAGGCCGTCAATCTCGCGGAGGGCATGAACGGCTGGGCCGGCATCTATGAGGCCGAGGAGGTCACCCGCTACGAGGGCACGGGAACGGTCCTCCAGTACCAGCGCCCCTCCAGCGGTTGTCTCGGCTATCTCGTCGTCGACAGCGACGAGGCGGCCGTGATCGATCCCCTGCGGGCGTTCGCCGACCGGTACGTCGAGGACGCCCGGATCCGCGGGGCCGACCTCGAATACGCCATCGACACCCACATCCACGCGGACCACGTCAGCGGCGTCCGCGCGCTGGACGACGAGGGCATCGAGGGCGTGATCCCCGAAGCCGCGACCGAGCGCGACGTCACCTACGGCGACGAACTCACGCTCGCCGGCGACGGCGACACGTTCGAGGTCGGCGACGCGACGATCGAGACAGTCCACACGCCCGGGCACACGACCGGGATGACCTCGTACCTGATCGACGACAGCGTTCTCCTCACCGGCGACGGACTGTTCGTCGAGAGCGTCGCGCGCCCCGACCTCGAGGAGGGCGACGAGGGAGCCCCCGACGCGGCCCGCCTGCTCTACGAGACGCTCCACGAGCGCATCCTCGCGCTCCAGGACGACGTCGTGGTCGGTGGCGGCCACTTCAGCGACGCGGCCGAGACGGCCGAGGACGGCACGTACACCGCCACGATCGGCGAACTCGAGGCGGACATGGACGCGCTCTCGATGGACGAGGACGAGTTCGTCGACCTGATCCTCGCGGACATGCCGCCCCGTCCGGCCAACTACGAGGACATCATCGCCACGAATCTCGGCCAGCAGTCGGCCGACGACGACGAGGCCTTCCGCCTCGAACTCGGGCCGAACAACTGCGCCGCCAGCCAGGACTCGCTGGCCGACTAACGCCCGCGTGAGATCCAATGGACATGCTACCAACCACGCCCCTGCTGCTCGACGCGCTCTTCCCGAACGGGATTAGCCGGTACGCTGTCGGGGGCGTCCTCGTCGGCCTCGGGGTCGCCGTCATCTACCTCGGGACCGGCATCATCGCCGGGGCGAGCACGTTCCTCGAGTCGACCCTGTCGTACGTCTCGGGGCTCGAACGGTTCCAGCGGCCGAAGTACCTCGCCTCCCGCGACTGGCGAATCGTGTTCACCCTCGGCATCGTGTCGGGGGCCGCCATCTACGCCGCGACGGTCCAGGGCGGCATCTGGACGACCGACGTGCAGTGGTGGCGGCTACTGCTCGGCGGCGTCCTCGTGGGCGTCGGCACCCGCGTCGGGAAGGGCTGTACCTCCGGGCACGGCGTCTGTGGCGTCGGTTCGGTTTCGAACACGTCGCTCGTGAACGTCGCGACCTTCCTGGTCGTGGCGATCGGCACGGCCAACCTCGTCGCGGCCCTGGGGGTGTCGCCATGAGCGAGAACCGTGGCCTGGCCTTCCAGGCGTTGATCTACGCCGGCGGCCTGCTGTTCGGGTTCGGGCTGGCGTAC
>DATFIX010000284.1:0-13891 GCA_035269625.1 Natrialbaceae archaeon
CCGCGTGCTGGACGACCTCGCAGGCGAGATCCCGGACGCGGTGGCCGGCGTCGACGTCGAGGAGGAAGTCACCGTCGACGGGTTCAAACTCCTGCTCGCCGACGGGTCGTGGCTGCTCGTCCGGCCGAGCGGGACCGAACCGAAACTGCGGGTCTACGCCGAGGCCGAGAGCGAAAAGCGGGTGGCGGCGTTGCTGTCGGACGGGCGAGCGTTGGTCGAAGCGGTGTCGTGAGCCGCGGGGATTCGCTCGATTCTCAGGTCTGTCCCGGCGTCCAAACCCCTCGCAACCGACCGTCCGCCGTTTTTTCGTCCAGAATCTCGAAGCCAAGGTCGTCGTAGAACGGACGCACGTCGGTCTCGAAGGCAGCCGAGAGTGACCCCCGCTCCCTGGCACGGTCGATCAACGCTCGACCGATCCCCTCGCCACGCCGACGCCGTCGAACCGCGATCGCGTCGACGTGGACGTCCACCCCCGTCGCGACCACCCAGGCTGGCGCTTCCTCGGACGGGACGAGGACACACGCCCCGAGCACGCTGTCGTTCTCGACCGCGACGAGGACGCCGCCCTCGTCGATCCGGTCGGGCAGGTCCTCGACTGCGAGCATGGCGGCGTCCAGCACCCGCCGGACATCGATCCTGTCGGCCAGGTTCGCTTCTCGTACCTGCATCGTCGGCCGGGATCAGCCCCCTTTCACCAGTCGCAACACGGTCACCCGGTCGACCTCGACGGGCTGATCCTCGGGTACCGGACGACCGTCCACGAGGACCGACACCTCGTGTGGGCTGTATCCGACGGCCTTCGCGCAGTCGGCATACGTCGGGTCTTCGAGGTCGACCTCGTGGGTGTCCTCGCCGGCGACCTCGACGGTTACGTGCATGGGTGGTCGTGGGAAAGAGAGCGATTTCAGGCTGTCGTTCGGGGCCGATCGATCGACCCCCGAATCGGGCGTTGGTTCACGCACCCGGTTGCGGTTCGGTGTCGTCGGAGCGGTCTCCCCGTTCGCCTTCGGCCTCGATCGGCGCTTCCGGCTCGCGTCGCGCTCGATACATCTGCCTGAACCCGAGCACGAGCGCGCCCAGTCCGAGCAGGAGGGCCGCGAGGTCGAACACCCATCCGACGAGGGGCACGAGGCCGAGCAGGCCGATGACGACGAACCCGACCAGTAGCGCGACCCAGCGCCCCTCGAAGTCGGTGTACGAGAGGATCCAGACGCCGACGACGTACCGACCGAGGACGTACGCGACCCACACCATCAGGGCGTACGCGAAGATCCCCATGATCGTGATCGGGATGCCGATGATGGTAATCGCGATGGCAACCA
The DNA here is from genome assembly GCA_035269625.1 of Natrialbaceae archaeon. Classification (GTDB taxonomy): domain Archaea; phylum Halobacteriota; class Halobacteria; order Halobacteriales; family Natrialbaceae; genus DATFIX01. The sequence goes on from DATFIX010000284.1 coordinate 1,323, forward strand.
GCAGTATCGGGATGCCGATCAGGGCGATCAGACCCGCCGCGGCAGTCCGGCCCGGCGAGGCGATGGTTCGCCCGCCCATCCCGTCGGTGAACCGCGGGAACACGAGGAGCAGGGCGGCCGCGAACACGAGGTTCACGACGAACCCGTAGACGTCGACGGTCCAGCTCGGGATCGACGGCACGAAGCTGATCCCCCCGATCGAATCGTCGCGGGTGACCGTCCCGGCGACGGTCGCGCCGTTGGCCCGCTGGAGTTTGCCGTCGTACCGGACGTCGCCCTCGACGACGGCTGTCGGACCGAGCGTGATCGTCTCGGCCCCGACCTTCACGTCGCCCCGAACGGTCCCGTCGATCGTGACGCTGCCGGCACCGGCCTCGAGGTTGCCCCCGATGACGCCGGACCGCCCGACGTTGATGCTACCGGCGGCACCTTCGACGTTGCCGCGGACGGTGCCATCGATGTCCACCGATCCGGCGAACGCCTGCACGTCGCCGGTCACGGTTCCCCGTATCACGACGGTCCCGCCCATGGCAGTCAGGTCGCCCCGGACGGTTTCGTCGGCCTCGACGACGATGGTCCCGCCGGCCTCGGTTCGGTCGGCAGCCACGATGCCCGGCATGCTGGCGAGCACCAGCAACAGGACGATCAGGAAGACGCTCCCGCGTCTGAAGAACCTCGGACTGTTCATGCAGCCAATAGGACGGCCGAGGACATAAATTTATTTAGCCATTGATAGGTGGGCGACAGGGTGTCATGGCGCCGTTATCGGGGGATGGCCGCTGACGGGACCGCCCGGTCCGAACGCCTTTTTGTCCCCTCGCCGTACGGAACGGCGATGCGAGACCGTTTCCTCCGGGCCGCCCGCGGCGAACGCACCGACCGACCGCCGGTGTGGTTGATGCGCCAGGCCGGCCGCTACCTCCCCGAGTATCACGAGATTCGCGAGGAGTACAGCTTCCTCGAAGCGATCAAGACGCCCGACGTCGCCGAGGAGATCACCCTCCAGCCCTACGAGCGCTTCGGCGTCGACGGCGTCGTGATGTACTCGGACATCCTCACCGTCCTCGAACCGCTGGGGTTCGACTACCACATCGAGTCCGGCGTCGGCCCGGTGATCGAGAACCCGATCGAAGGTCCTGACGACGTGCCCGAGCCGGGGTCACACGAACCCGTCGAGGAGGCCATCGACTACGTGGGCGCGCTCCTGGAGCGCCTGACCGGCCGTCTCGGCGACGAGGCCGCGGTCATCGGCTTCGCCGGCGGGCCGTTCACGCTCGCCTCGTACGTCCTCGAGGGCGGATCGTCGCGCAACTACATGACGACCCGCCGATTCCGCGTCGAGCACCCCGACGCGTTCCAGCGACTGGTGCAGGCCTTCGCCGACGTCGTCGCCGACTACCTCGCCTACCAGGAGCGGGCGGGCGCGGACGTGGTGCAACTCTTCGACACCTACGCGGGCGTCCTCCCGCCCGAGGAGTACCGCGACGTGTTACTTCCGCGTCACCGCGAGATCTTCGACGCCGTGGAGGTGCCGACCATCGTCTTCGTCCGCAACGTCAGCGGCAACCTCGACCTGCTCGTCGACACCGGTGCCGACGTCGTCGGCCTGGACTGGACCGTCGACATGGCCACCGCTCGCGAGGAACTGGGCGACACGCCGGTACAGGGCAACCTCGACCCGGCCCATCTCTTCGGCGGGCCGGAGCACGTCCGGGAACGCACCCGCGAGGTGATCGAGAAGGCCGGTCCCGAGGGGCACGTTCTCAACCTCGGCCACGGCGTGAACAAGGACACGCCGGTCGAGGGCGTCGAGACGTTCGTCGAGACGGCGAAATCGGTCGAGCGGTGACCGGTCGACGATCTTCTAGGGCCGCCGCCTCGCGATCATCCTGCCGACTGCCACGAGTACCCCGACGATCGCACCCTCGATCCCGGTCCCGTTCTCGTCGGTGAGCCTCTTCATGGTGGCGTTCTCGGCGGCCGCGAGGGCAGGGATCGGAGACCCGCCTGCTGGTTAGGATCGTTTCCTGCCACGACCCAGGTGGCCCCGATTCATTCAATCCCGGAGTTCTTTCACGCGCTCGACGTTCCAGTCGAAACCCTTGCCGTCCTCGGTCGGGGTTTCGAGGACGTACGGGAGGTCCCGGAGGTCGTCGTGGTTGATCACGGCGCGCATCCCGTCCTCGCCGATCTCGCCCTCGCCGACGTGGGCGTGCTCGTCCTTGTTCGTCCCGCAGGCGTGTTTCGAGTCGTTGAGGTGGATGCACGCGAGGTTCTCCAGGCCGACCACGTCGTCGAACTCGGCGACGGTCTCCTCGACCCCCTCGGGCGTGGAGAGGTCGTAGCCTGCGGCGAAGGCATGGGCTGTGTCGAGGCACACCTCGAGGTCCTGCTCGCTCCGGTCGAGGACCCCCGCGAGATGTTCGAAGTCCCCGCCGAGTTTGGTGCCGCTGCCGGCGTCGCTCTCCACGAGCACGGTCACGCTCTCGGGCACGTCGAGTTCGTCGAGGGCGCTGGCGGCGTTGTCAAGGCCCTGCTCGACGCCAGCGCCGGTGTGGGCCCCCAGGTGGACGTTGACGTACTCGACGTCGAGTTTCGCCGCGGCGTCGACCTCCTTCTGCATCGAGTCGATCGACTTCGCGCGGAGGTCGTCCTTGGGCGTACAGAGGTTCACGAGGTACGAGGAGTGGATCACCCACGGGCCGACGTCGTGTTCCTCGGAAAGCGACCGGAACCGTTCGGCCTCGTCGTCGCCGACGTTCGGGTCCTGCCAGACCTGCGGGGAGTGGCTGAAGATCTGTCCGCAGTTGCCGCTGTACTCGACCTGCTCGTCGACGGCGTTGTGGACGCCGCCCGCGATGGAGGTGTGGGCACCGACGCGTAGCATGTCGTGGGGGTGTGCGGCGAGGGGCAAAGGGGCATCGGTGGCGGCAGGTGTGGGAGACGGATCGATGGCAGTCGACCGACCGATCGACTGTCAATTCAGCGAACTTCGATTCGGATGACGGGCGCGGATGCCTTGCCGACGACGAGTGGCTCGCGTTCGTCCAGCGGGAGAACCTGGCCGCGGCCGCCTCGCGCTGCCGGGTGGTGGGCTCCCCTCGGGGGAAGCCGATGCCGGTCGTGATCGACCGATCACCCCTCGATCCGTTCGCGGGCGGCGGCGACGACGATTGGGAGCGTGATGGTGGCGTCGGCGTAGACCGAGGCGTTGCGGGCGGCTTTCTCGAGTTTCCCCCACGAGCGAGCCTCGTCCAGCGTCGCGCCGGAAAGCCCGCCGGTCTGGGGCGGGTCCATCGTCAACTGGACCGCGTAATCGTACGCACGGGGTGCGACGAGCATCGTCTGGAGGACGAAGTTCTTCGGGACGCCGCCGCCGACGAGGAACGCGCCGGCCGAGTCGGCGTCGAAGGCGCGGTCCGTGAGGTCCGTCATGTCGGCCGTGGCGTCTAGCTGGAAGTCAGAGGTCTGGCCGTACATCCACGCCTGGAGGCCCAGGACCGAGTCCTGGATCGCGGGGCAGTAAATCGGCACGTCGTGCTCGTAGGCCGCGGCCGCGATGCCGGGGTCCTCATCGACCCCGTCGCGCTCGTTGACGGCGGCGTTGGCCCGCCCGAGTTCCTCGGTGAGGCGCTGGATGCTCACCGTCTCCTCGACGTTCGGGAAGACCTCGCTCCGGAGGTGCGTTTCGAAGACTGCGAAGTACTCCTGGGGCAGATAGACGTTGTAGATGCGGTCGACCTCCTCGTCGCGGAGGGTTTCGTCGTGCTCGCGGCGGCTGGTGCCCGCCTCGGGATCCTCGCTCCCGTGGTGGTGTTTCCCGCCGATCGCCTCGATGGCGTCGTGGGTGAGGTTCGCCCCGGTCGTCACCAGGACGTCCACGTAGCCGTCCCGGATCAACTCGGAGACGATGTCGCGCATCCCGGCCGGCACCATCGCGCCGGCCAGGCCCATGAAGACCGTCGTGTCGTCGCCGCTGAACATCTCTGTCGCGACGTCGACGGCCTCGTGGAGGTCGGCCGCGCCGATGCCGGCGTCGCCGTAGGCGTCGGCGAGTTCGCCGACGGTCATCCCGCCGGCGACGCTCGCGTGGCCGATCGGGTCGTGGTCGAACGTCTCGCGTTCGGGCGGTTCGTGGCCCCCGTGTGGATCGGGAGCCTCGGAATCGTCGGTCATGCCCGGGAATCGACGGGCCAGGGGTTTGAACGCCGCGGTTCGTCCGAATCGTTAAGCGTCTCGGACCGGAGCCCTCCGAACATGGTCTCCCGATCCGTTTCCGTTCCCTCCAGGTATCGAGTCGTGGTACTGTTCGGGTTGGGTCTCCTGTTGCTCGCTGCGCCGGCGCTCGTGGGCTGGTTCGACCTGGCCGACCTCGATCGTTACCGGTACGAGGCCGAGCGCGTCGAATTCACCGAGGACGGGTGGGCAGTCGACGGTCACGTGGCCGTTATCGACGGGGACGCCGCCTGCCTCGAGCGGGTCCCCGACCGGGCGTGCATGCTGGAACACGCGATTCACGAAAACGGGGGACTGGAATACGATGGTCTTCCGAGTCAGGCGCTCGGGAGTCGGTACCGGTACGTCTACGGTGAAGGCCAGTTCTACCGGACAGTCGCGAACGAAACCGCCAACGAAACGGTCCGGTACGATTTACGACCCGTCTCGACCGACGAGGCGCTCGCGGCCATCTCGACGGAGCGGTGGCGAGCCTCTTCGACGGTCAAACGCGTCATCCGTTCCGGGCCAGTAACGACAAGCGACGAACTCGAGGGCGCGAACGAGCTCGTCGAGATGGAGGACGGGTACTACGTCGTCTACGCCACGTCGATCCACGAGGTGCACGGGGAGCGGAACCCGTACATCGTCGGCGCGGCGTGGGTCGCGGCGGCCGCTGGACTGCTGCTCGTGCTCCGGGCGCAACGGCTCCGGATCGAAGGACCGTAACGATACGAAGTGAACTGGCTCCGGTCGCGGTGTCGTCCGAACGCGGGAATCGTGGCCTAAAGTCCGGTCGGATGCCCGATAAACGTCGTCTCCAGTCCCCACTCGGCGACCAGGTCCTGCAGCGCCCGGACGCCGAAGGTCTCGGTGGCGTAGTGGCCGCCGAGGACGACGTTCAGCCCCGCCTCGCGGGCCTCGTGGTAGAGTTTCCCCTTGGCCTCGCCGGTCACGAGGGCGTCCACGTCGGCCTCGCGGGCCTCCGGCAGGAAGTCGGCCCCGCTCCCGGTGACGACCGCGACGTCCTCGATCTCGTCGGGGCCGAAGTCGACGGCTCGAACCCGTCCGTCTCCCGTTTCGAGTTCGCGATCGAGTCGGTCCCGCAGTTCGTCGACCGTGAAGGAGTCGGCCGTCCGGCCGCGCTGGCCGATCGTCTCGGGACCGACCTCGCCGAACGGTTCGCGGTCGTCGAGTTCCAGCAGGTCGGCCACGCCGGCGGCGTTGCCCAGTTCGGGGTGACCGTCGAGGGGCAGGTGCGAGACGTACAGCGCGAGGTCGTTCTCGACCAGGGGCGCGATCCGGTCGTAGGCCTGGCCGGTCACGCGATCGAGGCCGCCCCAGACGATCCCGTGGTGGGTTACCAGGAGGTCCGCACCGGTGTCGGTCGCAGTTTCGATCGTCGCCTGCACGCCGTCGACGGCGAAGGCGACGTGCTCGATCTCGCGGCCCGCGCCCCCGACCTGGAGGCCGTTGGCGCTGGCGTCCAGGTCGGCGTAGTCGGCGGTTCGCAGGCGCTCGTCGAGTCGGTCACACAGCGTCGCCAGTTGCACGGTCATCGTCAGTCGCTCCCGGGAAGCACGAGTTTGCCGTCCTCCTGTTCGAGTACCCCGCGATCGATCGCGAGGCGAATCACGCCGTCGAACTCCTCGTGGGACAGTTCGTAGGCGTTGGTCGCGACGGCCTCGATCTCGTCGCGATCGACGGGGAACTCGCGGTTCTGCAGGAGCCTGACGACCCGGTTGTACGTCCGGGCGTCGGGCATCGCCCCGCTCGATCCGGCGGAGCGATCCGTCGTTCCCGCCGACGATTCTTCCTCGTCGGGCGACGCCGTAGATTCGTCATCCGGTTGGTCGTCGGTCCCCTCCTCGGAGCTCGGTCGCTTCTCGTCGTCCCCGAACACCGGCTCGTACGGGTCGCTCTCGTCGGACTCGTCCGGCGAATCGTCGTCGAAGATGGTCGTCGGCGCGTCCGACGGTTCGTCCTCGTCCGCGGAGCCACCGGATTCCGTCGTCGCTTCGGCCGCCGTCTCCTCGGAACGCGTCGCCTCGTCGTCGCCGTCCGGAGCGTCGTCGGTCGTTGTCGAACCGGTGTCGGTTGATTCCGTCGCTCCTTCGGTGGCCGCTTCGAGCGTCGTCTCGGCCGTCCGTCGCCCCTCGAGCGACGATTCGGTTTCGACGGCCGCGACCACTTCACCGACGATCGCCCCGAGTTTCTCCCGGCAGGTGGGACAGAGGACGACGGTTCCCTGCTGCTCGGGCGACGGGTGCAGTTCGGCGGGCACGACCGGGTATTCGTCGAGCGGCGCGTCCAGCGCCGCCCCACAGAAGTAACAGGACGAGAATTCGGCCATGTGCGGAGCATCCGCGGCCAGGTTCTAAAGGGCTTCGAGGAAGGTTTCGGGGTCCGGCGCGACGGTCGGCGAACGGTCGCGCTAGCCGCCGGCGTGAGCGTAGACGAACGCCCGGAGGAGTTTGCCGGCGAGCGCGGCGGCCTGGCCGTCGTCGCGGTCGTTCACCTCGACCACGTCGAAGCCGACGGCGTCGGGAGCGACCGCCCGGACGACGTCCCGCATTTCGCGAGGAAAGAGGCCGAAGGGCTCCATGGTCCCGGTACCGGGAGCAAAGGCCGGGTCGGCCCCGTCGACGTCGACGCTCAGGTAGACCCGTTCGGAGTCGAGGTCTGGTGACCAGTCCGCGACGTCCTCGGGCGGGACGACCGTGACGTCGGGTTCCGCGGCCCGGTCCCACTCCTCCTGGCTGCCGGTCCGGGCCCCGAGGATCACGGCTCGCTCGACGGTATCGTGTTCCAGTGCCCGGCGCATCGCCGTCGCGTGGCTCAGGGGGTTGCCGTCGTAGGCGTCGCGCAGGTCGAGGTGGGCGTCGAGACAGACGACCGTCTCGGGATCGGTCGCCCGGACGCCGGCCGGGGTGACGCTGTGTTCGCCCCCGATGGTCACGGGGAGCGCGCCGTCCCGGACGACGTCCGAGAGGACGCCCTGGAGGAATTCGAGGTACTCCTCGGCATCGTCCCAGGCGCGGACGTCGCCGTGATCGTGGACGGCCAGGTCGGTGAAGTAGCGGTCCGTCTCGTGATCGTAGTCGTCGTAGGTCTCCGCGAACCGGCGGACGCGATCCGGGCCGAAGCGAGCACCCGGCTGGAACGTCGTGGAGACGTCGAGGGGCGCGCCGACGACGACGTAGTCGGCGGCGTCACGGTCGGCGGTGGCCCCGGGGAACATGACGATCGCCTCAGGTGAGGATCTTGCGCTGCTCTTCCATCTGGAGGTACTCGATCTCGTCGTCCGGCGAGAGATCGACGTCGTCGGGGACGGCGATGGTGATCGTCTCGTAGGTCTCCAGGTCCATCACCTGGGCGACGTTGTCGGACTCGACGCTGACGACCTGGCCCTGCTTGCGGTCGATGATGGGCACCCACACCTTGGCGTCGACCGGCTGGGAGAGCGAGCGCTTCTTGCCGTCGAAGACGCCCTTGGCCTCGATTCGGGCCTTGGCGCTGCCGTGCTTGCCGGGCTTGGCCGTGCTGTAGGAGCGGATCTTGCAGGCCGCGTCGTCGATCATCACGTAGTTGCCTTCCTGAAGTTCGCGAACTTCCTTCTGCTCTTTAGCCATACTGCGCCGTAATCGGAGGGACTGTATAAACCGTTTGGAACGCTCTGGAGGGCCCCTCGCGGTGGTTTCGCCGATCTCGTCGGGGGTCGACGGCGGCAGTCGCCAGGTCGCAACGACTCAGGCGTGCCGTTCGATGACCCGTCCGACCCGCTCCAGCCCCTCGGTTAGCTGTTCGGTCGGCAGGCCGAACCCGATCCGGAAGTATTCGGGGAAGCCGAAGAGCCCGCCCGGCGCGAGGACGACGCTCTCCTCCTCGACGACGACGCGGCAGAACTCCCGTGCGCCGTCGAACCCGTCGGGGACGGTGACGAAGCCGTTCACGCCCACCGGGTCGAACCACTCCAGGCCGTGTTCGTCGAGGAAAGCCTCGACCAGATCGTGGTGCTCGCGGGCCAGCGCGCGGTTCTCGTCAAGGATCTCGTCTTTCATCTCGATGGCCTGTTTCGCCACGTGCTGGCCGAAGATGGAGGGCGAGATGGTGGTGTAGTCCTTCCAGTTCCAGGCGCGCTCGACGATCGTCTCCGGGCCGGCGATCCAGCCGAACCGGAGGCCGGCCAGTCCCCAGGCCTTCGTGAGACTCGTGGTCGAGATGCCGCGATCGCCCAGGCTGGCGACCGGCGGGAGCGGGTCGTCGGCCAGCAGGCGGTACACCTCGTCGCTGAGCAGGTACGCGTCGGCGTCGACGGCGAGGTCGTACAGCGCGTCGACCACCCCCTGGTCGTGGTACCGGCCGGTCGGGTTGTTCGGGTTATTCAGGACGATCAGGTCGGTGTTGGGCCGAACTGCGTCGGCGACGGCGTCCACGTCCAGCGTCCACTCCGGCGGTTCGAGCGAGACGCGGGTCACCTCGCCGAACGCTTCGGGGACGGTGTGCAGCGCCTGGTAGGTGGGCGTGATCACGACGGCGTGGCCGCCACCCTCCTTCGCCGGTGCGGTTCCACCCATCGCCGCCAGGAACGTCAGGAAGTTCGCCTCCTGGGTGCCGTTCGTGAACAGCACCTGGTCGGCCGGCAGTCCGTAGCGCTCGCCGATCGTCTCGCGGAAGGCCGGGTCGCCGTCGGTGGGAATGACGTACCCGACTTCGCCCGGATCGGTGTCGAACCGGGACGCGTCGAGGCTCCGGATCCCGCTCTCGGCTAGCATGATGTCCGCTTCGTGTTCGTATTCGGCGAACCAGCGTTCGAGGCCGAAGGGTTCGATTTCCATGTGTACTCTCACCACGCCGAACCCCAAGGAGGTTACCGTGTCGGCACTCGACGCGAGCCCCCTGGATTGGCGGTCGGAAGCCGGTCACTCCCCCTCTTCGCGCTCGCGCTGTCGCATCGCCTGCCGCGTGAACTGCGGTTCGCCGGGGATCCCCCGCGGTTCGCGGAAGGACCGATAGAGCACGACGAACGCGACGAAACTGATCCCCAGGGCGGCGACGACCCCCGGAAGCTTGTCCACTGCATAGAGAACCGCGGCCGAGAGCAATCCGGTCGCGAAGACCATCCCGTAGATCATCCGCCTGGCCAGTTGCGTGTAGAGGTTTCTCGGATCGCGCAGTTCGGCCCTGACGGTGAGGCTGTCCCGGTCGACGCGGTCGAGCGCGCTCTCCAGTTTCGGCGGCACCCGGAGCATCGAGAAAGCGGCGTCCTGAACCTCCTCGCCCGTCTCGGAGAGGTACTTCCGGATCGACTCCTCGCGGTAGCCCCGTTCCACGAGGAATTCCGATGCGGTCTCGATGAAGTCGAAGTTCGGATCGAGCGTGACGCAGACGCCCTCGACGACCGTGGCGACCCGGAGGACCAGCGCGAGGTTCGGGGGGAGTCGGAACGGGAACTCGTAGATGGAGTCCTCGATTTGGTTGACGATCTGCTGGACGCGGTACTGTTCCACGTCCTGCCCCCGGGCGTCCTGGATCGCCAGTTCCATCACGTCGCTCATGAGTTGTCGGTCGGCGTCGGGGCTCAGCGTGCCGATGGCAACCAGCGCGTCGAAAATCGCGTCGGTGTCCTGGTTGGCGACTGCGACGTAGAACTCGACGATGCGGTCCTGGATGTACTCGTCGACGCGACCGCTCATCCCGAAGTCGTAGAAGACGATCGCGCCGTCGTCCTGCACGGCGAGGTTGCCCGGATGGGGATCGGCGTGATAGACGCCGTCCTCGACGATCATCTTGAAATACGCCGTGGTGAGTCGCTCCGCGACCTGGCTGCGGTCGATACCCTTCTCGTCGAGGGTCTCGACGTCGTTGATCTTCGTCCCCGCCAGGTACTCCATGGTGAGCACCGTCGCCCCGGAGTGCGAATCGATCACCGGCGGAATGAGGATGCGATCGTCGTCGGCGAAGTTGTGCCGGATCTCGGTGAGCATCCGCGCCTCACGCTCGTAGTCCATCTCCTGGCGGATGACCGTCCCGAACTCGTCGGCGAGGTTCTCCAGCGAGAAGGCCCGGGCCTCGTCCACGAACCGCAGCAGGATCGGGAGCGACCAGCGCACGACCCGGAGGTCGGCCGCCACGAGGGCCTCGACGCCCGGGCGGCGAACCTTCACGGCGACCTCTTCACCGTCGATCGACGCCCGATAGACCTGGCCGAGACTCGCCCCGCTGATCGCCTCGGTGTCGAACTCGTCGAAGTGCTCGTCGACGGGGCCGAGTTCGCCCTCGATGACCGCCCGTGCGTCCTCCCAGGGGGCGGGCGGCACCTCGTCCTGGAGTTGCGAGAGGACGTCGACGTACTCCGGCGGGAGGACGTCCGGGCGGGTCGAGAGCAACTGCCCGAGTTTGATGAACGTCGGGCCGAGGGTCAACAGCGAGTCGAGCAGTCGCTGGGCTCGACGGGTCCGGGTCGCGCTGTCGACCGAGCGTCGGCCCCCGAACAGCAGGAAGCGACGGCGGTCGCGTGCGTACGCGAGCAACAGGGGCAGGAACTGCCACGCGACGATGACGAACCGCCTGTACGCACGGAGGAAGACCAGCGTGACCACCCCGCTTTAGGCGTCCTCGGTGTCGTCGTCTTCCTCGATCTCGACCGTCGTCTCGGTCGCCCCGCGTTTCGGGAGGCGCAATTCGAGGACGCCCCGTTCGACGGTCGCCTCGGCGTCGCGCTCGCCGACGTCCGGTGGCAGGGGCAACTCGGCGTCGAGAAAGAGCGAGCGCTCTTCCTGGACGTACCTGAACTCGCGGGGAACGTCCTTCTCGCGACTCGCCTCGATGCGAACTCGGCCGTCCTCGACGGTGACGTCGGTCGAGTCGCCGGTCGCGCCCGGCAGGTCGACGATCACGAGGTAGGCGTCCTCGGACTCGAGCAGGTCCGCGAAGATGGAGTCTGGCAGGTCTCGCAGGGCGTCGCGCAGCGCTGACATGGGGGTGGCTTGGGATGGAGGGGCGAAAAAGGCCGTGGTCACACCGACAGCACGGCGAGGACCCCGACGCCGAACGCTGCGAGGAACAGTGCGACCAATCCCGGCTTTGCGATCCGCCAGGCGGCACCCCGTTCGGTGGTATCCGAGACGACGAACGCCCGGCCACCGATTCGGTCGCGGAGACGCGTCAGCAACGAGCGGTCGCCCGCGTCGTCCAGTCGGGGACCGATCACGGCGTTGACCGACCCGGCGTACTCCAGCCCGTCGCGCCCGTACCGGGCGGTTCCGAGAACGTGAACTTCCTCCTCCGGATCAAGCCGACGTTCGACGTACCGCCGTTTGTTCCCGGTAGTCAACTCGATCACTTTCAGGTCGAGGCTGGTGTTCTCGCTGTCCACGTCCGGGTTCCCCTCGATGAATCGGCGGATTCGTTCCGGGGGTTCCTCGCCACCGTCGACCGCGATGCGCGCTTCCCGCGAGAGGTTCGTGCGGGCGCCGGCCGGTTCCACGAGGACCGTCCCGGTCCCGTCGTCGACGAGAAACGGGGCGGCGATCGTGTCCTCGTCGACCGTCTGCCAGGAACTCCCCTTGCCATGCGAGCGGTATTCCTCGACTTCGTACTCGCACACCAGACACGCTTCGCCGGTGAACGGCCCTTCGATCGTCCCGGCGGCGGATCGAGCAGTGCCTTCGAGTTCGACGTGCCCGCCGGACGGGGCGTCCATCACGGCGTCCGGTTCCCGGCCGTAGACGCGATAGGCCGTCCACAGTTCGTGCAGGCCGTAGCCGCCAATCACGGCGACGAGGAGCGCTCCGGGGACCAGTATCGGCAGCGGTAGTGCCATAATTATCTTCCGTATGGCGCCGGGATAACGGCGACCGTTCGCGGCAGCGGAACACGGCAGGACCGACCGACTCGCGAGGGGTTTTTGGTCGCCCCGTCCCAGGCTGGGGTATGAGCGACACGAGCGAGGACATCAGGGAGGCCGGGTTCAAGGATCGAACCCGGGTGGACGACGCCCGCGAGGCGCTCCGGGCGGTCGTATCGCAGGTCGACCGGACGGAAACCGTCGGCCTGGAATCGGCGGACGGTCGGGCGCTCGCGGAGTCCGTGGCGGCGGACCTGGCCGTCCCACACTACCCGCGGGCCGCCATGGACGGGTGGGCCGTCCGGGCCGAGAGCACGTTCGGTGCGAGCGAGCGTTCGCCGGCCGTCCTGCGGACGGTCGAGGACGGGCCGGTTCGCAACGACGAGGCGGTCCGGGTCCACACGGGGAGCGAGATCCCCGAGGGGGCCGACGCCGTCGTGAAAATCGAGGCGGTGGAGGAGGTCGTCGACGAGATCGAGGTGTTCTCCCGGGCGGCCGAGGGATC
>DATFIX010000285.1:0-2633 GCA_035269625.1 Natrialbaceae archaeon
CGAGGTGTACGCGGCGGCCTCCGGGCGGTCGGTCCGAGTGCTTCGGGCGATGCGCCACCTGGAACCCGTGCTGGCCGCCTCGCCGGTCAAACGGGGCCTCCAGTGGCTGATCGGGCGAACCGTCTCGGGGCCCGACGCCGACGAGCGCGAGCGTGGGGGCGCGAGGATCTGGGGCGAGGCGACGGCGGGCGATCGGCGCGTCGTCTCGCGCCTGGACGTGCCGGAAACCTACGCGTTTACCGTCGATGCGGCGACGACAGTCGCCGAGCGAGCGCTCGATGGCGGCGTGGATGCCGGATTCCAGACGCCGTCGAGCGCGCTCGGCGCGGATTTCGTGCTGAACCTCGACGGCGTCGAACGGACCGACGTTGCGTAATCAGTAGTGGCGGTCCTCGACCAGGTGGTCGAACCGCGTCCGGAGCAGGTCGGTCACCGGCCCGCCACCGACCTCGATGCCGTCCGCGGTTTCGATCGGGCGGATTTCCCAGGTCGTGTTGGTGAGAAACGCCTCCGTCGCCTCGCGAACGTCCGCGGGGTCGTACCATCCGGTGTGGACGGGAATCTCTTCCTCGCGTGCCAGATCCAGCACGACCTCGCGGGTGATGCCCGGCAGAACGGGACCGTCGGTCGTGGGCGTGTGCAGGCCGTCCTCGCGAACGAAGAAGACGTTGCTCGTGGCTCCTTCGGCCACGTACCCGTCCACGTCACGGACGAGTGCCTCGTCGGCGTCGTGGAGGTCGAGGCGCGCGAGGATCCCGTTCAGGTAGTTGTGGGTCTTCGCGCCGGCCGGGATGGCGGCGTCGGGCACCCGACGGGTCGGGACAGTCTCGACCGTCACCGGTTCGTCCCACACGTCAGTCCCACCCACGCCGCCCCGCGGGAGTTCCGAGACGATCACCACGATCGTCGGGTCGACGTCGGGGTCCGGAGAGAGCTTCCCGGGCTGAACCCCGCGGGTGATCGAGAGTTTGACGTAGGCGTCGTCGAGGTCGTTCGCGTCGAGCGTTTCGAGCAGGCGGTCGTGGAGTTCGTCGTTGGCCAGGCCGTGATCGAGGCCGATGGCCTCGCACGTGCGCCGGAGGCGGTCGGCGTGGGCGTCCCACTCGAAGATCGACCCGCCGTACGCCCGGAGGGTCTCGAAGGCCGCGTCGCCGTACATGAACCCGCGATCCCGGACGCTGACGGTCGCCTCGTCGGCGGGCACGAGGTCGCCGTCGACGTGGTACTGCATGGGTCAGTCCACGTAGCGGTCGAGGAAGTTCCCGACGATTCGCTTGCCCACGTGCAGCGAGACGGCCTGGCCCGACTCGCGTTCGCCCACCTCGCCGGTGAGGATGCTCTCTGGGTGGAACTGCACGCCGACGTGCGGGCGGTCGCGGTGGCGGACGGCCATCAGCACGTCGCGCTCGTCGTCGGTCCAGGCGGTCCGGACCAGGTCCTCGGGGAGGTCGTCGGCCTCGACGGCCAGCGAGTGATAGCGCCCGACCCGGATTCGCTCCGGGAGGCCGGCGAAGATCCCGTCGCCGTCGTGAGCAATCGTGGAGGGCTTGCCGTGGATCACCTCGGGCGCGGGACCGACTTCGGCGCCGTTGACCGAACACAGCGCCTGGTGGCCGAGACAGACCCCCAGCGTCGGGTATCGCAGGTCCCCGAAGACCGGCATCGAGACGCCGGCCTCGGCCGGGGTACCCGGCCCTGGCGAGACCACGATGCCGCCGGGGTCCATCTCGCGGATCCCCTCGACGTCGATCGCGTCGTTCCGGCGAACGACCACGTCGGACGCGAGTTCGCCGACGTACTGCACGAGGTTGTAGACGAACGAGTCGTAGTTGTCGATCACGAGAATCGTCGCGTCTCGGGTTTGGGTCGAATCGCTCGTCATTCCGGCACCTCCATCGTCCCGCGGTCGCCCAGGGCCTCGTCCACCGCCCTGACGAGCGCCCGGGCCTTGTCCAGCGTTTCGTCGTACTCCCGTTCGGGGTCCGAGTCCTGGACGATCCCGGCACCGACCCTGAGCGCGTACTCGTCCTCGTGGCGGGTCAGCGTCCGGATGACGATGTTCAGGGTGGCCCGCTCGTCGAACCCGAAAACCCCGATGCTCCCGGTGTATGGCCCGCGACGCGTCGTTTCGAGTTCGTCGATGATCTCCATCGTCCGGGGTTTCGGCGCGCCGGTGATGGTCCCGCCCGGGAAGGTGGCAGCGATGGCGTCGGCCAGCGTGGCGTCTTCCCGAAGCCGACCGGTCACCGAGGACACGAGGTGCATGACTTCGGAATAGCGGTCCACCCGGCGGTACTCGTCGACCTCGACGCTGCCGTACTGGCACACCTTCCCCATGTCGTTGCGCTCCAGGTCGACGAGCATCGCGTGCTCGGCGCGTTCTTTCTCGTCGCCGGTGAGACCGGCTTCGAGACACTCGTCCTCAGCGGAAGTCTCCCCCCGCGGACGGGTGCCGGCGATCGGTTCGGTTCGGATGCGGTCGCCCTGGCGTTCGAGGAGGAGTTCGGGACTCGCGCTCACGAGGTCGACGCCCGGGAACTCCAGCAGCGCCGAGTACGGGGCAGGGTTCACCGATCGGAGCGCGTTGTAGGCCGCGACCGGGTGGACGGCGGCCGGGGCCGTCAGTCGCTGGG
>DATFIX010000286.1:0-14760 GCA_035269625.1 Natrialbaceae archaeon
GTCCGCGAGGGACTGGTCGTCGTCGCGTCGTAGGTCGCGATGCCCAGCAGTGACAGCCCGACGATCGGAACGACCGCCCGAACGACCGATCCGACGCCCGGCGACTCGTACACCGCGTAGGGCGTGAACCCGACCGGATCGAAGCTCGTCGTCCAGCCGAGACCGACGGCAGCGGCGAGGGCGAGGACGACGACCCACCCCGAGACGCCCCGCGTCGAAAGGGCGATCGCGGCCATCGTGACGGCGATACCGAGCAGGAACGTGCCGGTGATCGTCGCCCAGAGGAGGGCCACGCGGAGTCCGAGGCCGCCGACGGCGAAAGCGACGGACAGCGGAGCCAGGAAGAGCGCGGCGTAGTAGACCGCGTCCTTGACGAGGAAGATCCCCAGGAGACGACGGCGCGAGAGCGGGAGCGTTCGCGCGGTGAACACGAGCAGGGTTACGTCGCCCAGCAGGTCCCGCATGGCGTCGCGGCCGACCAGTCCGATCGACCCCGTGTGGAGGCCGAACGCGAACACGAGGGCGTGAAAGCCGGCGATCGCGCCCCCGAGGTCGGTCCCGGCCCGTTCGAGGAGCCAGACGGTCCCGGCACCGACGAGTGCGACGAACAACGGAAACGCGGCGAACCGACGGCCGCCGAACAGTCTGGCGTGCAGGCGGAACTCCTCGCGCAGCATCTCGACGAACAACCGCCGCGAGGGCGTCTCCGCCATGGGTCAGTCGGTCGCCCCCGCCGTCGCCTCGATCGACCCGCCGACGCTGTCGAGAAAGGTGTCCAGCAGGGACTCCTCGCGGCCAAGATCCGCCGGAACCCGCTCGCCCACCAGCCGCCCCTCGCTGACGATCCCGACCCGGGTGCAGATCTCCTCGGCCACGTCGATGTCGTGGGTCGAGAGGAACAGGGTGTTGCCGTCGTCCCGGTAGCTCGTGAAAAAGCGCTTGACCCGTTCCTGCACGATGGGGTCGAGGTTCGCCAGCGGTTCGTCGATGAACACCAGGTCGGGTTCGTGGAGGAACGCCTGGGTGATCATCACCTTCTGCTGTTGGCCCCGCGAGAGGTCGGTGTTCAGGGTGTCGAGTTTCTCGCGATACGAGAGTCGATCCGCCCAGGTCTCGACACGTTCGCGGACCGTGGCGGAATCGAGACCGCGAACCGTCCCGACGAAGTCGAAGTACTCCCAGGGCGTCATGAAACTCGGCGGCGACTCCTTTTCCGGCAGGATCCCGACCCGGCGTCGCGTTTCGACGGGGTCGGTCGTCGGGTCGGTTCCGAGCACGTCGACGGTTCCCTCGTCAGGAACGAGTTGGCCGGTGAGAATCTCGATCGTCGTCGTCTTGCCCGCGCCGTTCGGCCCCAGCAACGCGAACAGTTCGCCCGCCTCGACCGAGAGCGAGAGGTCGGCGAGCGCGGTCACGTCGCCGTAGGTCTTCCGAAGGTTCTGCGTCCTGATGGCCGTCATTGGCGGGGCCACGGACGGAGTCCACAAATAGCTGGTCGCCGCGGCAGGGCAGAAACTACGGATCGCTCACTCGGCAGGGGCCGTCTCCGCGCCGCCTTCCCGCATTGCCCCGGTCAACTCGGCCTCGAACAGGCGCGCGTCGCAGTCCTCACAGCTCATCGCGACGACCTCGATCTCCCGGCAACAGGACTCGACGATGTCCTCCCCGAAGGCGATCGGGCCGTCACAGTTCGGACAGCGCTCGAGGAACAGTCGGAGACCGCCGACGAGTTCGAACTGGGCGTCGAAGGTGTAGGTGTCCCACTCGTCGTAGCGATCCTGGAAGACGTCGGCCGCCGCCGCGTCGGCGATGAGCGCGGCGTCGGACTCCCACTGGGCGACGAGCGTGCCATTCATCCGCGCCATCACGGCGTCCTCGCGGACGTCGAACTCGAGGTCGGAGACGTCGACCGGGAAGAAATCGCGGAGGAGTTCCGGGCTGACCTCGTCCTCGCGGATCGTCTCGATTCGCGCGCGCCAGGCGTCCCCGAACGCGTCGTCGAGACACAGGTCATCGATCTGCTCACATTCTTCGAGGATTCCGGCGTCCATCAACTCGCGTTCGACGTCGATGTCGGCCGCGCTCCGCTGGGGTTCCGGGGCCTTGTCGAACCAGCGGAGGAACCACTCGGGGAAGTAGCGCTTGGTCAGCGTCGGCGTGCCGGGCACCAGGTACCCGCGGAGCCAGATGGACCCGATGGAGGCAACGAACAGGACGGCCGCCGCCGGGACGCTCCAGGCGGCGAGGTCGGCCGGGAACGCCAGCAGCGCCCAGAGTGCGACGCTGGCGACCACGGCGAGCCCGGTATTCACGACGGTACACGCCCAGCAGCGATTTTCGCCGGTGTATTCCGGCTGGCGAACGCCCGAGAGGATGCGGTCGATGGTGGTCATAAGTTTCCGTAACGCGCTTCCCAAAGTAAAGTATTCCCACGTTGTTCCACCACAGTCACGCGTTGACGGCCCCGGGATGGTGACAGGCAGGTGTTGACGGTTCCGACAGGGGAGCAGACGCCGGTGTCGAGAGGCTGGACGGGGACGTCACCCGTCGTCGCCCCAAGAGACGGGGAATGCGCGATGACGGCGGTCCGAGAACGGCTCCGGGTTACTTTCGACTCGCCCGTTCCACATCTACAAGCCTTTATGTTAGGCCTTCGAATATGGGGTAGGCCTGCCGCAAGGCCAGCGACGCACCAGCCACGAGGTATCTCCGGGACGGCACCCCCGGACGCGACCGCAACACACCACAGGACGATGATCGAATCCGACGCTCCGACCGAACCGTGCGATCCCGCGGCCAGCCGCGAGGCCGAGATCGACCCCGACCGCTACGAGACGAACGTCGTCGCCACCGTCGAAACGCGCGACGACGGCCCCGACGAGTGTACGCTCTTCCCGTGTAACGTAGACGGCGTCGACCTGATGACGACCTGGATAACCGCCCAGGAAGACGCGTTCGTCGACCTCGAGTCGATGCGGTGAGTCGAGTCGCCCGCGCACCGGCGACGTTCGTCTTTCTCACTGCCGCCCTTCGGACGCCCGAATCGGTTTTCCGAGAGCCGGTGCCGTCCGGCCCAGATCGACGCCACTGAAATAGGGTCCTCCGTTCGGAAGAGGTCCGTATAAGGAGGTCGTCCGCCTTGGATCCCAACGAGAGAACACTATGAAACTGGTACAATGCGTTCCCAACTTCAGCGAGGGGCGTCGCGAGGACGTCATCGACGAAATCGTCGCCGAACTGGACGACCACGACGTCGACGTGCTCGACGTCTCGCCGGACGCGGATCACAACCGGACTGACGTCACCTTCATCGCCAAACCCGAGGTCGCGAAGGACGCGGCCATGGACCTGGCGCTGAAGGCCGTCGAACTGATCGACATGCGCGAGCAGGAGGGCGAACACCCGCGAATGGGGGCTATCGACGTCGTTCCGTTCATCCCGCTGATGGACACCGAGATGGACGAGTGCGTCGCACTCGCCGAGGAGTTCGCCGAGGAGTTCGCCGAGCGCGCCGAGGTCCCGACCTACCTCTACGAGGACGCCGCCCGCAAGCCCGAGCGACAGAACCTGGCGGACGTCCGCGAGGGCGAGTTCGAGGGTCTCAGCGAGGAGATCGGATCGAACCCCGAGAAGGAACCCGACTTCGGCCCCAACCACATCCACGAGACCGCCGGCGCGACGGCCGTCGGCGCGCGCTTTTTCCTCGTCGCGTTCAACGTCAACCTGGACACGGACGACCTCGACGTCGCCCAGGAAATCGCCCGGAACGTCCGCCACTCCTCCGGCGGCTACCGTCACGTCAAGGCGATGGGCTTCGAGATCGAGGATCGCGGGATCGTCCAGGTCTCGATGAACATGACCGACTTCCGCGGTACCCCGCTGTTCCGCGTGTTCGAGACGATCAAGGACGAGGCCAACCGCCACGGCGTCGACGTGGTCGGGAGCGAACTCGTCGGCCAGATCCCGATGGAGGCGCTCGTCGACGTCGCGGACCACTACCTGCGACTGGAGGACTTCGAGATGGAACAGGTGCTCGAACAGCGACTCCTGGAGGAACAGCAATGAGCTTCGCCGACATGACCGTTCGCGAGTTCGTCGAAGAGCTTTCGACCGACAGCGCGACGCCCGGCGGCGGCAGTGGGGCCGCGATCGCCGGTGCCATGGGCGCCGCCCTGGGCGAGATGGTCTGCAACCTGACGATCGGCAAGGAGGACTTCGAGGACGTCGAGGACGACATGGCGGCCGCCCGTGAAACCCTGGAGGGCCACCGCGAGCGCCTGCTGGACCTCGCCGACGAGGACTCGGCGGCCTTCGACGAACTGATGGCCGCCTACCGGACGCCCGAGGACGAGGGCAAGGCCGAGGCCATCGAGGAGGCCTCCAAGACCGCCGCCGAAGTCCCCATGGAAACGGCCGAGGAGTGTTTGGCCGTGATCGAGGAATCGATCGACGTGGCCGCGAAGGGCAACCCGCACTCGGTCACCGACGCCGGCACTGCGGCCTTGCTGGCCCACGCGTCACTCGAGTCGGCGCTGTACAACGTCGAGATCAACCTCGGCAGCATCGACGACGAAGTCTTCTGCGAGGAGATGCAGGAGAAAACGGACCAGCTCGTCGAGGACGCCGACGCCGCGCTCGCCAAAGCCCAGGACGCGGTCGACGCGAACCTGTAATTCGGATAGCGAGACCCTCGCCGAGGCGACACGCGAACGATCCCCCGGCGCGACCGGGCGAACCAGGCGGAACCGGCGGCGACGCGGACGGTCGTTTTCCGATCGCCGCCACCCGACACGCGAACCCATACGCATGACCGACTATACGATCGTTTACGACATCGGCGAACTCGTCGCCGGACCCGGGGCCGACGCCCCGCTCGAGGTCCACGAGGACGCCGCGATCGTCGCGACCGACGGCACGGTCGAGGCGATCGGCCCGAGCGACGAACTGCAACGCGAGTACCCACCCGAGGACGCCGAAACCGCGGTCGACGCCGACGGCAAGGCCGTCGTCCCGGGGTTCGTCGACCCGCACACCCACGCACTGTTCGCGGGCGACCGCTCGGACGAGTTCGAGGACAAACTCCGCGGGAAGACCTACCAGGAGATCCTGGCGGCGGGCGGCGGCATTTTGCGAACCGTGCGCGCGACCCGGGAGGCCAGCGAGACGGAGTTGCTGGACAACCTCCTCGGGCAACTCGACGCCATGCTCGCCCACGGGACCACGACCGTCGAGGTCAAGTCCGGGTACGGGCTAGACGTCGAGACCGAGACGAAGATGCTCGCGGTCATCGACCGGGCCGACGAGGAGCACCCGGTCGACGTGATCCCGACGTTCCTCGGGGCCCACGCCGTCCCGGAGGGCGCCGACACCGACGAGTACGTCGACCGCGTGATCGACGAGCAAGTCCCCGCGGTGGTCGATCAGGGCATCGCCGAGTTCGTCGACGTGTTCTGCGAGACCGGCGTGTTCGACGTCGAACAGTCCCGGCGGGTGCTGGAGGCCGGGATGGAGGCCGGACTCACGCCGAAGGTTCACGCCGAGGAACTGTCCCACATCGGCGGGACCCAGCTCGCGGCCGACCTGGGCGCGGCCAGCGCCGACCACCTCCTCTACGCGAACGACGAGGACATGGACGCCGTCGCCGAGTCCGGCGTCACGCCGGTTCTCCTGCCCGGCACGGCCTTCGGGCTGGGCGAGGAGTACGCCGACGCCCAGGGCTTCATGGACGCCGGCGCGGACGTGGCCGTCGCGACCGACTTCAACCCCAACTGCCACTCCCAGAGCATGGGCTTCGCCCAGTCGCTCGCGTGCGTGGGGATGAAGATGACCCCGGCCGAGGCGCTGATCGGTGCGACGAAGAACGCCGCCCTGGCGCTCGACCGAGACGACGGCCTCGGCACGCTCCAGGAAGGCGCACCGGCCGACCTGGCCGTCCTCGACGCGCCGTCCTACGTCCACGTGGCCTACAGCTACGGCGTCAACCGCGTCGAGACGGTGCTCAAGGACGGCGCGGTCGTCCACGGGGACGACCGATAGGAAAACGGCGGCTACTCGTCGTTGCAACCGTCGAACAGACGTGTGGTGGGATTCTTCCTCCGCTACCACGTCACTAGCAAAAATATAAAAAATTGATAAAGTTTTGAATTAGTTAAAATGGGGAAAATATATCCCGATAGACTTCAAGAACTCCGCAAGATTCCTCATCTATACTCAACAATTTCCACTAGCATATAAATCTGCCTCCCTAACGAGGGGGATCCTTTGCATGGCAATCTACGCAACTTCGAAACATGGCGACCCTCGACTTCAAGCCCAGAACCTACGACGAACTGGATCCGGACAAGCGACCGTCCGTGATCGAGGCACTGGTTCCCGTCCTGGGAATGATCCTGTTTCTCTCGGTCGGGATCGTGTTTCTGGATCTCGATCCCCAGATGCCGTTGCTCTGGGGGATCGTCCTCACGGGGCTGATGGGACGGTACTACTTCGGCTACACCTGGAACGACCTCTATGAAGGCATCAGTCAGAGCATCCTGATGGGGCTGCAGGCAATTCTCATTATGTTCGTCATTTACATGTTGATCGCGTCCTGGACCGACGCGGGCACCATTCCAACGCTCATGTATTACGGTCTGGAGTTCCTTACGCCCACGGTCTTCCTCCCCTTTGCGGCGATTCTCGCTGCGATCGTCGCGTTCGCTGTCGGTTCCTCATGGACGACCGCCGGAACGCTGGGGGTCGCCATGATCGGGATCGGATCGGGGCTCGGGATTCCCGAACCGATGACGGCCGGGGCGGTACTCTCCGGCGCGTACACCGGCGACAAGAACTCCCCTCTGTCGGACACGACGAACCTCGCCGCCGGCGTAACCAATACTGAACTGATGGATCACATCACGGCGATGCGTCCCGGGACGCTGATCTCGTTCGGTATCTCGCTTCTACTGTTCATCGTTCTCGGTCTCGACGCGGCCGGGACGATCCCGGCCGACCGGATCGCCGAGATCCAAAGCGCCCTCTCCGGGTCCTACACCATCTCGGTACTCACGTTGATCCCCCTGATCATCACCTTCGGGCTGGCGATCTACGGATACCCCGCGCTTCCGTCCCTTGGAGCCGGTATTTTCGCCGGGGCCGGAACGACGATAGCGTTCCAGGGGGCCGGCCTGGCCAGCGTCTGGTCGACCATTCACTACGGAACCGGCCCCGAAACGGGCCTCGAACTGACGAACGGACTCCTCGCGAGCGGCGGCCTGTCGGGGTCCATCTGGGTGGTTTCGATAATCGTCGCTGCGCTGGCTCTGGGTGGACTGCTCGAGGCGACCGGGGTCCTCGCAGCGATCGCCTACTACATCGGCCAGGCGGTAAACAGCGTTTTCGGACTCACGGCCGGAACCACCGTCGGAACGTTCGCGATGAACGTCCTGGCGGCCGAGCAGTACATGGCTATCGTCGTCCCCGGGATGACCTT
Organism: Natrialbaceae archaeon; assembly: GCA_035269625.1. Lineage (GTDB taxonomy): Archaea > Halobacteriota > Halobacteria > Halobacteriales > Natrialbaceae > DATFIX01. The sequence goes on from DATFIX010000286.1 coordinate 7,472, forward strand.
CCGGAACCTCTACGACGAGTACGACCTGAAGAGTCGGAACCTCTCCCGGGCCGTTGAGGCCGCCGGGACGACCACGGCCGCGTTGGTCCCCTGGAGTTCCGGGGGCGTATTCATGGCCGGTGCACTCGGGGTTCCCGTGATGTCGTACGCGCCATATTACTTCTTCGGGTACCTCTCGCCGCTAATCCTCATCATTATGGGGGCCACCGGGTGGAAGATATTCTATCAGGACGAACCCGCGACCGACCAACCGAAAGGGTCGATTCCCGCTACCGCCGAAGACGAGTAGTACTACAACCGATTGGCCCGTTACCTTAACACAACATACAAATGACCGACGTACTCATCGACGGCGAATCGCTCACGCCCGAGGAAATCGAGGCCGTGGCCCGCCACGGCGCCACCGTCGGCCTCTCCGAGGAAGCCAGCGAGAAGATACGCGCGTCGCGCGAGCGCATCGAGGCCATCCTCGAGGACGACGAGGCGGTCTACGGCGTCAACACGGGGTTTGGCGACCTCGTCAGCGAGCGAATCCCGAAGGAGGACCTCGAAACCCTCCAGGAGAACCTCGTCAGGAGCCACGCGTCCGGGGCCGGTCCCGAACTGGATCGCGAGGTCGTGCGCGCGATGATGCTCGCCCGGGTGAACACGCTCGCGAAGGGCTACTCCGGCATCCGCGAGAGCGTCGTCGAGACCCTCGTGACGATGCTCAACGAGGGGGTTCACCCGGTCGTCCGCTCGCGCGGGAGCCTGGGTGCCAGCGGCGACCTGGCACCGCTGGCACACATGGCGCTGGTCCTGCTCGGTGAGGGGCAGGCGAACGTCGCCGACGATCCGCCGGCCTCCGGCAGTGGCGACCGACTCCCGGGCGACGACGCGCTCGCGACCGCCGGCCTTGAACCGCTCGCACTCCGGGCCAAGGAGGGCCTGGCACTCATCAACGGCACCCAACTCACCGTCGGCATCGGCGCGCTCGCGGTCGTCGACGCTGAACGAACCCTGCGCGCGGCCGACGCGGCCGGTGCCCTGACGACGGAAGTGACGATGTCCACGACGGCCAACTGCGACCCGAAGATCCACGAGGTCCGGCCCCACGAGGGACAGGCAGCGAGCGCGCGGAACGTCCGGCGGCTGACGGCGGACTCGGGCATCGTGGAGTCACATCGCAACTGCGACCGGATCCAGGACGCCTACTCCATCCGGTGTCTGCCCCAGGTCCACGGCGCGGCCCGCGACGCGATCGATCACCTGCGGGAGGCCGTCGAAGTGGAACTCAACAGTGCGACCGACAACCCACTCGTGTTCCCCGCGGACGGGATCGACGACCGGGCCAGCGGGACGGCGAACGCGGCGGTACTCTCGGGCGGGAACTTCCACGGCGCGCCGCTGGCACACCGCCTCGATTACGCCGTCGCCGCGCTGACCGACCTCGCGTCGATTTGCGAGCGCCGGGTCGATCGCCTGCTGAATCCGCACATTCAGGAGCCACATCTCGAACCGTTCCTCGCGAACCACGGCGGCCTCGAGTCGGGATACATGATCGCCCAGTACACCGCCGCAGCGCTGGTGAACGAACTCCGGTCGACCGGCCGAACCGGGACCGACAGCACGCCGGTCAGCGGGAACCAGGAGGATCACGTCAGCATGAGCGCGAACGCGGCGCTGGAGGCCCGTCGCGCTGCCGACGCGGCGGCGACGGTCGTCGGGATCGAACTCCTGAGCGCGACGCGAGCGCTCGAGTTCGTCGACGACGACCTCGAACCGGGCGCGGGCACCGGCGCCGTCGCAACGGCCGTCCAGGCGGCCCTGCCGGAGGAGGACGGCGATCGACCCCTCCACGAACCGATCGACGACGCGACGGCGATGGTGCTGGGCGGGTTGATCGAGGAACGGACGAACGCCGCTCTCGAAGACGAGCTCGAGTAACTCGGCGCGGCGATCGGTGTGGAGACGACAATTTCAGAAGAGCTGCTCCGGGTCCGGGAGAAACGCACCGCTCGACGGGAAGGTGCTGCCGTCCGGAGAACGTGATCAGTCGGCCGTCGTCCTGACGGTCCGGTTGTCCGCTTCGAGATTCTCGACGAGTTCGCCGGCCAGTGTCATCACCGCTTCCTTGTGGGCCGTTTTCGACTTGTGAATCGACGTCGGTCGAACGCCCTGTTCCCGGTAGGCCTCGAGTTCGATCGATCGTCCACAGTCCTGGAAATCGGTCGTTACCTCTGCGAGGAGTGCGTGCAGATGGATGAACTCCTGTTTTCTCATGAGTGACCGTGCTTAGTAGCTAGGGGGATTAAACCGTTACGTTGCTCCTCGATAGCATATACCATACTTACGAAAAAAGAAGCGACGGGCAAGCCGTCCCCCATCGAACGGTTCGAAAGTGGTCCCAGGAACGACGTTTCCCGCAGGGGACCGTAGAACTGCCGTCGGCCAGTCACCTGCGAAGCCTGGGCTTGTCGCCTTACAAGAGGTCCTGTTCCTCGAGCTGGTCGATGACGTCGTCCACGAACGATTCGACGTCGTCGTACGGGAAGTTACCCCCGGAGAGTTTGGTGTTCAGTTCCATCGCCGTCATCGAGAAATCGCCCGAGTCGAAGCGGGTTCCCGGCCCGTCCGGCAGCGCCGGGACGAGATCCATCGGGCTCGAGATCGGGTAGTCTGCGTCTTCGAACGCCTCGACGAACTGTTCTCGAAGGTCTTCCTTGTCGACCATGTCGTGCGAAGCATGTGGAACCACGCGCATAAATCATTCGAGTGCCACAATCTACAACTCGTCATCAGTTTATCGATCGCCGATCGGGAGTCGTCGGATTCAAACGGACACCCGTCAATAGACCCCATAGATGGACATCGAGGACTTGCGGGCCACGGCGGTCGGGTTCCTCGCGGCGGCAGTCGTCTTCGCCGTGCTGTTCTGGTTCGTCGGCGTCGGCCGGATCCTGCGAGCGCTCGGGCGGGCCGACCTCCGACTCGTCGCGCTCGTCGGCCTCACGATGCTCGGGTGGCTGGTGGCCTGGAGTCTCGCCCTCCGGACGGTTCTCGAAATCCTCGGGACGACCCTCTCGGTGACCGACAGCTTCCTCGCCTACGCGAGCGCGGCGTTCGCGAACAACGTCACTCCGTTCGGGCAGGCAGGGGGCGAACCGATCGCGGCGATGCTCATCGCCGACGCCGCCGGGGAGAAGTTCGAAACGGGGCTGGCAGCCATCGCCAGCGTCGACACGCTCAACTTCGCGCCTTCGATCACGCTGGCGACGATCGGGATGGGCTATTATGCCACGACGACGGCCCTCGGACCGCGCCTGGAGGTCGCTGCCGTGTCCGTCGCCGTTCTCGCCGTCGGCGTTCCGACCCTCGTCCTCGCCGCCTGGCATCGTCGATACGCGCTCGAACGCCAGACCATCCGGGTACTGACGCCGGTGTTTCGACGACTGGGCCAGGTGGTCCCGCGCGTATCGCCCCCGGATCCGGAGACGGTCGACGAGCGCATTCGCCGGTTTTTCGGTTCGATCGAACGGGTCGCAACCGATCGCCGGGGATTGGCCCAGGCGCTCTCGTTTTCGGCGCTCGGCTGGGGGTGTCAGGCCGCCGCTCTCTGGCTGACGTTCGTCGCCCTCGGTCGGCCCATTTCCCTGGCCGTCCCCCTCATCGTCGTTCCGGTCGGGGCGATCGCATCCGCGACGCCGATGCCCGGCGGCCTCGGCGGCATCGAATCGGTGTACATCCTGCTTTTGATTTCGACGACGGGCGTCGGATTGCCCCTGGCGACGGCCGCGGTCATCATCCACCGCGTCGGCGGGTTCTGGCTGGCGACCATCGTCGGTGCCGCGTCGATGGGGACGCTCCGGGTACGGTCCCGACGGGCCACCTGACCCCCGAGACCGTCGACGGTCGAACGCGCTCGACCGCACGTCATTTCTCGGTTGCCAGCCTAATCCCGGCCATGTCACGCGAAGCGGTCGCCGACGCGCTCGCGGCGAGCGATCACGCCGTCGCACTGACGGGTGCGGGAACGAGCACCGCCTCGGGCGTCCCGGACTTCAGGAGCGAGGACGGTCTCTACAACGAGTTCGACCAGAGCGACATCACCATCGGCCGGTTCCAGCGCGATCCAGGCGGGTTCTGGCGGGACTGGACCGCCATCCACGCGGAACTGTTCGAGGACGATCCCGTCCGGCCGAACCCGGCCCACGACGCGCTGGCCGACCTCGAACGTGCCGACATCCTCGACGCGGTCGTCACCCAGAACGTCGACGGCCTCCACGAGGCGGCCGGCTCCGAGTCGGTCGTGCACCTCCACGGGACCGCGGCGACCTCGACGTGCCGGAACTGCAATCGAACGGTGGACACGACCGGGGCCGTCGATGGACTGGATGAAACGGACTATCCGCCCCACTGCGACGAATGTGGCGGGGTACTCAAACCCGACACCGTCCTCTTCGGCGAACAGATGCCCCTCGACGCCATGCGCGAGGGGAGACGCCTCGCGGAGGAAACCGACGTGATGCTTGCCGTCGGGTCCTCCCTGATGGTCGATCCGGCCGCGAGTCTGCCACGCATCGCCGGCCGGGGCGACGCGACCCTCGTCATCGTCAACCTCGACGAGACGCCCGTCGATCGCCTCGCCGACTACGTGCTCCGCGAACCGGTCGAAGAAGCGCTGCCTGCAATCGCCGAGCGAGCGATCGCCGAACGGTGAGTGGGAGGACCTCGGATCCGAATACTTCCGGATTGGGAAGCACAGGCACTCCTTGGGGCCTGATGACAGGGCCGACATGAAGGTGTTCGGGGAGAGTTTTTTACGAGTAAGTCACCCCCTATAGAGACCCTGCGTGCCGCGAATCCACGTTCCCAGAAAATGGGAACGGCCAACCCGTTTACTATAGCCCCGTCCTGAGACAGGAAGTGTATTGAAAATTCCACACACAACCAGGGAGCTACCATGACAGACGAATGGACGATCGTCGTGTGCGTAAAGCAAGTCCCCGACGCTGACGAGGTCTCGATCGACCCGGAGACGGGGACGCTGAACCGCGCCGACGCGGCAGCCGTGTTGAACAAGCCGGATCTCAACGCCGTCGAGGCCGCCCTCGAGTTACGTGACGAGGTCGGGGGCGAAGTGATCGCGATAACGATGGGGCCGCCGTGGGCCGAGGACGTCCTCCAGACGGCCGTCGGCCTGGGAGCCGACGACGGGGTTCTTCTGACCGACAAAGCCTTCGCTGGCAGCGACACCTGGCCGACGAGCCTGGCGCTTGCCCGGACCGCCGAGGAACTCGACGCCGACGTCGTCCTCTGTGGCGAGGAGAGCACCGACTCCTCGACGGGGCAGGTCCCGCCGGGGATGGCCGCCCACAACGGGTGGGCACAGCTCACCTACGCCGAGGACCTCGAACCGCGCCCCGAGGACGACGAACTGGTCGCCAAACGCGACGTCGAGGGCGGGTACGAGCGGGTTGCCGCCAGCCTGCCGGTCGTCGTCGCCTACGAGTTCGGCGAGAACGAGCCCCGGGTCGCCGGCCTGCACCGAAAGATCTTCTCCGAGACCGAGTTCGAACCCCAGGTCTGGTCGGCGTCGGACATCGACGTCGAGGACGAGGTCGGCCTGGCCGTCTCCCCGACCCAGGTCGGCGGCATGGACACGGCCGACCCCGTCGAACGCGAACGGGAAACGGTCGAGACGCCCGAGGACCTGTTCGAGGCGATGGCCGAGGACGTCGAGCGACTCCGCGGGGAGGTGACCGCCGATGACTGACGTCGACCCCGACGAGTACGAGGACGTCTGGGTGTTTATCGAGGTCCATGACGGCGAGGTTGCCTCGGTCTCCTGGGAACTCCTCTCGGAAGGCCGACGCCTCGCCGACGAGAAGGGCGAAGCCCTCGTCGCGCTCGTGATCGGCGAGGACGTGACCGACATCGCCGAGGAAGCCATCGCGTACGGGGCCGACCGCGCGCTCGTCGCCGACGACCCGGTGTTCGAGCCCTACCGCGCGGATCCCTACGGCGAGCAGTTCCGCTATCTCGTCGAGGAGTACAAGCCCGACGTCGCGCTGATCGGCGGGACCCACACCGGTCGGGACTTTGCCGGCCGCGTCGCGGTCCCGACCCACGCCGGCCTGACCGCCGACTGCACCGAACTCGACGTGGACGACGAGGGACTGCTCCTGGCTCGCCGGCCCACCTTCGGCGGCGATGCGATGGCGACGATCAAGTGCGCCGAGCACCGCCCGCAGATGGCGACCGTTCGCCCCGGCGTGTTCGACGCCAACGAGCCCGATCACGACCGCGAGGGCGAGATCGAAACGACCGATGTCGTCGTCGAGGAGGCCGACACGCTCTCCCGGGTCCTCGAACGCTCGGTCGGTGACGTGGCCGACATCACGGACGCCGAGGTCGTCGTCGCCGGCGGTGCCGGCGTCGAGGGCGACTTCTCGCCCATCGAGGACCTGGCCGACGCCCTGGACGCGGAGGTCGCCGCCTCCCGTGCCGCAGTGGACGAGGGGTGGATCGAAGCCTCTCGCCAGGTCGGCCAGACCGGCAAGACCGTCCGGCCCGATCTGTACGTCGCGGCCGGCATCAGCGGGGCCGTGCAACACCTCGAGGGCATGAACGACAGCGAAACCGTGGTCGCGATCAACTCCGACCCCAACGCACCGATCTTCGAGCACGCCGACTACGGCATCGTGGGCGACCTCTTCGAGGTCTGTCCCGCGCTCGCCGAGATGATCCGCGAGGAGCGGAAAGCGGAGGTGACGGCCTGACATGAGCGACGAGATCAACTACGACGACGACTTCGACGCCATCGTGGTCGGCGCGGGACTGGCCGGATCGGCCGCCGCGCTGACCATGGCCGAGGAGGGGCTGAACCCGATCGTCATCGAACGCGGGCAGTCCCCCGGCACCAAGAACGTCTTCGGTGGCGTCCTGTTCACCCCAACCATCCGGGAACTGGTCGACCTCGACGACGCGCCGATGGAGCGCTACGTCGCCGAGAAGCGCTACGGCTTCCTGAGCGAGAACGACGAAACCGCCCTCTCGATGCGACCGGGCGAGTGGCTCGACGAGCCCCACAACGACGCCTACACCGTCCTCCGTGGCGACTTCGACGAGTGGTTCGCCGAGCAGGCCGAGGAGGCCGGCGCGACGGTCATCACCGAGACGACCGTCACGGACGTCCTGCGCGACGACGACGGCCGCGTCGTCGGCGTCGACACCGACCGCCCGGACGGCGAACTCCGGGCCCCGGTCGTCGTTCTCGCCGAGGGCGCCAACTCGCTGGTCGGCGAGGG
>DATFIX010000287.1:0-5863 GCA_035269625.1 Natrialbaceae archaeon
CGTCGTCCGCCCGGGGACGGTCGAAAAACTTATGCCTAGCTGAACGGCCATTCAAATCGTGGCCGGTCCCCGAGAATCGACCGTCGAAACCCGTAGCCGTCGTGTGGTCAGTCCCCGACGCGGGTCATCGCTTCGCAGGAGGATCGACGTCCGACAGTTCCACCGATGCCCGTGAACACCGACCTCGACTCGCGACTCGGTTCGTGGCGGCGAGAGGTACGCGACCACGTCGAGGGGGTCGTCGACTCCGACGTCGCCGGTCCGATCGGCACCGACGCCGATCCCTATTCGGACGACGGTCGCGTCGGCTATGCACCGTTGCTCGTCCTCGTTGCCGGACGACGGATCGCCGAGGCGGACCGGTCCGCGCTCGATCCGGCGGCGGCGGTCGAGTTCGCCAGGCTTCACCTCCGAACGCACGGGACGCTCGTCGAACGGGACGCGACCGCCCCGGCCGCCCGGATCCTCGCGGGGGACCTCTACCGGGCGCTCGCCAACCGACTGCTCCTGGAACAGGACGTTCCGGAACCCAGGCGTCTCGACGCGGTGGACGTTCTCTCGCGGTCGGTGCTGGACCGACTCGACGCGCTGGCGCGGGTCGAATCGACGGATTTCGAGTGGCTGCTGACGGACGCGGCCGTGGGCGTGAGCGTGACCCTGTTCGCGCTGGAGGACGAGCAACGCCGAACGCTCCGAACGGTTGCACGGCGTTTTCGATCGGATCGGGAGGAACACCGGGCGGTCGGTCCGGCGGGGGCGGAGTCCCTGGACGGCGAGGACGACTGATTGTCGGCCGGACGGGGGCGACGTCGTGCGACTCCGTCCCGGTCGAACTTGAATTAACGGCGTGAAACGACAATTACTGAACGTTCGTTCAATCCGATGGGCTTAACTCCACCTCCTCGTCAGTACCCGTAAAGAGCCCTCGTGTTAGTATGAGAATGACAACACCAAACAGCGGGAGGTGTCGCACATGAGTCGCGCCGAACGGATTACCGAGTTGATTACCGACTACAGCACGGTTGCGATCGCCGTCATGGTCGTCCTGACGGTGCTCGTCGGGGCTGGGGCGGGCCAGGTAGACCAGTCCTCGTCGCTCGATCAGTTCCAGAGCGACACTGCGGCCGCGGACAAACTCGAGTACATCGAGGAGAACTTCTCGACCGGTCCGGACAACCGGACGACGGTCCAGCTCATCGTCAGGGGCGAGAACGTTCTGGACAAAGCGTCGCTCGTCTCGATCCTCGAACTCGAGCAAGCCTACCGGAACGACCCGTCGATCGATCGGACGCTGGTCGAGAACGGATCGATCGTCGGCGTTCCGAACGTGGTGGCGACGGCGGCCATCCGCGGCGAGCAGGCGCGCGAACTCCAGCGGACCGCCGCGACGTTCCAGCAACTCAACCAAACCGTGGCGGAGGAACGCGCCGCCCTCGAACGGCGTAGCGCGGAACTCAATGCGACGACCGGCCAACTCGAGGCCGCCCTCGACACGCTCCGAACCGACCGGTCGGCGAGCGCCCGGGACCAGTTCGAACAGGTCCAACGGGACGTGCCAGTCGAACTCAATCGGACCGATTACGCCATCTTCAACCGGTCGGTCACGCTCCTCCGCGGTGCGCAGAACCGTTCGCAGGCCGAACAGGCCTATCGGCTGGGTATCCAGGGGGTGCTTGCGGACGACTACGCGACCCTCCAGGAGCGGAGCACGGCGCTCGCCGAGAAGGGTGCTCGCCTGAAGGAACTGGGCGAACGCCTCCGCACGCAGAAAGCCGAACTGGAGGCCGCGTCCTCGCCGTCGCTCCAGGCCCAGATCGAGCAACTGCAGGCGATGAACGAGAGCCAGATCGATCGAACCCTCGAGAGGGTCCTGCAACCCGGCGGCTCCGGTGAGATGAGCGCGCTGGCGTTCATGCCCACGAGGTACGAACCGGGGGCCTCCAGCGCGAACGCGACGATGCTCATCGTCACCCAGCGAACCGACGGTGGGAGCGGAGGCCACGGCGGGATGGCCTCGGACCGCGTCATCGACGCACAACTCCGGATGCAGGACGTCGCGGACCGGGACGTCGGCGACGACGGCCTCGAGACGATCGTCTTCGGGGCGGGCATGATCACCGAGGAGATCGACAACTCGATGGGCGACAGCCTGAACATCGTCGGGCCGCTCGCGCTGTTTTTCGTGTTGCTCGCGCTGATCGTCGCCTATCGCGACCCCATCGACATCGTGCTCGGCCTCTTCGGGATCGGCACGGTGCTCGTCTGGACGTTCGGGTTCATGGGCTGGGCCGGCATCTCGTTCAACCAGATGTTCGTCGCGGTGCCGGTGCTGTTGATCGGGCTGTCGATCGACTACGCGATCCACATCTTCATGCGCCACCGCGAGGAGCGCGAGGAACTGGGCAACGGCGTCCGGGGGTCGATGAACGTCGCGCTCGCCGGCGTCGGCGTCGCCCTGCTGTGGGTGACCGCGACGACCGTGGCCGGGTTCCTCTCGAACCTCACCAGCCCCATCCCGCCGATCCAGGACTTCGGCGTCGTGAGCGCGTTCGGCATCACGGCCACCCTGCTCGTGTTCGGCGTCCTCGTGCCCGCGCTCAAGGTCGAAATCGATTCGTTCCTCGAAGCCCGCGGCTGGGACCGGAAGAAGGGCGCGTTCGGGACCGGCGGCGGGCGGTTCAGCCAGGTGCTGGCCGTCGGTTCGACGGCCGCCCGGAAAGCGCCATGGGTCGTCATCGTGCTCGCGTTGCTCGTCAGCGCGGGCGGCGCGTACGGTGCGACCCAGGTGGACACCAGTTTCAACCAGGAGGACTTCCTCGCCGAGGATCCGCCGGGGTGGACCAAGGACCTGCCGGAGCCGTTCAAACCGGGCGACTACACAGCGAAACAGCACCTCGAGTACGTCAACGAGAACTTCCTGCGGGAGGACTCGCAGGCCCAGCTATTGATCGAGGGCGACGTGACGAACCCGGCGGCGCTCCAGGCCGTCCAGACCGCGTCCGAGCAGGCGGCCGACGCAGAACCGACGAAGCAACTCGCGGGTGGCGAGGCGAGCATCCAGAGCCCACTGTCGGTGATGCGGACAGTTGCGGCGACGAACGAGTCCTTCAACGCCACGTTCACCGCCGCCGACACGGACGGCGACCGGGTTCCCGACCGCAACCTCGAACGGGTCTACGACGAACTGTTCGCGGTCGCGGGTGACCAGGCCGCCGGCGTCATCCACCGGACCGAGGGCGGCGAGTATCGGGCGTTCCGGCTCGTCGTCGCGACGAGCGGGGCGGCCTCGGGGACCGACGTGACCAACGCGATGCAGCCCATCGCGGACGACGTGGACGCCGTCGAGGGGGTCGAGGCGACCGCGACCGGCCAGATCATCCTGTTCAAGATCATCCAGGATCAGCTACTGGATACGGTCATCGAGAGCCTGCTGATCACGCTCGTCTCGGTGTTCGCGATCCTGATGTTGACCTACCGGATCACTCAGGGGAGCGCGACCCTGGGGGCCGTGACCTTGCTCCCGGTCGTGTTCAGCGTCTCGTGGATTCTCGGCACGATGGAACTGGCCGACATCTCGTTCAACGTCATGACGGGGATGATCACCAGCCTCACCGTCGGACTGGGCGTGGCCTACAGCATCCACCTCAGTGAGCGTTATAATCAGGAACTCGACCGGACCGGGTCGGTCTGGGAGGCGATGCACCGGGCCGTCACCGGGACCGGCGGCGCGCTCCTGGGCAGCGCGGCGACCACCGTCGGCGGGTTCGGCGTGCTCGCGTTCGCCATCCTCCCACCGCTCCAGCAGTTCGGGATCATCACCGGGATGACGATCATCTACGCGTTCCTCGCGAGCGTGCTCGTGCTCCCGAGCCTGCTGGTGGTCTGGACGAAATACCTCGGCCCGACGCTCGAACCGACCTCGTCGGGGGCGACCGTCGGGGCCGACGTCGCCGGAAGCGAGGACGACTGACCGAAACTGCGACTCTTCTCGCGATCGTCTCGCGCTCAGCCCTCGGAGAACTCGTCGAGACCGGTTCGCTCGGATTCCCCGGTCAACTCGGCGAAGTCAGTGCCCTCCGAGAGTGCCGTCTCCTTCTTGACGCGGTAGTTGCCGCCGTCGGTGACGTGCAGGTCGCCGGGATGGAAGAAGTACCAGTCCTCGCGGTCGAACCGGACGCCGATTCTGGCTTTCGCGCCGAAGTTCCGCGCGAAGAAGATCAGGTTCTCGACCTCCTCCCCCTGGAGGTAGATCGGGTCGCCGGCGCTGGATTTCGCTTCGATCGCGTAGAAGACATCGCCGTTCCCGGCGAGCACGTCGGGCAGTTCCCGCTCGGTCGCGCTCCCGCTGGCCGGCGCACGCATCACCGCAAAGCCCGCGTCATCGAGCGCGTTGACCAGTTCGCGCTCGCGACGGTCGCCCTTGGCGTTCGACATGGCGTGGAATCGCTCCCGGTCGGGCATAAACCCCGCGTCCTCCCGTTCGTCGGCCTCCCGAATGTATGCCGTCCGTTGTCGCGGGACGCCCCGGACCGACGGGCCTTTCCGAATGGGGCCGTGTCCTCCGACACTCGATGGATCAGGACTCGATCGTCTCCGCGACCCGGGACGCCCTGGAAACGGATCCCGCGGTCTTCCAGGAGCGCGTCGAGGCGGACGCCCAGGTCATCAAACGAGAGATCGACGACGGAACGTTCGACAACCAGCAAGGGATCATCGGCCTCGAATACGAGTTCTACGCCGTCGAGGACGTGGCCCCCGCCACCCGCGACCAGGTCGCCGATCCGGGGGCACTCGAGCGCGTTCCCCGGCGGATGCTCGAACTCGTCGGCTTCGAGAAGGAACTCGGCCTCCACAACGCCGAGATGTCGACCAGCCCACAGCCGATCAACTCCGACGGCATCCGGGCTCAGGAGTCGGAGGTCCAGGCCAAACTCCGTACCGCCCTGGATCGGGCCCGGGAGGAAGGAATGCGACTCGTGAGCGACGCGGTCTGGACGATCCCGCCCCACGGGGAGACGGGTCGCGAGTACCTCACCGGCAGCGTCGAGGCGGACGGGGTCCGGATCGCCACCGGCATGAGCGATTCCGCGCGGTACCACGCGATGGCGAACACGGAGCCCCCGGCCGGAATGCGGATCGACGCGCCGAACGTCTCCCTCCAGGCCGACACGGTCATGCCCGAGAGCCTGATCACCTCCATCCAGCCACACTACCAGGTGCCCCACGCGCCCGACCTCCCGGAGTACTTCCGGTACGGGCTCCGGATCGCCGGACCGCTGCTCGCACTCGGGGTCAACTCCCCGTTTTTCCCGCCCGACCTCTACGACGACGTCCCGCCGGACCGGATCGTCGAGGACGCCTGGGCCGAACACCGGATCAGCGTCTTCGAGACGGCGATGAACCCCGACGGCGTCGAGAAGGTGAGTTTCCCCGAGGACGTCGCAACCGTGGAGGAGGCGGTCGACCGGATCGCGGCCGACGAGACGTTCGTCCCGGTCCCGGTCGAGCGCGGCGACCGGTTCGACGACGAGTTCGCCCACTTCCGGACGAAACACGGGACCTACTGGCGCTGGGTCCGGCCGGTGTTCGGCGGTGCGACGCGCTCGAAAGCCAACGCCCGCATCGAGTTCAGGTTCCTCCCCGGCCAGCCGACGGTCCGGGATTCGATCGCCTTCCAGGCGGCGATTGCCGGCCTCGTCGAGGGGATGCACGCCCGCAACCACCCGGTCCGAGACATGCACTGGGAGGACGCCCGGGAGAACTTCTACGCGGCGATGCGCGACGGCCTCGACGCGGACCTCCGCTGGATCGACGCCGACGGGGATTCGATCGCGGATCGCGAAGCGATGTACGACGACCTGTT
>DATFIX010000288.1:0-4158 GCA_035269625.1 Natrialbaceae archaeon
TCGCGGTCTCCAGCGGCGTCGACTCCCAGCCCAGGGCGGCGAGGTCGTTCGTGTCCATCACGTGCGGGTAGTCACGGTAGAGGATGAAATCCTCCGGAGCGAGGCCGCCGGTGGCGAGTTCGCGCGGCCCGGCGTGGACGATCTCCACGTCGGTTTCCAAGGCGTCAGCGATCAGGTCGATCGATTCTTCGAGGGTCACGAGTCGGCGATCGCCGACGTTGTAGGCCCGGCCCGGTTCGCCGCGCTCGCCGACGATCCGGAGGGCGCTGGCGACGTCCTCGACGTAGGCCCGGTGCCAGACGTTCTGTCCGTCGCCGGGAACGACGACCCGGTCGAACCGGTTCACCCGATCGATCCAGTAATCCAGGCGCTCGCGGTAGTCGTGCGGGCCGTAGACGATGCAGGGGCGGACGCTGAAGGCGTTCACCCCTCGCTCGGCGGCCTCGAAGATCGCGCGGTCGCCCTCTGCCTTGCGGTTGCCGTAGGTCTCGCCCGAGTCGTCGGTCGCCTGCTCCTCGGTGCACGGTTCCAGGGGCGTCTCGCCCTCGCGTTTCGGAATCTCCTCGCGCCCGTAGGCGTCACCCGAGGAGATGTACACGTAGGCGTCGACGTCATCGAAAACCCGGGTCGCGGTCCGGACGTCCCGGGGATAATAGGCCACGCAATCGATCACCAGGTCGGGATCGGTTGCGGCGGCGTCAGCCAGGTCGCCGTCGTCCGTGCGATCCCCCTGCACGTGCGCGACGTCATCGGCGTCTTCGAAGGGGTTCTCGTGGGTGCCGCGATTGAAGATCGTGACGTCGTAGCCGTGGTCGCGAAGGTCCTCGACGACGTGGCGCCCGATGAAGCGCGTGCCGCCGATGACGAGTGCGTCGTCCATGGGTCAGGGTGGAGGACGGGCGGGAAAACGATACCGGAGACGGCAGTTCGATCGGCGACCCCGATTCGGACAGGCCAGCGCCCGGACCGCTCAGTCTCCGGAGAACAACTGCATGACGATCTTGGCTTCCGCGCGATTGAGTCGCTGGGACATGGCAGAGGCGGTGATGTCGAGTTCGTCGGCGATCTCGCCCAGCTGGGCGTGCCGGGGCATCGCGTAGTACCCGGCGGCGACGGCGATTTCGAGTGCCTTTCGCTCCTTTTTCGTGAGCGCCGAGAGCGCTACTTCGCCGACTTCGTCCTTCAGTGGGTCGCAGTTCCGTCCCGGTTCGACCATGGTGATCGTCCGGAGGTCCTCGCAGGACTCCTCGAGTTCCTCCAGGAGTTGCTGCAGGGCCGCCTCGTCCTGCACGTTGACCGACGCCACGATGGAATCGCCGTTCACGTCGAGGATCTGCAGGATGCACCCGTGGCGCTCGAAGATCGGCCACGGGCAGTGCTCGCACTCCCCAGCGGGCGTGTCCCGATAGCGAATTTCGGTGTCGTCGGTCGTGAGTGCCCACTCGCAGCGCGGGGTCTCGCCCCTCGCCGAGACCTTCAGGTCCACGACGTCCTGGTCGTTCCGTCTGAGCATGCATTCCTCGGGGGGCGTGAGTTCGAGGACTGCGCGAATCCGACAGATGTCGTCGTCGGTCGTCTGGGCGTTTGATGTCATTGTCCTGGGGCCGAATGCTGCGGAGCGGAAACGGAGTTGCTGGATGGGGACCAGCGTCCGAACCGGTCACGCACTCGTCTTTCGTTCCTGGCTTCGGTGTCCGACGGTGAAACCCTTGCCATTGTTCCTGCAGGATGAGAACGAACGTGTTCGAACGGAACGCAGCCCACATTTCGCGGATTGTCGTTTCCCCGGTGGCGTGCTGCTGTCGCCCCCGATCGTGCGGTCCGAAGTGTAGTCCCGAGCAGTCTTCGATCCCCGGCATCTGACTTGGGTCACGTTCCCGAACCGCCAGGAGGTTTTTTGAACCCGGGAAGGTTGTCCAGGTATGACCCGTTCTGATGCGGACCTCGATACGTCGTCGCTCGAACCCGTTCTCTCGGCGGAACTCGACGAAACGATAACCGCCACCGAGGTCATCGGCGATGGGGTCAACCTGGTCCTCTGGATTTCGACCGAAGACGGTGGGGAACCGTACGTCCTGCGGTGCCCCAACAAACTGCGACATACCGAGTTGTTCAACGACCTGGACCGGGAGTACCACCTGATGGAACGGCTCCAGTCCACGTCGATCGCGACGCCGGAGCCCGTGCTGTTCTGCGAGGACGAGTCGATCCTCGGGGACGCGTTTTTCCTGACGACCCACCTCGACGGCGACCCGTTCCCGTGGAGCGAGGACCTGCCCGAGCGGTATCGTAACCCCGACGCCCGCGAACGGATCGGCGTCCGACTGATCGAGACGCTCGCCGAGATCCACTCGCTTCCCGTCGAACCGTTCGAGGACGTTTGCGACCACGACACGCCGCTGGACATGGTCGAGCAGGCGAGCGCTCGACTCGACGTGGCGACGAGCGTGACGGGCCAGGAAGTGCCTGGACTCCGGTCGGTCGAGGAATGGCTCCGGGACAACGCCCCGTCGGCGTCCGAAACGAGGCTCGTCCACGGGGATTACCGGCCCGGGAACGTCCTGTTCGACGGCCAGGATCGCCCCGAGGTCACGGGCGTCCTCGACTGGGAGGCTGCGCTTGTGGGCGACCCGCTGACCGAACTCGGGTACTTCCTGCTCGACTGGCGGGACGAGGGCGATCCGGTTCTACCCCTCGACGACCTCGAAGCGCGATATTCGGACGAGTCGATGGAACACGTCCGGGCGATGAACGAGAAGGGCCACAGCCCCTTCACCGCGAAACCGGGGAGTCCGACCCGACAGGAACTGGTCGCTCGGTACGAGGAACTGACCGGCATCCCGTTCGAGCGCGACCGGTTCTACAGGGCCCACGCCGCGTTCATGCTCGCGACTGTCTGGGCGGACCTCCACCGCCACCGGGTCGAAGCCGGCAGTGCGACTGGCTGGGATCCGTCGATCGACTACATGGGGCTGGTCGCGCAGGCGATCATCGACGGGAAATATCCGCTCTAGCAAAAAGGCACTCAGCGGTCAGTACGTCTTCGCGAAGTACGCGACGTGTTCGGCCGGTTCGTCACAGATCGCGCAGGTGTCGGCCTCGGGTTGCTCGACGTCCTCGCGCGCGGCCTCGGGGTCGTCGGCGTCCTCGTCGAGGGGCAGCATGATTATTTCGGCGGCGATCTCCTCCTTGATCACGGTCTCGCAGGCCTCGTCGCCGCACCAGGGCGCCTTGACGTAGCCGCCGTGCTGGCCGATGGTGCCGAGGATTTCCGAGGTTTCCTCGGCCTCGCGGACGTTCTCCGCCAGGTTCTCCTCGGCCGCGTCGTAGAGTTTGTCGTAGATCGTGTCGAGGTGGTCCTCGACGGTCTCGACGACGCCGGAGCGGTCCTCCTCGATCGACTCGCCGTCGGGGCGGTGGACGAGCGTGAGGGTCTCGTCGGCGACCTCGTTGCCGCCGATCTCGATCCGGAGCGGGACGCCGTTGAGTTCGTGTTCGTTGAACTTGAAGCCGGGATTGCGCTCCTCGCGGTCGTCGAGTTCCACGTCGATTCCGGCCGCCTCGAGTTCGGCGGCGACCTCGGTGGCGTACTGGAGGACGTCGTCGCGGTCGTCCTCGCTCCAGATGGGGACGATGGCGACCTGGGTGGGTGCGATGGTCGGCGGGAGCACGAGGCCCTGGTCGTCGCTGTGGGTCATGATCAACGCGCCCAGGGCGCGCCAGGAGAGGCCCCAGGAGGTGGTGTGGGCGACCGTCTCTTCCTCGTCCTCGTCGGTGTAGGTGAGGTCGTAGGCCTCGGCGAAGGACGTGCCCAGGTAGTGGGAGGTGGCGCTCTGGACGGACTTGCCGTCGGGCATCAGTGCCTCGACGGTGGTCGTCGTGTCGGCACCGGGGAACTTGTCGTGGGACGGCTTGCGGCCCGTCAGGACCGGGATGGCGAGCACCTCCTCGAAGACGCGCTCGTACTGGTCGAGGCGGATCATCGTCTCGTCCCAGGCCTCGTCCTTCGTCTCGTGGGCGGTGTGGCCCTCCTGCCAGAGGAACTCCTTGGTCCGGAAGAACGGCTTCGTGTCGGTGGCCTCCCACCGGATGACCGAACACCACTGGTTCAGCCGGAGGGGCAGGTCGCGGTGGCTCCGGACCCACTGGCTGATGAAC
>DATFIX010000289.1:0-9024 GCA_035269625.1 Natrialbaceae archaeon
TCTATTCAACTGGGAAGTGTGGAAAACGTCGTTGCGTGTGTTTACCACCAAGAGGACGATTTCCCACGTCGATCGGCCGGGACGTTCAGCCGCCGTTTCCTTCGGGCTGTCACGCCGCTGTGGTCGATGCGCGGTCGATCACTGGAACATGCCCGGCGGCTGTGACTCCTTTGGCTGTTGCTCCTGGGACATCTGCTCGTACTGCTGGGCGATCTGGCGCAGGCGACGCTGGATCTCGTCGGCCTGCTCTTTGAGTTCCGTCGTGTCGATGTCGAACTCCACGAGCGGTTCGAGGGCGTTCTCGATGACCGACCGGGCTGCGGCCGGGTCGGGGAGGTACGGGTGGGCCTGGACGATCAGGACGACCGCGGGAACGTCGGCGTGATAGCACGCCTGCATCAGCGCGCCCGTCACACCCCCCACGACGCCCGGATCCTCCGCGACCGTGATGCCGGCATCGGCCAGTTCCTGCTTGAGCGCGTCAGTCGTCGCGACGCCCACGACCTTCCCGATGTCCTTCTCCTCTTCGGCCTGGGCCCCGGCCAGGAAAATGGCACGATCGAACTCCGACGCGAGATCTTCGAGGACGCACTCGCTCAGTGCGTCGAACGACGACTGGGGAAGGGCGAGGTCGCTCTGTAGCGTCATTACGGCGGGGTCCGTCCCGGCGTAGACGCGGACCGGATCACGGACCAGGCCGTCCTCGAAGGTGACGACGCTGGGGAATTCGTCGGACACGATGTTGCCGTGGTGGGTCAACTCGAGTTGCTGGCGGATCTGTTCGACGGCGATCGAGGCGACGAGGCCGTGGCCCGGGAGTCCCTCGATGAGCGTGGGCGTCTCGGCCCCGATTTCCGTGACCGTTTCGAACTCGGCCTCGGGTTCCGGTTCTGATTGCGTCTCCGTCATGGTGTGGTCCTACTCACGACGGGCAGGACCATGACCGTTGTCCCGCCGACACTTTGAAAATGCAAAAATAGATCGTTCATGAGTTCTTAGATGAGGTCGTGACTCCCGAATGAGCGCCATCGAAATACACGGTCTCTCGAAGGATTACGGGCCCATCCTCGCCAACGACGACCTCACGTTCGAGGTCGAAGACGGGGAAGTGTTCGGCTATCTCGGGCCGAACGGGGCGGGCAAGACGACGACCATCCGGACCCTGATGGGCCTGCAGTCCCCGACTGCAGGGACGGCCACGATCATGGGCCACGACGTTCGCGACGAGGGGGAACTGATCGCCGCCAAACGCTCGGTCGGTTACCTCCCGTCCAACCCCTCCTTCGACCGTGACGCAACGGGGCGGGAAATCCTGGACCTGCACGCCTCGATCAAGGGCGACGACCGTCGCGATGAAATCCTGGAACTGTTCGATCCCCCACTCGATCGGACGGTCCGGGAGTTCTCGAGCGGGAACGTGCAGAAACTCGGTCTCGTGCAGGCGTTCATGCACGACCCCGACCTGCTCGTCATGGACGAACCCACGAGTGGACTGGACCCGCTCATGCAGAGTCGGTTCAACGAGTTCGTCCGGGCGGAGAAACGGGCGGGCAAGACGTTCTTCCTCTCCTCGCACGTGCTGAGCGAGGTCCGCCGGGTCTGCGACCGGGTGGGAATCCTCCGGGACGGCCGCCTCGTCACCGTCGAGCGCGTCGAGTCCCTGCTCGACCGGAGCGGGAAGTTCGTTCGGGCCCGCGTCGTCGGTGAACTCGGGGCCGAGGACCTCGACTTCGACGGCGTCCACGATCCGACGGTGACCGCCATCGAGGCCGGTCCGGAACTGTCGTCGGTGCCCGACGACGAGACCATCACGGAGGTGACGTTCACCTTCACGGGCGACATCAACGACCTGCTGGGTCGCTTCGGTCGGGAACGCCTCCTGGACCTGGATCTTGAGGAAGCACCCCTGGAGGACGTGTTCATGCGCTTCTACGGGAACGATTCCGCTACGACCGCCGACGCAGGGACGTCGGGTACGGCATTCGACACCGCGACGGGAGGTGACGGGAATGCTTGAATTCGCCCGCTACGAGGGTCGCCACCGCGTCCGTGGCTCGCTCGTCCTGACCGCCGGAATCGCGGCGCTGATCGCGCTGTACGTCTGGCTCTTCCCGTCGTTCAAGGCGTCGGGGATCGACTGGGAGGCGTACATCGAGTCGTTCCCGCCCGCGTTCATGGAGGCGTTCGGCGTCAGGAACATCACCAGCATCGAGGGGTTCCTCTCGGCCGAGTTGTACTCCTTCGTGTGGGTGCTCTTGCTCGGGATGTACCTGGCCTACAGCGCCGCCTCGACCGTCGCCGGCGAGGTCGAAGACGGCCGGATGGACCTGCGTCTCTCGTTGCCCGTCTCCCGACGGCGGATCGTCGGCGAGAAGTTCCTCTCGCTGCTCGTGCCGGTCCTGATCGTAAACCTCCTGACGCCGATGGCCGTCTACGGCGGCGTCCTGCTCATCGGGGAATCGATGTCGGCCGCCGACCTCGTCGCGGTCCACGCGTTCTCGATCCCGTACCTGCTGGCCTGTGCCGCCATCGGCCTCGCCATCTCGGTCGCCCTCGACCGTGAAGGACGGGCCCAGCGGGCCGCCCTGGGCGCGATTTTCGGGCTGTTCATGATCGAGTCCGTCGTCGCCGGGACGGACGCCGAACCCGTCGGCGGGCTCTCCCCGACACGGTACTTCGACCCCAGCGCGATCCTCGTCGACGGGACGTACGACCTCGCCGGGGCCGGGATTCTCCTCGGGGCGACCGTCGTCATCGTGCTGGCGAGCCAGTGGTGGTTCTCCCGGAAGAGCCTGGAGTGAAACCATGCCCGAGGGCTTCACCGACGCCGACCGCGAGCGCATCCGCGAGGAGTTGCTGGCGGCCGGCCACGAACTGTTCTCGCGTCACGGCCTCCAGAAGACGACGATCGCTGACCTTACCGACGAGGTCGGCATCGCGCCGAGCACGTTCTACCAGTTCTTCGATTCCAAGGGGGATCTCTACGTGGAGGTCCTCGAGCGCGAGGGGACGAAAATGGTCGCCCGGGTGCTCGCCGCCTCCTTCGAACGGTACGACGACCCGGAACGCGCAATCTCGGCGTTTCTAAACACACTCGTAGACGAAATGGAGTCGAACCGACTCGTTCGACGACTGCTGGTGAACCCCGACGAACTCGACCGCCTCAGGAATGCCGTCGGCGAGGACGGGCAGGCGGAAAGCCGTCGGGAATCGATGGCGTACATCCTTCCGTACGTGGAGGCCTGGTACGACGACGGGCGACTCCGTGGGCCGGACCCCGAAACGGTCGCCAGTGCCGTCCGTGCTATCTCGTTGCTGGCGCTCCACCGCGAGGACATCGGGGAAGAGCGGTACGAGGCGACGATGGACCTGGTAATCGACGCCGTCGCCGCGGGACTGGCCGGACCGGACGGGGACTGACCGTCCACCGGGAACAAGGCGAACGATGGGCAACCGGATATTTCGATCGCTGGAGATGGTGAAGGGTATAGGGCACGAGTACGAGTGCCGAGGTATGAGCGACTGGAGGCCCTCTCGACGGACACTCTTGCGGGCGCTCGGGACCGCGACCGTCGCCGGGACGGCCGCGTCAGGGGTTTCGGCCCAGAACGGATCACCAACGACGGAATCGTGGGCCGAGTTCGCCGCCGACCCGGCGAACACCGGGTTCGCGCCGACCAACACCGGACCGATCGACTCGAAGGAGGAGGACTGGCGGTTCGAGACGGCGGAGAACGTCCTCTCGTCGCCCGCAGTCGTCGCCCCCGACGGTCAGGACGGTGAGGACGGGGCGACCGTCTACGTGGGCAGCAACGACGGCAACGTCTACGCCATCGATGCCGGGGACGGGACGGAACGCTGGCGGTTCGAAACCGACGGCAAGGTGAGTTCGTCGCCGGCCGTCCTCGACGGGACGGTCTACGTGGGCAGCAACGACGGCAACGTCTACGCCATCGCAACCGCCGACGGCACTGAGCGCTGGCGGTTCGAAACCGACGGCGCGGTGCTCTCCGCCCCGACCGTCGTCGACGGCACCGTCTACGTCGGGAGCGACGACGAGACCGTCTACGCTATCGCGACCGACGACGGCAGCGAAACCTGGACTCACTCGACCGACGGGGCGGTGTGGTCCTCGCCGGCAGTCGTGGACGGCACCGTCTACGTCGGGAGCAACGACAACCACGTCTACGCTCTGTCGACCGAGGACGGAAGCAGGAAGTGGCGCAAGCAAACCGCCGACAACGTGGAATCGGCCCCGACCGTGGCGGAAATCGAGGGCGACGACGAGGCGACCGTCTTCGTCGGCAGTCTCGACGGGTTCGTCTACGCGCTCGCGGCCGGCGACGGCTCGGAGCGGTGGCGCCATCGGCTCCAGGACCAGGTGGACGCCTCGCCGACCGTGGCCGACGGGACGGTCTACGTGGGCAGTCTCGACGGATACGTCCACGCGCTCGACGCCGACGACGGCGACCGGCAGTGGCGGACGGAAACCAACGGCGTCGTCAACTCCTCGCCGGCGGTGACCGGCGCCGTAGACGGGGACTCCGCCGAACCGGGGCAGCTCTACGTCGGGAGCGTCGACGGCCGCCTCTATGCCCTCTCGGCCGACGACGGCGACGAAAGCTGGCACTTCGACACCGCAGGCAAGGTGTACTCCTCGCCGGCAGTCGCAAACGGGACCGTCTACGTCGGCAGCGAGGACGGGAACGTCTACGCGGTGACGGGGCGCACCACCCCCACCACGACCGGCGGCGAGGGTGGTGGCGGACTGCTGCCGACCCCCGGGTTCGGCGTCTTCGGCACGCTCGTGGCGCTCGGTCTCGGCGGGTGGGGCCTCCTCAGGCGGAACGGGAGCGACGACGCCGAGAAGTAGCGACGACGCGACCCCGAAGAATATCGGCGACGCGAATCGGGGAACAGGAATGCCGGCCGGGCGAGGATCTCAGTCCCCGAGTTCGTCCACCAGATCGCTCGCGACGCCGGTGTAGCCGGCGGGCGTGAGCGCCCGCAACTCGTCTTTCACGGACTCGTCGACGTCGAGGTCGTCGAACAGCGCCCGGAAGTCCGAAAGCGAGGTTCGCTGGCCGCGGGTGAGGTCCTTGACGCGCTCGTAGGCGTCGTCCAGGCCCTCGCGCCGGAGGATCGTCTGGACTGCCTCGCCGATCACTTCGGGATTCGCGTCCAGGTCCTCGCGCATGACCTGCTCGTTGGGCACCACGGTGGCGAGGCCGTCGCCGGTTTTGGTGTAGCCGATGAGACAGTGCGAGAGAGCCACGCCGACGTTGCGCTTGACCGTCGAGTCCGAGAGGTCCCGCTGGAGGCGGGATTTCGTGACGTAGTCCCCGAGGAAGGTGAGATCGGAATTGGCCTTCGAGAGGTTGCCCTCGCCGTTCTCGAAGTCGATCGGGTTGACCTTGTGGGGCATCGTCGAGGAACCGGTTTCGCCCGCGGTCGCCTCCTGACCGAGGTAGCGATCCGAGACGTACAGCCACATGTCCACATCGAGGTCGAGCAGGACGTCGTTCGCACCCCGGAGGGCGTCGAACAGGTCGGCGAGGTCGTCGCAGGGGTTGACCTGGGTCGTCAGGGGCGTGAACTCCAGGTCCAGCCCCGCGACGAACTCGCGGGCGAACGCCCGCCAGTCCACGTCCGGGAAGGCCGCGACGTGGGCGGCGTACGTGCCGGAGGCCCCGCCGAGTTTGCCCGACAGGGCGTTCGTCGCCTCACGGACCTCCGCGATGGCGTTCGCGAGGCGGGCCGCGAAGACGGCCATCTCCTTGCCGAACGTCGTCGGCGTGGCCGGCTGGCCGTGCGTCCGGGCGAGCATCGGCAGGTCGCGGTGTTCGCGGGCCATCTCCGCGAGGGCGTTCCGAACCGAAAGGAGTTCCGGCAGCAGGACCTCCCGGAGTGCCCCGTCCAGTAGCAGGCGGTACGCGAGGTTGTTGACGTCCTCGCTGGTCAGGCCGAAGTGGATCCAGGGGCCCACCGCCTCGAACCCGTCGGGAAGCCGGAGGCGGATGAAGTACTCGACGGCCTTGACGTCGTGGTTCGTCGCCGGGTACTCGCCGTAGCCGTCGGTTTCGAGTCGCTTGATCAGGTCCGCGTCATCCCGGTCGAACGTCCCGTACAGGTCCCGGAGCGTCTCGCGTTCGTCGGCGTCGAGCGTCAGGTCGATGGCGTCGACGTCGGCCAGGGCGATCAGGTACTCGACCTCGACCTCGACCCGCGCGCGCATCAGCGCGGCCTCGCTGACGTGCTCGCGCAGGGGCGCGGTCCGGCCGGCGTAGCGACCGTCCAGCGGCGAGACGGCGTAGAGTGGTTCGGGCATGGTCGGGCGTGCGCCGCCGGGTGCGAAAAGGGTGTCGGACGCCAGGCGACCGAGACCCGGCCGGTGGGGGGCCGATCCCCGACTGACGACGAGCCGATGGGTCGAGTGATGCTGCTTCGTGCACAGAACGAACGCCGATACGCCCGAGATGGCACAAATATAACCACGTTCATGCATACATATCCTATCGACGACCACAACGCCTTTGGGCCGCGACCGGATGCAAACGACCATGACACGAATCGCGGGGCTGGCCGGTAACCGCGGCCGAAACCTGCTCCACGTCGCGGACGTCGCGCCGGTTGACGCCGAACTGGCAGTGGTGCTCACGAACGACGCCGACGCCCCCGTCCTGGCGGGAGCCGAGAAACGAGGGATTCCGACCGAGGTCGTCGAACGGGACGAGGACGAGTCGCGACAGGCCCACGAACGACGCCTGCTGGACAGACTTGCCGAGTACGACGTCGACCTGGTCACCCTCGACGGGTACATGCGCGTCCTGACGGACACCTTCCTGGACGAAGCGCCGACCACGCTGAACGTCCACCCGTCCCTGCTCCCGGCCTTCCCGGGACAGAACGCCCACGAGCAGGTGCTCGACGCGGGGGTTCGGACGACCGGCTGCACCGTCCACGTCGTGACCGGCGCGACCGACGAGGCGGGCGACGTCGACCTCGAACGGGTCGACCAGGGGCCGATCGTCACCCAGGAACCGGTGCCCGTCTACGAGGACGACGACGCGGACGCGCTGAAGGACCGAGTGCTCCACCAGGGCGAGTTCAGGGCCTATCCCCGGGCGATCCGGTGGTTCGCCG
Source organism: Natrialbaceae archaeon (assembly GCA_035269625.1). Taxonomy (GTDB): domain Archaea; phylum Halobacteriota; class Halobacteria; order Halobacteriales; family Natrialbaceae; genus DATFIX01. The sequence continues at coordinate 7,144 of DATFIX010000289.1, forward strand.
AGGACCGCGTGACGGTAAACGAGGACACGGGCAAGGTCACGGTCAAGGGCGACGAGGCCGACGCGCTGCCGGCCCGTCGAACCTGGGGCGAGGACCGCGAGGCCGATCTCCGCTACGGCGAGAATCCCCACCAGGACGCCGCGCTCTACCGCGACGTCGCGGTCGAGGAGGCGTCGGTCGTCGGTGCCCCCCAGTTGAACGAGGGTGCGAAGGCGATGTCCTACAACAACTACAACGACGCCGACGCCGCCCTGGACCTGGTCCGGGAGTTCGACCGCCCGGCCGCCGCGGTGATCAAGCACACGAACCCCGCCGGCTGTGCCACCGCCGATGATCTCGCCGAGGCCTACGCTCGGGCGCTCTCGACCGACGCCAAGAGCGCGTTCGGCGGCATCGTCGCCTGCAACCGCGAGTGCGACGCGGCGACGGCGGCGCAAATCATCGAGTCCTACAAGGAGGTCGTCGTCGCGCCCGGGTACACCGACGCCGCCCTCGAGACGCTGGCCGAGAAGGAGAACCTGCGCGTGCTGGCGGTCGGCCCCCTCGGGGACCCCACCGAAACGACGACCGAGAAGAAACTCGTCGGCGGCCGACTCGTCCAGGAGCGCGACCTGGCCGCGCCGACCCGCGAGGACCTCGAGGTCGTCACCGAGCGCGAACCGACCGACGCCCAGTTCGAATCCCTGCTGTTCGCCTGGCAAACGATCAAGCACGTCAAGTCCAACGCCATCCTGTTCGCCGACGGTACCGAGACGGTCGGCGTCGGTGCCGGCCAGGTGTCGCGAATCGACGCCGTCGAGATCGCGAGGATGAAAGCCGAGAACGACGCCGAGGGCAAGAGCGCCGAGGGCGCCGTGATGGCCTCCGACGCGTTCTTCCCGTTCCCCGACGGGATCGAGGCCGCTGCCGACGCGGGCATCGAGGCCGTGATCCAGCCCGGCGGGTCGGTCAACGACGAGGACGTGATCGCCGCCGCCGACGAACGCGACATGGCGATGGTCTTCACCGGGCAGCGCGCCTTCCGTCACGACTGACTGGAGTCGGGAGAGAGCACGGCTCCCGGTACGACTGACGGCACGACAGAAATCGCGGAAAACGACGTTTTCGAGGGTCGTTACTCGAAGGGGATCGTCTTGCTGATGGAGTCGGCACCCCAGTCGAGGGTCACGTCGAACTCGCTCTCGTCGCCGGCCGCCGGGGCCTTCGCAGCGACCGTGAAGGTTTTCGCGTCGCTCCCCGGCACGTCCTGGCGGACCCGGACGGGGGCCGCCCTGGTCCCGAACACCTGCCCGAGGAAGGTCATGGGATCGCCACCGTTCTCGACGGTGACGTCGATGCCGAAGGGCGCTCCGGGAGCGACCGCGTCGGGAACCGAGACCGACGAGACGGCGTAACTCACGCTCTGGGTAATGGATTCGATGACGCCGGCGTCGAACTCCCAGGCCGCAGAGACGTCGCCGGTCTCCAGTTTGACCCGCCCGGTGTAGGGGGTGAGATCGGCCGGGACCTGGTAGGCGGCAGTGAAGGTGGTGAACCCGCTGGTGTAGGTGAACACCGGGTCGCCGTACTCCCGTTCGTTGATCACCAGGGTCGCGTTCTCGGTGACGAACGACTCGTAGTCGCTGACGCCCTGGCCGCCGAAGGTGACGAGCACGTAGTACGTCCCCGTCTCCGCTTCGACGTCAGCACCGCCGTCACCCTGCGTGAGCACGAATATCGAGGAGTCCATCCCGTCGACCGAGATCGCCTTGCTGTCGGAGAGGTCGGCGGCCTCGCCGATGGCGAGTGGACCGTCGTCCTCGGGCGTCGTGGTAGTCGTCGGTTTCGTCGTCGTCTCGTCCGGGGCGTCCGTCGTCGGCGCCGCGGTCGTTGGCGCGTCGG